>JBJEIU010000189.1:0-12203 GCA_051877355.1 Hominilimicola sp.
AGCCCATTTACAGGGCGTGAGCAACGAATAATTCAACAGTTGCATGATAACTATAATAACAACCTAAATGATAGGATTAGGACTGTGTTAGCCTTTAATGAGCTGATGTATGGGGCAATGGGCTTGTATTCCACAAGCGTCACGCAAACAGACGGTTCTACCATCTTGTATTTGCATGACCGTCCCGAACTTGAAAATAGTTTTACCATATTCACAATGACCTCCAACGGCATTGCATGGACTGACAGCGGTTGGAATGACGGTAATCCTGTTTGGCAGTATGGAGCTACTTTCGCTGGCGATGCCTTGTTCAGAATGTTGAGCGCAGAGGGAATACATGTCAGCAACCCTGTTGACCCTTATAGGCTTGAATTAACGCCTAAAGAATTTAAGATTTACAGGGGAACATCGTTACTGACAAGCATAGACTTTGATATTATGACGATTCAAAAACTTAATGTCAGAGAATCAATATCCACAGGCAATATCAAAATTCAGCCTTATTACGAGAACAAAACATTAAAAGGCACAGCAATATTGTTTATATAGAAACAGGAGATAGAAAATGCCCCAAAAATCTATATTCAAATCTGCAACTGATATAATTGTAGGCAAAAGCAACGCTTTCCGCTTTGTGTTTCAGTGCTTTGATTTATCATACACGCACAATTTTTATGTGATGAAAGATGCAACTAATCCTATCTTCTCAAAAGAAGGATTTACCGCCTCATCGAGTTATGACTTTATCGAAGGTTCTTTGTCGGACGATGATGTTTTAGAGTTAGCAACAGAAAATAACGAGAGCCCATATATTCCTCTATTAGTAGAGTTAGAAACATATGACGGCGATACGCTGATAGGAACAGATTATTATACTCTTGTTCTGCGATTCACGAGCGAGTATACGTCACCTGTTATCGGCGATATAACATATTTTGATACAAATGATGATGTAATCTTGGTTCTTGGGTCAAACCAATTTATCTTGCAGGGACAATCAAACTTGACGCTATCAGCTCTGTGCAGTGGACAATACGGAGCACAAATAACCGACAGACAAATAAGAACGCCGTCAAAAAACATTTCTGCCGATGCGAATTTGATTTCTTTTGGCGAGGTTTTAGACAGCGGAGATGTCAATTTTGAATTAACCGTTACGGACAGCAGGGGATATGTGTCCACAGCAACAAAACAAATAACCGTGCTTCCGTACAACTCGGTCAGCATTGATAGCGCAAGCGTTGAACGAACAAGCCCAATTTCAACAACAGCGCACATAACATTATCCGCTAAACGCAGTGTTGTAACTGTAAACGATGTGGATAAAAATACTAACACAGTTTGCTCTTACCGCAAGAAAGCAACTTCTGCGTCAATATGGGGCGATTGGGTCAACATTACAAAATTCTTAGATTCTAACGGCGATATAAGCATTGATGCGTCTACAATAAGAGAGCTTGATGCCGAAAACTCATATGATGTTGAAATAAAAATTGCCGACACATGGACAGAAGCAACAGCGACATTCATTGTCGCCTCTGGAAAGCCTGCGCTATTCTTTGCAACCACAGGCAAAATAGGTGTTGGCACTCTTAATCCGCAAGCAGAATTAGACGTGAGCGGCACAATAGCCCAAAACGGATTGCCAATATTAGGCATGATGGCAACATTAACGGATACTGATAATATCGACCAGCTTTTCACCGTTGGAGCTTATTTAACGCCAACTTCCGTGACATTAGAAAACGGATTCCCCTCTACAACAGGCGGATTGCTTGAAATATTCGGGGACGAAGTAATTGTTATGCAGAGATACACGCTATATAGCGGTTCAGCAATACTTGTACGAATGTATACTGACGATTCGTGGACGAATTGGGCGCAAATAAGCGGTTAAAACACTAAAATACAAGAGCGTATAAATATACTAAAACTTTGTATTGACAATACGCTTGCGGTATGGTAGTATTGTTGTGTGATATATAATTAAATTTTCATATATATAGGTGGTGCGCGCTATGAAAACAGCAACAGAATTTATAGAATTTGCTTTGTCACATGCTAATCCTGCAACGGTATTGCCTTCATACAATATTGAATTTCCTGTTGGAAACGATAGGGTATGGTGCTATCTGTACGGTACGACAGGCACGACAGTTACCGAAAGCCTAATAAGAAGCCGTTGGAACGAACATTACAGCAAACAAACCTCTTGGGCTCGGCTGGGTTGGAATTATTTTCATGATAAATTCAAGCAGTTCATCGGAAGCAAAGCTACCGATTGCGAGGGCTTGCTTGATTCGTTTTTAGGGACTGATGTCAATGCTGATTACTGCTATAAGCAGTGGTGCGAGGACAAGGGCGCAATTTCCGATATTGACCGAGACTATGTGATAGGCGAAGCTGTGTTCGTAGCTAATTCCGCCGGACGAATGATACATGTCGGGTGGATTTGCGGTTTTGATGCGCTCGGCAATCCGTTGGTTGTTGAAGCTCGTTCGGCGGCGCACGGAGTTGGCGTATGGAAACTTAATGAACGTGCCTTCACTCACCGTGGCAAAGTTACCGCAAAACTTAATTATTCCGATTCGGAGGATAATATTATGAAACCTATTCTTTCTTTTGAAGTGCAGTCTCCTATCGCTCAATCCGATGCATATAAAGCTATGCAGGAAGCCTTAAACGAGGCTGGATTTACCGATGACAACGGGAAAATGCTTGTAATTGATGGCAAGTGGGGAAAGAAATCCCGACAGGCTTTTGATAAACTTTTGACTTGTAATCTGCCGTATTCCGTGACTGCTTCCGTGAGCGTCGGAACAGTGGAGTACACAGGAAACATCGGAAAGGATACTTAATAATGGACACAATGGACAGGATTAGCAAGATTAACGAGATTAACGAAAACAGCGAAAACAGCGAAAACAGCGAAGTTGTAGAAGTTCATGAAAAGGGCATTATTACCCCCGAAAACACGGAGAACGCCAACGAGGGTAAACAGTCTATTTGGACACGCTTTAGGTCTTGGGCTTTGTGGCTGTCCGTAGGCGCACTTGTTGTGTTCTGTGTAAAGGAATTTGCTGGCGTTGACATTAGCGAAACCGTTGACGGACTTCTGAACGTGCTGTTGCCAGTACTTGTTGCTTTCGGTATTGTGAATAACCCCACGGACAAGAGCAATTTTTAAGGTGGTGTTTTTATGCCCGAGTGTATTCCTTGCAAGCACGAACAGCAGATTCACGACCTTGAAAGAAAAGTAAATTCTCTGGAAATCGCTAATGCAAGAATCGAAACCGTGTTGGACGCTTTACATAAAAATGTTGCGGAAATTAAAACCGATGTGAAATCATTGGTTGAGAAGCCCGTACAGAGAGCTGAAAAACGTGCAGAATCAGTCCTTTTGCTGATAATCGGGGCGATAATTACGGTAGCCGTTGGGTTTATTGCAATCAGGCTTGGTATTGATTATTGACTATTGACTATTGACTATTGATTATTGACCTATTGCGTTATTGATTTGTTGAGTTGTTAACTTGTTTGCTTACCGATTTACGAAATTTATGAAGATTAACGATTCTGAAAACACAAAATACAGTATGCCTCAAATCACCATGTCTGAAATGGCATGGGAACGACACAATGAGCGCATGGCAAGGAGTGATTTGCGGAAAACTATTATTATCATTGTATTGATTTTAGCATTGCTTATCTGTAATCTTGCTTGGCTCGGGGCTTGGATGAGTTACGATTATGAAAGCTATGATATGGATAGCGGAGAAAATGGCTACATAAACTTTATCGGTGGGGATGGTGACATAACTGATGGCAAGGGTGAGATTACGCCGAAGGATTAAGAAGAATGGCAGAGCGAAAGGGGTCAAAGTTAGGGTTAAGAAACGTCGTAAACGATAAAAGTCGCGACGAGTGGTTGTATTTGATAAAACAATGGGTTCATAATGAAACCGACCGTTATATGTTGGAGCGTATATATTTGGATGGTCTTACATATGAGCAATTATGTGAGGAAATGCAAGATTCACTACAACTCTCGCAGATACGCAAGCGTGTAAAATCTGCGACAAGTCAGCTATTTAGACACATTGATAATAACGACAAAACAACAACTAATCCAAATTGACATATTTTCGTCACAATTAAATCACTTTTTGAACGTTAATTAGACCGTTTTCCGAATTTTGGGAAGCGGTCTTTTTTGTTACAATTAAATCAGCAAATAGAAAATACGGAGGTGTGTTCTAATGGCATACGGTTACAACGGTTACGGCAATTACGGCTATCCATTTTCACAGAATAACGACCCTTGGCGGCAGAGCATGTATGCACAAAATTACAACAACGCTCTCAATCAGCAATTCAACAGCGGTATCGGAAACAATAATGCAAGTTTGCCATCCCCGCAATCCAACGCAGACTTTATCATGGTGAGCTCGGCTGATGAAGCATGGGCAACACAGGTTCAGCCAGGACAGATACGTTGGATGATGCGCAATGACGGACAGTACATTTACGTTAAGGCGGTAAACGATGCAGGACAGATTTCTAAACGCATTGTACGCACCATAGACGAGCAGGAAACATCTTCGGTGACAGATTATTCGCCTAACGAAAAAGCGGCCGTAGAGACGCTTACAGCACGTTTGGCAGAGGTTGAGAACCGTCTCAACGCCTTAGAAAAATCGGGCAAGCCGACAAACAATACTAAAAAGTCTGAAAAGAATTGTGAAGCTACCGAAAGCAACTAACCAACATAGAGATTATACACGACTTACACAGGACGGCAACAGCGGAGGGAATAAATGAACATTGCAGATTTTACAAGAAAAAATATGTCGGGTAACGGCATTGCTAATCAAAATAATTCCGGAAACGCGGATAATCCAATAATGGACGGAGTGAATATCGGTGAGCTTCAAAAACAATTCAATGCTTTCAAAAGGCAGTTCGGCAACAAGAACCCGCAAGATGTCCTCAATCAGCTAATAAATAGTGGAATGATGTCGCAAGGACAATTTCAGAAACTAAAACAAATGTCGGCGTTCTTGCAAAACTTTTTGAAATAATCACAATAACGCAATAACGCAATAACGCTATAACGCTATAACGCAATCTTTAATATTTTTAAGATTTATCTGATATTCGGCGGTGCGCACGCTTAATATAAACACACAATAATACAACACGAAAGGACTAATTATTATGGATTCTAATTATTCACTCGCTGACATTGCAGCGGCAACCGGCAATGACCGTGACAGCACCATGGGCGGTTCTTGGGCTTGGATGCTCATTCTCCTGTTTCTCTTTTGGGGATTTGCAGGCAACAACGGCTGGGGGAACAAAGGCATGAGTGGTTACGGTACTGCGGCAAGCATTCAGGAAATCCTGTTCGGACAGCAGTTCCAGAACCTTGAAGCTCGCATGACTTCCCTTGGTAACGGTATCTGCGACAGCACTTTTGCCCTCAACAATTCTATCCTGACCGAAGGCAGGGCATTGCAGACCCTTGTGTCTAACTGTTGCTGCGAAATCAATCGTAACATCGACAGTGTTCGCTATGACAACGCAATGAACACGCAGAAGATTCTCGATGCAATCAGCGGCAACCGCATGGCTGATATGCAGAACCAGATTAACCACCTTCAGCTTCAGGCTGCACTTTGCGGCGTAGTTCGCTACCCCACCGCTATTACCTATAACGGCGGAGCTTCCCCGTTCTGCGGCGGCTGTGGCTGTGGTTGTGGTTGCTAATCTTGGCGACAATCACATGCCTTTACTGACACAATCTGTCATCGTGCTTAATTGAACAGCACTTGCCCGATGCACTTGCTGTGTCGGGCTTTAATTATAATCATAGTAATACCTATCAAACACGAAAGGAAACAAACACATGTCTTGTAATTCTTGTAATTCTTGTAATTCTTCTTGCGGCTCTTGTAATCGCAGGAACACTTGCAACAAGTCTGTACAGACTGCTTACAACTCTGTATCGCAGACTATCACGTCAAACGCCAATATTACAGTGCTCGGAAATCTCGCCACGGATTCGGGGTGCTCCATTCACACACAGAATGACGGCTTTGTAATCAGGCATAGTGGCATTTACCGTATATCCTATGATGTCACTTTCACAAACACAAGCGCAGGCACGGCTATTCTCATGCTGTACAAAGATGCTGTTGCGCTCCCCTGTGCAAACGCAGAAGAAACAGTTACCGCAGGAGGCACGACTACGCTTCATGCCGAAACCACAATTTGTATCCCCACTTGCTGCAACTTCAATCCGCTCATTTCCGCGAGAATGACTTCACCTGCCGGCACTATCATTAACGTATGTGCCAATGTGACAAGGATAAGCTAATTTCAGCATGAACACCGACACTCAAAACAGTTTATTGGATTACTTGACGATTGTCGGCTTTGCTATTGGTGTGGCTAACTATCAAGAAAATGTCGGACAGTCCGATATGCAAGATGCAATAACGGCGGCGGTTCGGAGCATAGACGCGCACCTTAAAGAGCAGGACGATAAAATCAACAAAATCCTTGAGCGGCTTGGTATAGAGAAGTGAGGGACAATTATATGGAAACTATTGAAATCTTCAATGCGATTGCAACACGAGAATCAACAGCTTTGCGTATGCACAATGAGCTTGCGGACTTGTTTGACTTTATGAATTTTCATGGGTTTAAGAGACTACACGAATATCAGTACTTGAAAGAGTCCGCCGACATGCGTGGAGTACACAGGTACGCTATCAACCATTGCCAGCGGATTATCACGCCCGATTACTCCAGAGCAAACATGGGGCTCGTTCCCACAAGCCTGAACAGCTATTCTCGCAACAAAATTTCGTCCGATTCAAAACGGAAAGTTACAAGGGAATGTTTTAATAATTGGCTTGAATGGGAACGTGAAACAAAATCCCTGCTTGAAGAATGGTACAGTAAACTGTGCGAAATGAAGCAGGGCTCGGCGGCTCTCAAGGTGAAATGCCTTATGGAAGATTCCGACCAAGAAGTCAAATACGCTGAAAGGCTTTGTATCAAGCTCGAAGATGTCAATTATGACATAATGGCTATCGAGATGATGCAGGACACAATGCACGAACAGTTTGACAAAATGTGCCGTGACATTGGAGTGGCTATTTGTTAGTCATTTAACCGCCGTAATGGCTGTGCGCGCCGTGTAGCGCTCTACGATTGATTGTGAGCGGTTTTATGTATAAAGCAATATGATTGTGCTACTATTAAAACGGCTCGTTAGAATCAATCCTACGGCGTTTCAGCGCACTATCAGAAAAGTTATGTAAACGGTAAAGCAAAAACAAAAACTCCCCTGCCGATATTGGTAGGGAAGTTTTTGCTTGAAAGGAATTTCACAGAGGTTTCTGCTGCGAACATATGATACAACAAACACGGGCTATTGTCAAGCATTTTTGCAGCGTTCTGACAATATATTTTAATCCCTGCCCTCGTCCGTATCGCCTATCCCCTCGATGTAATCCAGCAATGCATTTACACATTTGCCGCAAAGATGATATGTTCCAGTTTCCCCGATGTCGTCATTGTTGAACGTAACCATGCGTGTTGTCAGCTTGACCTCATAGAGACAATCATCTGCTTTTATATCGTCCCATTCGTCAACGTAATCAGAGTTGAAGTAACGCTTTTTGTCCTTCCATTCGGGGTGAAAGGGAATGTCGCAATCTTTCTTTCCGCAACAGCAACATTCGCCGACGCCGGGGATAACAAAATTAGTTTTCATTTTTTCAAACAGCTCATGTATCTGTTTCCGTATTTCGTTTTCGTCTATCAGCTTATCCAGACTGTCCATAGTATCCGATTTAGCTGTCCTGTCTGTTTTGTCTGCTGCTTTTTCTTCCTTGCAAGCCTCGCTTGATTTTATCGCAGGAATATCTGTCAGTTCAGGATGCGTTTCTCTTGTCTGAATTGCCCACAGAAGATTCCAAGCGGCGGCGACAAGATGATTTTCGTCCGTTTCGCCGTGCATGAATTTGAACAAGTGTCGGGCGGCACTATCGCACAGACTATGAAGCGGAATACCCTTATCAACGTTGTGTTCGCCGTATTTCTTCGCTCCTGCTTCGCAATGCTTTGATACTTCAATAATTGCGAGATGTGGCAATAAATCCATTCTCCCCTTGCCTTCCTGCATGTCTCGGACACTGCCTGTTGCAAACACAGTCCTGTTGCCTGAATCTTTGATTGTGTTAGTCATTTTTTGTGTTCTCCTTTTCTTTGTGTTTTGAATGTCTTAATCAATATAATCAAGGAATACACCGCAAGCAATATCATGAACAAGACGAACGGCGCAAACAGTATCACGAAAGACCACCATGTTTTGTACGCAACGCCTAATGTCGCAGCAATTCCGACACATATCAATTGTATTGCGAATAATGATAATATTGCAATTTGCAAGAAGTTGACTCCCTTGTCGGTGTTTCGGAAAAATCTCATGACTTCTCTCCTTTCTTTACTTCTTGACGATGCCTACACCACCAGTCACCCTGTGTATAACGGGGACGGCACTTAGGATTTACACACACCCCACTATATTGGTTGTTGCTAATCCAATGCTCACAGTTAGCACAACATGAAAAATCTTGACATATTGTTTCATAGCTTTCTGAACGTGTTATATGCTTGATGTTCATTTATACTTTCCTCCTTTTTAATCCAAATAATCAAGATGATTGTCTATATCTGACGGAACGTTTCCATCCCATATGTACGAATTCTTTAGGATATATTCATTGTAGCTCGCAGCAGTTTTGTTAGCCCTCATTTTGGCTTGTTCAGCCCATGATTGCTTTTCCTCATTGTCAGAATCTTTATATTGTTCGTAAGTTAATTTGTCGCTCTTATAACTTGCTATCATTGCACGGCAAGTATCCTCAACATGCTTCCGATTCTCGTATTCGGTGTTATCATCAACTTTTTTCACCCCATGCCAATAGTTGTTCCGTATGGCAATGCCTGTTTGTGTACAGTTAAAAAATATTGTTGTCGAAATAACGCATATAAGCAAGATACAAACTAATATTATAAGTAATGTTTTTTTCATTCAATCACCTCATAAGACACAATAGGATTATCTATAATAAATGGAATATCGGAATAAAGATACGTTCCGGTCCACTCAATGTACTTTCCGTCAGGGGTAAAGAAAAAGATTCCTGCATCATTTTCCCCATATGAACCATCAACATCAGCGAGCTCTCTTGATACGAGATAATGACTTCCACGATACGTTTCAACAGATTCCCAAGCGTTTGGCGTAAGATAACTATTGAGGCTTGTGACCTTTCCATCAACAACAAAACTGCCAACAACAGTATTTCCACTAAAAAGCACAATATATCCTAACGGTTTTTCAACTTCACATACAAGGCTATTTGCTTTTTCTCGCTGACCGTTGACCCAATACGCTCTCCTTATCAAATTATAACGCTCAAGAGAATAATTTATATCGGTTGGCGTTTTTTGATTGACAGCAAGCTCGTCGGCAATTTCCTGTTGTGCTGAAACATCTTTCGCCATATCGGTCATATCAACAGAACAACCCGTTGAACAAATTATTAAAACAGTACTGATAATTGTAATCATTGCAATAAAAGAAATAATTTTAACAATGTTTTTCATTCTCTATATCTCCTCATTTATAAAATATTGTTTTAATCATATTAACTTTGGTTTGGATTATACACAACATGAATTTTTATTCGCTGTCCTTAACCTTTATATCACCGAACAACACGGGGACTTTCTCCTGCAATTCCAGCAATAGCGGAATGGTTAGCTCTCGCATTTGAGGGTGTGCATCGGTAGCCGTGCGCAGCTTTAGGAAGTGTCGCCATTCACGAATATTGGCGGTCATGACAATTTCGGTTTTCAGGCTGTTAGGCAATACCGCACGGGCTTCCTGCGGCGAGCATCCCCAATCAAGAAGATTGAAATAGGCTTCCTCCGCTCGTTCACAAGCGTTTTTCCACATCTCGTAGCCTTCTGTGTTCTCAGCAAGAAAACGCGGCTTTATTACAGTGATTTCGCTGTTGAATTTGCCGCTCGAATAGTTGCAATAGCGTGTACTCTCTTGCGAATAGCTTGCCAATCGGTGCCGCACAATTTCATGTGATACGCCCCTGTCACAGACAAAGCGCACCGAGAACGAGTAATGCTCTAACACAGATTCATGCCCTCGCTGAATAAGGCTGCGTACAAAACGCCCCGCTGAATCGTCCGAACCTTCGGTTATTTTGTCCTCTGACTTGTAGCAAACACGTCCGCATTGTTCAATGTGTTTTATGATTGACGAACCATCAAGAGGAACAACAATCTCGTAATAAGGTTTAATTATTTTCATTTTTTATTCCTCCGTCTCTTCTGTTTCTGGCATCTCTGGCATTGGCATCCAGTGGGTTATCATCCATACAGCGATATCAATGTCTTTTTGATTGCTGTGCCATTCAAACTTGCCGCGTTCCATATAACCTGTAAAACCTGCAAACACGCAGATTTGACCAAATGCATTCTCGCCACACAGTAGACACGGAAAGCCGTATGTATCCGGCAGCCTGTCCTTAACGCTGATCCGCTGCGGCTTGCTCTCTTGCTGAATACGGAGGGCGGAGATTGCTATTCGTTCAGCCTCAATGTTCCCATCATGTGGGTTATAGTTCCGTCTTGCAACAAAACAAGCGAGAGCTTCTTCTCTGATCATTCTTCATCACCGCCTTACAAATCTATGACTTCCGTTTGTTGCTTGAGCCCAGCTTCCGCTTCTTCGGAGGTTAGAAACATCCTTGAGCCAAAATCCTCAATATCGGGAAAACTGGATACGGTTCTGCAAGCCCACTTTCCGTTTCCATAATATACAATGTGTAGCACTCTCGTTTCATATGCTGTTCCGTCCTCAATATCGTACACATAATCACCT
Organism: Hominilimicola sp.; assembly: GCA_051877355.1. Lineage (GTDB taxonomy): Bacteria > Bacillota > Clostridia > UBA1381 > UBA1381 > Hominilimicola. The sequence goes on from JBJEIU010000189.1 coordinate 10,982, forward strand.
ATATCACACGGCGGTACGAGTGCGCCGTGCTCGTCAAGATATTCAGCAAGTTTAGTGCAGTTTAACGCTCCTTTAGTAAGGAATTGACATGCGCCTGCCATAAGCAGAGCTTCCAGTCGTTCTTTGTTAGTCATCGTCATTCTTCTTCACCTCCGTCCAAACCATAATGCTTAACTGTGTTCATCCCGTGTAGTCCCCCAATGATGTACGAAAGTTCTGCAAGTGCTTCGATACAAAAGGTGTACACTTCAATGTTTTGGTCTATAAGATTGTTCTTATGAATCGCTTGCGCAAGTCCAGACAGATAGGCGATCGCTTTTTTCTGCTTTTCTTTGTTCAATATGATAAGTCGCATTAGCCTTCACCTCCGTCAATCTTTGCACTGAGCCGTCTAATCCATCGTTCTTTCTTTCTATTGATAAGTGACGGGTTAAAAATCATTTCAAGCTCCATCATGCAGCAAACAACATCGCTATATTCTTCAACCAGATTCACCTTTGCTTTTTCCAGCGATACAGGCGTAAGATTCTTGCCATCAAGAACACGCCGCAGCTTCAACGCAGCCTGTGCCAGTTCTGATGCTTCCTCTGCGAGCTGGGCGAGGATTTCTGCGTCTGAAAGATAGTCTCTGATTTTATCCATTGTTCTCGTCTCCGTACATCTTCGCTCCGCAGTTCAAATCATTGGCTACCTCAATGCCTGTTATTTCGTAGAATATATCCGCATCGAAATTAGGCATAGTTTTAATTATTGCTTTACTTTTGTCGGATAAAGATGCCCACCAGTTTGCACAAGCTTCTTTATACGGGATTGTTATTAGTTCGCCGCGGATAAGCATTTTCCGCTCGTCCTGTGCTTTTTCTTCATCGGTGTAATTTCTCCACTTGGTAAGATTAAATTCACCCGAAATAAGTTCTGCATACCATTCGGTTCCCATAAATTCTTCCATATTGAAGTCGGTTTCTTTATTAAACAGTCTCAATTTAGGAGAGTTTGTGCAAAAAAAGCCGCTATTGAAGTTGCCGCTATTCCAGCTGCCGCTATTGAAGCTGCCGCTATTCCAGCTGCCGCTATTAGAGCTGCCGCTATTGAAGCTGCCGCTATTAGAGCTGCCGCTATTGAAAATGCCGCTATTCCAGCTGCCGCTATTGAAGCTGCCGCTATTGAAGCTGCCGCTATTAGAGCTGCCGCTATTGAAGCTGCCGCTATTAGAGCTGCCGCT
>JBJEIU010000190.1:0-12150 GCA_051877355.1 Hominilimicola sp.
TTGTTTTTCCTAAACTGTCAAGGGTGACGGTTTTCATAGCTTACTTTACACTATCCATTACACCTATGTTGCCATGAAGCAAAATCCTTATGATACCGCACAACACAAGGTGTGCGGGATAATAGAGATAAAAAAACCACTTCATGCCCTTCCAGTTTCCACGCTCGCCGTTATAGGCTTTTAAAATCGGCATTGACAGTGCGGCAAACATCTGCAAAACTCCGTATATTTTATTTATAAATAGGAAATATACCAGCGCGTAGAAGAACACATATATCATCATTTCCGTCATCTGCCGTTTAAAGTCGCCGCGGTGCGAGCCAATTCCCACTATGGCAAGCACAGCGATACAGCTCCAGTCGGAACAAAAGGTTACAGCGCATATTATAAATATCAAAGCGATTTTCTGCCACTGCTTAAGAGTGTCACTGTCGCTTATTGCCAATGCCACAAGTCCCCATGCAAGCGACCATATTACACTTGTCTGATTGAATACCGAGGTCTGAAACGGAATAAACGGTATTCCGAAGGCAAAATTATATGCGAAGTGAGAAATCAGCGCAAACACAAACAACCTTACGGCATACTTTTTCAGATTATGCGTATGATGGTAGCCCTCCGCAATGAAAAACCACATTATGGGCGCGGTTATTCTGCCAATCATATGTAATGCGATTATCCACCAGTCCGTCGGATAGTCGGGAAATACCACACATACCAAATGGTCTATCGTCATTGCAATTATCGCAATAAATTTCAACGCATTTGAATTTAGTCCTTGTTTACTCATCTTACTATCCTTTCAATACCGCCAGAGCATAGTTTATATTCTCAAAGGCAGTCAGATAATCTGTTCTGTCCTTAAAATATTTTTCGTATATATCATCGGGGGTCAAAAACTCGTAAATAAGGAATTTATATTCTCCCAGCAATTCCTCTGCATGTGCCTGACTAAAGCATGATTTCATTGGCTCGCCGCCAGCCGCCGCCATTGCAATCATATTCTGCACACGCTTTGTCTTTGATGTGAACAATTTCTCATCCGCGAAATCAAAAAGCAGCGTGCTGCCGTCTGCGGCAAATTCGGATATGTTTTTCAGAAAGCTGTTAATTTCCTTTTCAGCTAAATAATAGCTTACGCCCAACCATGAAAAAAATGTCTTTTTATTCTTATCAAAACCGTTTTTAATAAGCGCGTCATACAAATTATCACTGCTGAAATCCACAGAGACAAAATGCAGATTTTGCGGCATTTCAAGTCCGGCTCTTTCAATGCGCTTTTTCTTGTCCGCCTGTGTCATCGGGTGGTCTGCCTCAAACACTTCAAGCCTTTGCATAAGCTCTTTTCCCCGCCACGCAAAAGTGTCAAGTCCTGCACCCAAAATCACATACTGCTCCGTACCTGTCATCACGGCGGTTCTTAAGCTGTCCTCGCAAAATTTTGTTCTTGCGAGAGGCGTCGGAGCAAGCTGCGTTTCCACAATCCATTTAAGTATTTCTTCTTCATTTGCGAAGCTGTCCTTTTTATCAGGTGCAAAGAAGTCAATTCCACCGATTATATAACGGCGCATCATATTGTATTCTTCATCCGTCATAAGAGCACGCGCCATGAAATCATTAAACAATGGCTTATTACTATTCTCCGAGTGATACGCCTTCGCAAATGCTGACATCAGCGCCGTTATACTTGCTTTGTTTTCCATATAATCCTCCCGTTAATTCTTCATAAAATAATCATGCGCGTTTTCAACCTTATCGCGAATATCAAGAAATATCTCTGCAATCAGCGGGTCAAAATCCTGTCCGCTGCCGCTTGCAATAATTTCAAAGCATTTATCCATCGGCATGGCGTCGCGGTAACAGCGTTTCTCAGATACCGCATCAAACACATCGGCAACCGCCATAATTCTTGCGCATAGCGGTATTTCCTTTCGCTTGAGTTCGTCCGGATAGCCCTTTCCGTTCCATTTTTCATGGTGATAGCGCGCAACCTCGTACGCCATTTTGAGGTATTCCTCATTGCCAAACTTTGAAAAAGTTTCATGAATTATTTTTCCGCCATTCGCGCTGTGGAGCTTCATTATTTCAAACTCCTCCGCTGTCAGCTTGCCCGGCTTCTTTAATATCGCATCAGGCACTGAAATCTTGCCTATATCATGCATAGGCGCGGCTTTTAATAGATTTTCAATATAATCTCTTGTAAGGACGTTTTTATAATATCCCCTTTGGCGCAGCTCCTCGGCTATCAGCTTCACATATATACTCGTGCGTTTTACATGACCACCCGTGCTGTCGTCGCGGTTTTCAATCAGCGTTGCAAAACCCATTACCATTTCGCTATGATAGTATGACAGCTTGCTGAGCGCGGGGTTTTCCTGATTCATATAAATACCGATAATAGGTATTGTCACCGCAAGGCAGGAAATAAGCGTCTCGGGCAGCGCCATCTGCACGCCCGTAACGACGGCAAGCAGCATAAGATATGTAAAAATGCTTGCTCTCTTGTCACCTTCAATATAATTCCACCGTCTGAAGAACGTGACAATTGTCATTAAAATATACACTCCTGCCATAACAAAACAAGTATATGCGGATATGCCCATAGAATAATTTGTTATATTCCCATTTACGTATTCCAAAAATCCGATATTTATAATTACAAGAAGAATATTTAACACAAATGGTGCAAAAATAACAATTATCATAGCTTTCCTTTTGGGAAAAGAGCCGGTTATAAACAGCATATAAAGAAAAAACATAAATATCACCGAGTCAAGACTGATTAGAAACAGCATATGCAGCATTCTGTTCAGTACAGGATTTACAAGGTCCAAGCGATTAACTGTAAAGGCTGTAATTCCGTCAAAAACAACGCTCGTTATGCCAAGCGCAAGCAGCTTTATAAAAATGGTTCCCCTTAAATTTATTTTGTATTTTCTGCACTCCCGAATATATATAATCGCTATATATATCAGTATAATCAGACAGCCTGTCTGCAATTTACAATGCTCCATATGTTTTACGCCATATTATGTTTCAGCCAAATATTTTTCACCATTCTTATTCCGTGCAGAAACCATATATAGAGCATCCATATGACAAGCGTTATTGTCGGATATTCTATATTCAGCGCCTTCATCATAATCGCGATTATGATAATCACCCCGGAAAATATATGTACAAACAATTCCTTGCTCTTTGCTTCGGCAATAAGATTTATGACTGTTGCAATTATAAAGGAAAAATCCGTAACAGGCACAAATATTCCTCCCACAACATCAAACCACTTAAGCGCGTATCCCTCATACAGCACACCGGCAATTGTCAGTGTTGCCGCCGCAAAAACAAGATAATTAAATGCGCATGATACCTTTTTCATGCAATTCATTTTATATCAACTCCTCCGAATAAGCATGTTCCGTTTATATAAAGAGTTACCGTATTATTTTCGCTGTTTCTGTGTTTCTCATCCGATATGCCGCCGAAAATAGAGTTTGCACATACCTTGATATTCACATTACTTGGAATAAACAAATCCACACCGCCGAATACGCAGCACACATTTATTACCGCGTCCTTTTCAATAACCGCGTTTCTCAAATCACACTTAATTCCGCCGAACACTGCGGTAAGCTCCGCGCCGTCAAATACCTCGCCTGTATAGTCCACATTCTGACCAGAAAATACAGCGCAGCACTGTCTTAAAGGCACACCACTTTCATTCATTTCCTGTAAAAGCCTGACAGACTGGTTATGGCGTGTTCCCTTGAGGATTAATTTTATACCAATCAGAACTATGATAACCGGCGCAATTAATTTCCATATAATACCAAAATCAAACAATCCCTGACATGCCAGAAGAAGCGCGACACCGACTAATATTCCGATAATACTGCCTGTTTTGTCATGGTCGGTAAACAGTCCGACAATGCACGGAACAATTATGAACAACGTCCACCAGCCATCAAAAAAGATATCCATGTCAATAATTCCCAGCACCTTAAGTCCAAATATAACTCCCAGCGCAATCAGCACTATGCCCCATAATATGTTACTTGTCTTTTTCATTTTTGTTCCTCCATTTTTAATCCATATGATAATATTATCGTTTTTTCTTCTTCGGTTTCGGCGCGGTCAGTTCGTCGTACATCGCGTCAAACAATTCTGATAAAAACTCCCTGTTCTCCACATCCTCCACCAGAAGCATGTCCTTTGCGCCTTCATATGGCGGTTCATAGGTTGCATCAGTCATAAGCTTTTTCGCCGTCTCTACAGGCTTTACGAGAAGTCTGTTGTCACAGATATAAGCGGCAATTTTACCGCGGTAATAAATTATGTATTCGCCCATCATCTGTCTGTGAGTTATAGCCTCCAGACCTGTGAGCTGTTCTAAAATAAAGTTCAAATATTCCTTACTTGATGCCATTTTTCTACTGCTCCTTTGTTATGCAAGTGATAATTTCGGTGCGTATGTCATTCATAAGCGTCCGCTTTCTCCCAGGGACGCAGTATCAGCCGTTTTGTTTCAAGTATCATTTTCCCATCATCCTTTCCAAAAACACTTGACGTTATTTTTCCCCGCAATTCTGTTTCGGAACTGTTTTACATAAATTCCATTTCCCTGATTTAATCAGTATCAGTATACCTGTAAATTCACGTCCAAGCATTTCATTAATTTCTTCTTCCGAAAAGCGGCATGACTTTGAAGCACACAGCACACACATACCAAAAGTAAAAATCCATACCTGATGGAACAAAATACGCGCTTCCTCCTGCGTCACTCCGTAATCTCTCTGTATAACCTCCAAACACACATCAACCGTATCTCCCAGATACTTTATGTGGTCATCAATACTCATGCTGCCATTATTATCCTGCATATACAGTAGTTGGAATAATTTGGGTTCTTCTATAGCAAATTTAATCATCTGCATCCCGGCTGCCTTAAAAGCAGGCGTGTAATTAACGGCTTTATTGGCATATTCCTCAAATACACGCATCGCAGCCGAGCGCACCTCTGTATGAACCTGATCCATACTATCAAAAACAGTAAAAATCGGGCGGGCAGAACTGCCAAGCACCGCTGCAATCTCCCGCGCTGTCACAGCCTCAATTCCCTTTTCTCTTGCAACAGATAAGGCTGCGGATATAATTTCCTCTTTTGTGAACTTTGCTTTCGGTGGCATCTATTCTCTCCCTTTCTAAAACAATTGTTTTACAACATCTGTTTTAATTATAATATGTAGACCATACTTTGTCAAGATATCCGAGTGAAATTTTTAATTTTGCTTCCTAATAATTTAGAATATACAAAAACTCCTATGATTTAAATCATAGGAGTTTTTGTATATCACTTATCTTCTGCGACAGTCACAGTCGTCATCACACTCACTACCGCAGTTGCGGTCATGGCGACAGTATTGTCCTCATTACCGAACATAATACCGTTATCCATACTCCATATTACTGCGTCCTTTGCATAATCCGATATATCCATGCTGTCGGAATAGCTTATACTGCCGTCCACGTTTGTATCATAGACCTTAAACTTCGCGTATCTGTACACAGCGTCCGCATAGTACACATCCGCCGCAACATCTGCAAATGCGTATATATCCACAGTTTCAGGCTCGTTCTCCGTTCTGTAAAGCACCGTAACAAACATTCCCCTTGTGATATTCATATCAGGCGCAAACTCCGTTTCGTCTATTTCCGACATCAGGCCGTTTTCAAGCACATATTTTACAGAATTGTAATACCATGTGTCTTCATGAATATCCAAAAATACATTTATATTTGATGGCATTGTGGATGCAGTCGGTTTCTCCGTCACTGATGGAGCGCTTATTGATTCCGGAGCATCTGTAAGCATTGCTGTAGGCACTGCTGTCGAATTTGGCGAAAGTGTTGAATTTGTAGATGAAGATGATGAACTGCCGCTGTACCCCTGTCGTCTGATGTAATTTTGAACTTACCTTGTATAGTTGCATTATTTATATCTGTTACACTGCCTTCAAATTCATAATTTTCAATCGCTGTTCCAAACGGAATATTCCCCTCTACTGTTGATGGTGCGGTATAATCTGCTTTTTCGATTGTAACCGTTTCTGTTTGGCTTATTGCTGTATAGTTCTTTACTGTATCAGCCAATCCTACCGTTACGTCATAATCACCTGCGTTCTTTGCTTCTGTAGAATCTGCGCTGTAGGTCAATGCTAATTCGATTGGATTATCATTTAATTTTACTGTTACATCCACAAGCTCTGATGCTGTATATGCAGAACCCTTGTACTTAAGACCTGTCTTTGCTGTTACATCTATAACTGCCGTTGCCGCCATTACTGTGATTTTCTGATTGTCTGCAAGCTTAACCGTGTAGTTTGTATTGGTCGGCTGATTTGTAACTGTAACCGCTGTGTCTGAGGTGAAATCGTTCGACTCGTTGCTGAAATCCGTGTTTGATGTTGACCATTTATAAAATATATAACCATCTGCCGCTGTCGGTTCGGTTGCCGGAAGCGTGACAGTACCGTTATAATTTACTAAATTCTCCGCGTGTTTATTATACTCTACGTCATTTCCGCTGTCCTTAACGACAAAGGTTACTTTGCAGACCTTTTTGTTAATGTCGCCTGAAAGAACAGGGAAATTGTCCACACTTAGCGTCTGTCCCCATACCATTGGAACAACATCGTCTGTATCTGCTGTCTGCGCGCTTTGCAAAAGATGGGCAACCTCACCCGATGAAAATTCAGGTTTTGCTTTCGACTTCGCTTGCATTGCCGTTTTTTACACCTATCGCGTCAATATCCTTTTAACAGCTGCTGCAGTGGATACTTATCTTTCACGACATCAATAACCACTGCTTTTCCATGATTTTTCAGTTTCGTTATACTGATGCCGGGGTCTTTTTTAGCAGATTTAAAGTTTCTTTTAATACATCAACTTCCATTTGTAACTGCTTAATTTGTTCCTGTAATTCTGAAATATCCTGTTGTTTGGAAGGTTCTGTATTAAAATCTATATTTTCTCTTTTTATTTGTTTCTTAGACGACATAAGCCCTGCAACTCCAAATTTCTGATATTTGCGGTACCATGAATATATACTGGCACGGCTGTAACCAATATCTCTTGATACATATTCTACACCTTCTCCAAGGGAAAAGCAACGTTTAATTGCATCTAATTTCAAATTCGTATCAGGATTACGAGGGTGATTGGGGACACTGATGAATTTTTCTTTGATAGAATATGGTTTATCTGGAGAACCGTGATGGTTTGCTTTTCCGGCAAGTTTTCTCTCATACCATCGGTACAGTGTGCTGCTTGAAGGATATTCCAATAAAAGAATATGTCCGCATTCCAAATCAACCTATTTTTGTTACCAATACCACTTACTTCAAACATCCTCCGTTACTTTCAATCACATTCTTATACCAGTAAAACGATTTCTTTTTATATCGCTCCAGCGTTCCGCTGCCGTCATCATTGCGGTCAACATATATAAAGCCGTAGCGTTTTTTCAACTCCGCAGTAGATGCAGACACAAGGTCGATACAACCCCAAGTTGTATATCCCATAACCTCTACGCCGTCCTTTATCGCCTCGCCTACCTGAACAAGGTGGTCGTTAAGATACTGTATGCGGTAATCATCATTAACAGTCTTATTGCCGTCCGCGTCCGTAATAAGCTCATCAACCGCGCCCAGACCGTTTTCCACGATAAACAGCGGTTTCTGATAACGGTCATAAAGCGTATTAAGCACATATCGGAGTCCCTGTGGGTCAATCTGCCAGCCCCATTCGCTTGCTTTAAGGTACGGGTTCGGAATACCGCCCATAAGATTGCCTTCACCCGGCTGCTTTGACTTGTCAGCGCTTTCGCAGATGCTCATATAGTAGCTGAACGAGATAAAGTCAACGGTATTTTTAAGTATTTCTTCATCGCCGTCCTCAAGCTTAATTTCTATGCCGTTTTCCTCAAACAAACGCTTTGCGTATGACGGATATTTTCCTCTTGCGTGTACGTCGGCAAAAAGCATATTTTCGCGATCGCGTTCCATCGCCGCGATTACATCATCGGGAGACGGTGTGAGCGGATACACGGGCACTGCAAGAATCATGCAGCCTATCTTAAAATCAGGATTTATTTCATGACCTATTTTCGTCGCCAATGCGCTTGCCACAAGCTCGTGATGAATTGCCTGATATAAATCTTGCTTTGACAGTTCGTCCGCCGTTTTCTCTATCGCACCCGACAAAAACGGTGCATGAGTAATTGAATTTATCTCGTTAAAAGTCAGCCAATATTTTACCTTGTCCTTATAGCGTGTAAATATTGTGCGGACATATTTTTCATAAAAGCCTATAAGCTTTCTGTTTGTCCAGCCGCCGTATTTGCGCGCAAGGTTCAGCGGCGTTTCATAATGCGAAATTGTGATAAGAGGCTCAATTCCGTATTTGTGCAGCTCGTCAAAAACCTTATCGTAAAATTCAAGACCCTTTTCGTTAGGCTCGTCATCATCGCCATTGGGGAATATTCTCGACCACGCAATTGATGTGCGGTAAACCTTAAATCCCATTTCAGCAAACAGCTTTATATCCTCCTTATAGCGATGATAAAAATCTATTCCGACAAGCTTCATATTATCGGGCGTAGGCTCCTTTGTCGGCGGAGTTTTTAAGCCATGCGGCGTTACGTCCTGAGTTGATAACCCCTTGCCGTCTTCGTTATACGCGCCCTCGTACTGATTTGCGGCTGTAGCGCCGCCCCATAGGAAATTTTCCGGAAATCTCATTTTATATTAGTCCTCCATTCCGCCGCCTTACCGCGGCACAAACCATAACGTGGAAAAGAAGCAAGCAGATTGCCTGTTTTCGGGACGCCGACGTATGTTTATACTTCAAGTCCCGAAAGCAGGTGAGATGCGCTGCTTATTTTTCACGTTAGCCTTTCTTTTGATAAATAGTGATATAGTGCCCCTACCATATTCGAATCGTTGAAAAATCTGCACTGCACAACCTCCGGCATCGAAAGCGCGGGGTTATACTTCATAATTGTTTCGTTGTGAATACATTTTTCAAGGCTTTTTCTTACATATTCAAGCAGCAGATTTTCACGGCTTATTCCGCCGCCGAGAGCTACTCTGTCACAGTCCAGAATTATATTCAGATTGAAAATATTAACAGCAACCATCATTGAAAAATCCTGAAGAACATTAAGCATTTTTTCATTACCGTTATTTATTTCCGCGAATATTTTTCTTCCGTCAAGATTTGTCAGTCCTGTTTTCCGTTCCGCCAGCCGTATAAGTCCGGTCACACTGCATGAAAAGCCTGCCATATTATCCTCAATACCGAAATCCTCGATACTGTTATTAATATAGCTGAACTCTCCGGCTGAAAAATGTCTGCCTTTATAAAGCTTTCTGTCAATCATAATTCCGCCGCCCAGACCTGTTCCCAAAAGCATAACAATTCCATTTTGACAATCCGCAAGACTGCCTTTCCACATCTCGGAAAGTATGGCGCATTTGCCGTCATTTTCGACATATACCTTTGTGCCGCATTTTTTTGCAAGCACCTGAGCAACAGGCTTGTTGTTATTATACGTCAGCCAGCCGCCGGTATACGCAAAGCCCTTTTCGCTGTCTATAAATCCGGGCATACTGATACTGATGCCCTCAACCTCGTTTTTGTATTCCTCATAAATATCATACAGACATTCTATAAATATTTCAAAATCCTCCTGCGGTGTCGGGATTGAACCTTTTGCCGTTATATTCAATTCTTCATTCATAACAGCATATTTAATCGCCGTTCCGCCTACATCTATTGTAAGAATGTTCATATCTGCTCCTTTCTCAACAGCCGTTCGAGAAATATTTTCTGAATATATATGTCGGTGTGCAGCTCCACGCATGGCAATAGCTGTTTACAATGCTTGAACCGTATGGGGACTCGTTCTTATTCTTCGGATTATACAGCTCCCAGAAGGTATCTGCTCCGTCGTTTATCATTTCGCCCCAGTATGATTTTATATATTTCATTGCCTCGACATATTCGCCGCATTCGATAAACGCCATAACAAAATTGTGATACATATACGGAGTTACCATATCTATTTTCGGGTCAAGCTCCACAAGACGCTTTAATAAATCGCGGTTGGTTTCCTTGTCAAACACACCGGCAAGTATCATCCACACCTGCGACGCGTAAGAAATCTGCTTTTCGCTGCCGCTCACAAAGAATTTCTGTTCCTTATCCCAAAGTATATCCTTTGCCGCCCTGACAGCTGCGTCAAGCTTCTTTTCAAGATATGATACATCTTTGCCAAGCAGTCCTCCAAGCTCTATACCGTTTCTTAAACAGTATATCAGTACGGCCTGACCGCCCGCCTGCTTATTAAGTCCTTCCTTCCAGTCAAGGAAACACCAGAAATCCGCACCGCCGTCAATAACTATATTATCCTCACCCATTCGTTCAATTCCTATTTCAAGCTGACGATATGCCACATCCCATAAATCGAGGGCAGTTTCCCTGTCGCCGCTTTCCTTAAAATAATCGAGCAAAATCGGTACAAAGAACAACGCATAATCGTATAAATATGTGTCATCAACTATATTGGCAGGCTCTGTAAACAGGCACGCTCCTACAGCTCCATTTTCCATTCTCGTTCCGGCAAACAGATATAAGCAGCGCTTTACAAGGTCGTAATTTTTAAATGTCGCGTAATTTGCAAGGGCCTGCAATCTCAAATCGCCTATCCATAAGCGTCTGTCGCGCTTGGGGCCGTCCTCAAACACGTCCTGCATACAGTCCTCAAGAGTTTTTATGCTTGCGCGGTCAATTTTTCTTATCATCTCATCATTAGTATCTAAATCCAAAATACTTGCTCCGTCAACTGATGATACAGCTTTAAATTCAGCCTTATCTATAACCGCCTGATACTTCATTGAGCTGTCAATAACCGTTATTTCCAGAAAACGCATTGCATATCTTCTCGGAAGCGTTATTACAGCCGGAAGAACATCGATATGTATCCATTCCTCTTGAATCCATGAGCGGCTTATCCAGCCGTCATAATCTTCGGATTGGTCGGTAATCTCCGTAGCGTTTTCACCGAATTTCAGTTTTAGAAACAGCGGAGCGTCGGGAGGACTTCCGGCAGAGGAAATATGAAGCGTGATATATCCCACATAGTGATTGCCGAAATCAAGGCATACCTTATCGCCCTTTGACAGACGTATATTGGGAAGCGCGGAAATGTCAGTTTCCGTAACAACCTCACCAAATCCGTCGGCATTTTTCGTTATCTCCACAATACTCTTGGGAGTGCGTATTTTTTCAACCAATGCGGGCTTTAACGCGTCCGCCTTGTTTAAGTAATCCTCGTTCGTAATTCTCTTCATTCCCGGAATAATACTTACCTTTGCCACAGTTCTCGTCCTCCTTATCTTGAATTTCTTTCCTCCAATTCCTTCATCATCTGCGGATACTGCTTATCCAGCTTATAGAAGGACATTGTAATCATATCTAAAACTATAAACACAATTGGAATCCATATATACATTGCTGATATTGAGGTAAGAGCAGACGCGCTCTGTGTTGCAGCGTCAGCATTAAAACCGCCCCAGCCGAGAAGCAGCGCCGAAAGGCTTGACGCAAGCGCCATTGCAACCTTTCCGATAAAGCCGTTTACTGCTGAAAGAGTTCCTGCGATATTCACGCCTGTTTTCCATTCGCTGTAATCAACCGGATCAGGCTGCATTGAGAAGTACACGGTCTGTCTTAAGCCGCTTCCGATAGCCGAAATTGCTACTCCGACCATTGCCAGCGTCACGTTCTGTCCTGAGAAGAAAATTAAAAGTATTCCCGCAATCTGAACTGCTCCGCCTAACTGCATAACATTTCTCTTGATAAGCTTCTTTGTAAGGAATGGCACCGTTAAATTTGCCGCCAGCGGAACAAGTGTTGTTATTGTAGCTGCAACTGATGCCAGCGCCTGATTGTTAAGATTATATGTGAAGTAATAAACAATCGCGCCGAGCTGAATTACATATCCGCCGAAAAACCATACAATGTTAAGCGCAAATAATCTCCACGGTCCGTTTGAAATAAGTACCTTGATGTTTTTCCATATATTCACCT
>JBJEIU010000191.1:0-12148 GCA_051877355.1 Hominilimicola sp.
AAGCCATCAGTAGCCAAGACAATCGCAAATGTTATCGGAGCAACAAAGCATAATGACGGATACTTATCAGGAGGCGGCTATGCCGTCTCTTGGTGTTTCGGTCATTTGGCAGAGCTTGCACAGGCTGAAAGCTATAATGAGAGCTACAGCAAGTGGAAATATGATGATTTACCGATTATTCCCGACACATGGCAGTACGCAGTAAGTGAGGATAAAAGAAAACAGTTTGAAATTATATCAAATTTAATGCACGATAAAAGCGTTACAGAGGTAATTAACGCCTGTGATGCCGGACGTGAAGGTGAATTGATTTTCAGAACAGTCTTTAACCTTGCCGGATGCAGTAAACCTATGAAGCGTTTATGGATTTCCTCTATGGAAGATACGGCTATAAAGGACGGTTTTAACAATCTCCGTCCCGGCAGTGATTACGATAATCTTTACAGTGCGGCTCTTTGCCGAAGTAAGGCAGATTGGCTTGTTGGTATAAACGCGACAAGACTGTTTTCCGTACTGTATCACAGAACATTAAATGTCGGCAGAGTAATCTCGCCCACACTTGCTATGATTGTACAGCGTGAAGCTGAAATCAAAGCCTTTAAGAGTGAACCGTTCTATAAGGTGTTTCTTGATTTTGATGGGTTTAAAGCAGAAAGCGAACGCTTTGCCGATGAAGAAAGTGCAGCAGCTGTTGCACAAAATTGCAACAATGAAGAAGCGGTAGTTAAAGCTGTAGAACGCAAGGAAAAGAGCGAAAAAGCTCCTACACTCTACGACCTGACTACGCTTCAGAGAGAAGCTAACAGAACGTTGGGTTATACCGCACAGCAAACACTTGATTATCTTCAATCCTTGTATGAAAAAAAGCTCTGTACCTATCCGAGAACAGACAGCAAATTTCTTACGGAGGATATGAAAAATACCGTAGATGAGATTGTCGCAATATCCGCTGATGTTCTTGGTTTAGTGTCCCCAAACAGCATTGATAAGGATAAGGTTTGCAACAATAAAAAGGTGTCCGACCATCATGCAATTATCCTTACAAAGAGCGTTAAAAACACTGATACCCAATCACTCCTCGCAGGAGAGCAGGAAATTTTAAAGCTTATAGCAAAGAGAACACTTTGTGCTGTCGGCGAACCGTATGTATATACAGAAACATCAGCTGTGATTTGTTGCGGAGGCAAGGAATTTACCGCCAAAGGTAAATCGGTTATCAACCTTGGGTGGAAAGCTTTTGTTAAAACAGATGAAGAAGATAACAATCTACCTAAACTCAGCAAAGGACAGTCGTTAATTACAAATTATATATCTGTTAAAGCGGGCAAAACAACTCCTCCAAAGCATTTTACAGAGGACACAATACTTTCCGCAATGGAAAATGCGGGTGCAAACGATATTCCCGATGAAGCCTTTTCGGGGTACCCCGCGCAAGCGGGCTTGCGTGGGGAAAAGGAGAAACAACAAAGCGGAGTGGATACCCGCCAAACGGCGGCTGTAACGGAGCGGAGTTTGTTCCGACGCGGTTTAGGAACTCCGGCTACAAGGGCGGCTATCATTGAAAAGCTCGTTTCGGCGGGCTTTGTTAAAAGAACAAAGGGACAGAAAACTGTAAATCTTATACCTGAAGGCATTGGTGCTTCTCTCATAACAATACTTCCGGAGGAATTACAGTCCCCACTGTTGACGGCACAATGGGAACAACAGCTGCTTCTTATTGAAAAAGGCGAAATAAATCCCGATGATTTTATGTCTGCGATTGAGGATATGGTGAATACTCTTGTCCGTGATTACAAGGTAATTGACGGGGCTGAGGTGTTATTCCCATCAGGACGAGAAGTTGTCGGCAAATGTCCCCGCTGCGGCAGTGATGTTACAGAGAGCAAAAAAGGCTACTTCTGTGAAAAGAATGATTGCAGATTTGCTCTGTGGAAAGACAATCGCTTCTTAACCTCAAAGAGAGTGAGCTTGTCATCTAAAATGGCTGAAAAGCTGCTTAAAGACAGCAAAGCCTACGTCAGTGGGATTTATTCCGAAAAAACAGGTAAAAAGTATGATGCTTTTATCGTTATGACCGATGATGGGACAAAAACGACATTTGGTCTTGATTTTACGAAAGGAGGCACTTTAAATGGCAGATAACAAGAAAACAGAGGTAACTCAATCTGCGGAGGAGAAGAGGACAAACAAGCAGCGGTTAAAGGATATTACCGACAGTATTGAAAACGGAATAAAAGAATTGTTTGAATCGGATAAGTATCAGCAGTATCTTCAGACTATGAGCCGTTTTCACCGCTACAGTGTAAATAACCAAATGCTTATTTATATGCAAAATCCTAATGCTACACTTGTTGCCGGCTTTAATAAATGGCACGACCAATTCGGGCGCAATGTAAAAAAGGGCGAAAAAGGCATTAAGATTATTGCCCCTACTCCGTACAAGAAAAAGATTGAGGAAATAAAGCTTGATCCCGATACCAAATTGCCTATGCTTGATGATAACGGTAATGAGGTTAAGGTTGAAAAGGAAATTCAAATCCCGATGTTCAGAGTTGTATCTGTATTCGATGTAAGTCAAACTGCCGGAAAACCATTGCCGCAACTTGCAAGCGATTTATCGGGTAATGTGCAGAATTACGATGCGTTTGTAGAAGCAATAAAGCGCAGCTCGTCCGTTCCCATAACCTTTGAGACAATAAGCAATGCGGACGGATACTTCTCTCTCGATGAGCAGAAAATCGTTATCCGCGATGGTATGAGTGAGGTTCAGACGGTATCGGCACTTTTACATGAGCTGGCACATTCCAAACTTCATAACAGAACAAAGGATGATAAGGTTCAGACTGATGAACAGGATACAGATAAGCCCAAGCTCGATCGAAATACAGAGGAAGTTCAAGCTGAAAGTGTTTCCTTTGCCGTATGTGCGTATTATGGCATTAAAACCGAGGAAAACAGTTTTGGATATATTGCTTCGTGGAGCAATGGTAAGGAGCTGTCAGAATTGAAAGCTTCCCTTGAAATAATCAACAAGACCTCAAGTGCAATGATTACCGACATTGATAAACACTATGCTGAAGTCAAGAAAGAACGAGGTCTTGACAATGAGCAGCTTGACCTCGACGAAGCAATGTTTGAAAACAGTATCAATTATTTGTATATACAGAAAACAGCTGATAATGCGTGGGATTATTCTGTTTACGATAAGAAAACATTGAAGCTCGTTGACGGCGGTCAGATAGACAATCCTGATATGAAGCTTGAGCAGATTAAGGAGCAGATTATTTCTGAATACGAGGTTAAGCTGCCTTACGGTGAGCCAATGCCCGACAGTGAGAAAAACAGACTTCTTGACGATATTTCCGAAAAGGCATTATCACAAATGTCTGTGGATTTACCCGATCCCAACATCACGTTAGCAGATATGAACTCATACGGATACAGCTATGAAAATATGCTGCCGCTTACAAAGGATGTGGCACAGAAGCTGTTTGATATGGATGCGGCAGTGTATATGCTCCACTATGATAATACTGAGTCAATGGTATTAGACACAAGTGAGATTGAAGCATTTGACGGTATTTTCGGCATAGAAAAAGCAGATTGGGAAGCTGTTAAGGACAATTATCTGAAAAACGCTGAGATGTCTATAGAAGACGACTATGACATGATTGACGGCATTGTAAATAACAGCGATAATAAACAAGAGGTTGACGCTCAACCTACGGTGGCGGAGCTTGAAAGTGATGTAAAGGCGGGAAAGCCTATCTCGCTGCTTGACCTTGCAAATGCTATTGAAGCGGAAAGCAAGGATAAAAATCGGCATAAGCCCCAAAAGACAAGTGATGAAAAGCCCTCACTTCTTGCAAAACTAAATCGTCCTCTGCCGCAGCAGGACAAAACACAACAAAAATCTAAGGAAAGAGAGATGTAAAGCTATGACAAATTTAACGCACGATGAAATGAATCTTCTGTGTATCTATCAGAAGAACACCCGGATAGGAACGATGGATTCTATCACGGTAATGCAACAGTACCTTGAAAAAGATGAAACCGAGCTTGCCCAAATGTCCGACTCGCTTCTGTCAAAACTTGAACAGATGAGCGACGAGGAGTTTGATGAGCTTGAGAAGTTCCCTGATTTCAATTACTGATTTTGTATGAAGGAGCGGTTCTGTGGAACCGCTTTTTTCTTATTGTGCATTGATCATATTAAAGGTGACTATATGAAGAAATGAACAAGTTTAGGTAATATGTCAATAGACAGAACAGGAAGGTTGTGCTATAATTTTATTAGTCTTATATAAAAAGAGGTGTCCATATGAAAATAAAAAAACTTGTAGCTCAAATCCTTGCGGATTTAGTCCTGATTGTATCCATGTGTTTTGGAAATTATGCTGTCCTTGCAGAGGACAATGTCACAGTAATGGTGAACGGAAACAAATTAAACTTTGACCAGCCGCCGATTATCAAAGACGGACGAACACTCGTTCCGCTCCGTGCCATTTTTGAGGCGTTGGGTGCAGAGGTTCTTTGGCTTGAAGATGATCAAGCCGTTGCCGCACAAAGCGGAGACACCACCATTGTTATGAAGATTGGGAAAAATCAGTTTGGAAAGATGACAAGCAGCGATAGTGGGGGGTTTTATGATTTGGATGTTCCTCCCGAGATTATAAACGGCAGGACGCTTGTGCCTGCAAGAGCTGTTGCGGAAGCCCTTGACTGTAGCGTAAATTGGGACGGAAGTACTCAAACCGTGACGATAACCTCCGAAAAATGGGTTGAAGGTGTCAACGCCCCTACAAATGCCTGTATTTATAACGGTGTTGTCTACTACTCCTTTATTTATCAGCCGTATATCTATGCTTATGACGGCAATACCACAAAAACTTATGCGGCAGGAGGGGCGCCTTTGGGTATTGTAGTAAACAGGAACAAGATTTATTACATTAACAGAGATAACCAGACTATATGTGCTGTCAATATGTCAAACGGAGAGAGGGAAACGGTATTCGCTCGTTTAAGCAGTGTTTCGGACTTTTCCATCTGCGGCGACAAAATGGTAATTACGGGGCTTGATGGGGATACACAGCACGCGTACCGATTGGATTTGACAACAGGCAATGCAGAAATGATTTATACTCGTCCAAACAAAGAAGGTCTTTTTGCAGAAAAGGAAAGCCAATTTGCGCTTTGGAAACAATATCTGTTTGTTATAGAAAGTTTCTCTCCTCTGGGAGAGAGCGGTGAATCCAACTGCAAAATACTGATGATTGATACAGAGACAGGCGCATCTTCCGAAGTTTGCAATATCCAAGGTACAGTAACTACGCTCAGTTTTAATAAAAGCAGCTATACGCACAGATACGATGGTGCTGCGATGAAATTTGATAACGATAATGCTTACTTTGCACTCCAATTTTTAAGGAGTGAAGATTCGAGTAGCCGTTATAATACAGAAACTTTTATTGAATATCGCAAAATCAGCCTTGCAAACGGAGCAATGACAGAAATGACGGAAACGGAATTTGAATACGTTAAAGACCTTTCCGCCAATACAACCGATGAATGGACATACGCCAGTGATAAGTCAAGGGTATATCGTACGAACACACAGTCAGGAATTACGGAAACCCTGCTTTCGGGCGAAAATTATTATTATCTCACGAATGATGCACAATGGGTTGTAGTATTAAAGGCAAAATCAGCCGGCAACGGAACACCTATTGCAACAATAGGATACCAATATGCAGAGATGTATGTTATGAATACTGATGGAAACAATTTTAAAATGATAAATTCTTATAATAAATCTTCCAACACATCATCACCTGCCGGAGAGATCAATACGGAAACGCTCGCTCCCGAATCATGTGCGGTTTGCGGCGGAAGCGGTATGGTGACTTGCAGTTACTGCCGTGGAACAGGAAAGGGGCAGACCATATCTGTACTTGGTATGCCGACAGAGCAAGGTTGTACCTACTGTGGCAGAACAGGCAAGAGGCTTTGCTCCGGCTGTAACGGTTCCGGGCAAAAATAAAAATTTGCATGATAAATTCCTATTTTTCGGTTAGGAAAACATAAAAACAGAATAGTGTTCAAATTGGAGTAATCATTACAATGGTTGCTCCTTTTTATTCGCGGAGGTGAATTATGCAGTATGAAGCATCAACTTAACATTCACAACGAATTTTACGGAAGGAGAAATTTTTATGGCTAATTATCAAGCATTTATGGAGCGAGCCGATGAAACGGCTCTGTCGCTCACACGGAGTTCACAGAATTGGACAGCATTTTTGGAGACTGCCGCAAGGCTATATAAGTACCCGTACAATGAACAGCTTATGATATATTCCCAACGTCCCGACGCAATAGCTTGTGCCGAATTTGATGTTTGGAACAAGCGTATGGGACGGTATATAAAAAGAGGTTCAAAGGGTATTATGGTTTCCGACGGAAAGAAAGCACGGTATGTTTTTGATGTTTCTGATACCGGAACGAGAGAAAAAAGCAGACCGTTTAAGCTTTGGGAGTATTCGGAGGAATATGACAGTGCCGTGCAAAAGATGTTTGCCGAAAAATACGGCTCAGACAGCAATGTCTTTTTTAATATGGTAAATGACGCAGTTCGTAAATCCGCGCAGGAATATTGGAGGGATAACCGCAGAAATATTATTGATATCATTGCAAATTCTTTCTTAGAGGGTTATGATGGTTATAATATCAAGGTTAAATTCATTGACGCCGTAAGCGTAAGTGCAACCTACGCCGTATTATCAAGGTGCGGATTTGATCCCGGCGAATACTTTGAACACGAGGATTTTCTGAGCATTTTCGATTTTAATACGGTGGACACCATTTCAGAGCTTGGAACGGCTACAAGTGAAATTAACCAACAGATATTAAGAAGTATAGAAATCACAATCAAAAATTATGAGCGGGCAAAACTCGCAGAAAGGACTGAGAATTATGACAGAACTGACTTACACGAAGAACGGAGACTATTATCTTCCAAACCTGACTTATCCCCAAACGGAAGCGACCTACGGCAAGTACGGAATGATGAGAGAAGATTATCTGAAACAGCACAAGCAGGGGCTTTGGAACAGGCTGATACTCCACGGAGAGCTGATACAGCACCTGAACGAAATCGACAAGACGGCACGGGAGCGGATAGAGTTGATGATGCCGGAGCTGATGAAAACGGCAGGAGTGACGGAGGAATTGAAGAAAACCGATCAACTGAAATGGGTGGGCTTGATGAACGCTTGCCGGGCGCAGGCGGAGGAAATCGTACTTACGGAGCTGGTGTACAGCTAAGTCTTTTCCCCACCGAGGAAGAACAAATTAAAATAATTGATGAAGCGGAGGACGAATTGCCCTTCGCTTTTTCTATATCCGAAACAGATCTTGAAAATCTGCTACGTACAGGCTCAAATACGAGCAATTCCCGCATGAGAATTATTGCGGAGTTCAGCAAAAACAAGGGCTTGGAAAGCAATATAGATTTCTTAAAAGAAATTTACCACGGCGGCTACGGCATTAAAGGAGAGATTGACGATTTTTCCGCTTGGTATGCCGAGGATGGTATTCACATAAACCGAGGGACTACGGCACGGTATTCACAAAATGCACAGGTGTATTCTTGGGCTGAAGCTGCGAATAAAATCACTCAAATGCTCGATAATTGCACTTTTGCAACCAATGTTGAGCTTGCGGAAGCACCGGGATTTGAACGTAGGCAAATATCCGAAAAATTGTGGTATTTATATCATGATTTGAGCGACGAAGCCAAAGAGATAGGCTATCTTGTGCCGTTGCGCAGAGAGAAATTTTTAGGCTTTCCGGAAGAAACAGAGGATATTGCGGAGAAATTGAAATCAGCCGAGTTTCAAGCAAGTATTATAACCGAGCTGACCACCCTCATAGATGATTTTGAAAATGATAAAAGCCTTATACGCTTTAATATTCATAAGCCCAAAGAATTGCTTGAAAGCGTCAGGGAGCTTTCTGTTTCAAGAATTGTATATCCAAAGCTTCACGATGAAATACCTGAACCTGTTCCTTTTATTACGGACGATGAAATAGACGAAAATCTTCGCGGAGGAAGCACGGTTTCAGGTGGACGCGGAAGAATATACGACTTCTTCTCTGAAAACCATACTCATCAGGAAAAGATAAAGTTTCTCAAAGATGAATACGGTATCGGCGGTCATTCTCATGCACTTTCGGGCTCGGACGGCAGCTTTGAAGATCACAGCGGCAAGGGTATCAGTTTCAAAAAAGACGACTGCACCGAAATACAAATGAGCTGGAACAATGTCGCAAAGAGGATTACGGAGCTTATTCGTGCAGACAGATATTTTACGCCCGAAGCAAAGCGGCAATATGAAGCTGAGAAACTCAGAAAACAGTTTGACGGTCTGTACGGCGAATACAATGCCGTTAAAGAGGCTCATCCGGCTGATATTGTATTGTTTCAAGTGGGAGATTTCTTTGAAATGTTCGGTGAGGACGCAAAAGCCGCAGCTGATATTTTGGATATACATCTTACAAACAGAACAATCAATAATGTCGGTACGGTTGAAATGTGCGGTATTCCTGCCTTTTCTCTTGAAGCCAATGTTGAAAAACTCCGCGATAAGTATGATGTAACCATATCCGCAACAGACGCTAAAACTGAGCAGCGCGGTGTTTACACACTATTATCTGTAAACCGTGAAGCGGAACAGGCGAAGACGGATGTTGAAAAATCGCTTGAGCAGTACAAACCTGTGGTGATTGCTGCCGTTACGGAGGATATGCCTTACCGAAACGCCTGCGGACACTCCGATCGTGAAAACGCTGTTATAGAGGGTAATGCTGCCGTGCGACGAGCTGTTCTCAATTCGGGCGATATAGAGCTTATACGGCTATTTTCGGATATGCCGGACTTCCGTAATCGTCTGCACAGTGAAGTTTTTGATGAAACCTATCCGCAGCTTCACGAGCAGCTTCGCCCTCTTTCCCAAGACGATATTGAAAATACTGTCCGAACGTGGAACGGCAATGCCGAGAGCAAGCGGCGAGTAACCGAATATATGGCACAGCACGGCAGAGAGCGCGGAGCTTCGGCATGGCTTGCCAACGAATACGGCGGCGATGATATGCTTGTTGCCCGCCACGGAAGCCCCGAAGAAAGTAAGCTGCCGTGGACAACGGTACAGCGGACGCTTATACGAATGATAGCCGAGGACACCTTTCTTACAGCCGCCGACCGTATGACTGAAAAGGCATCGATTGATGATATGACGGACGAGGAAAAACAGGAACATATAGATGTAGTGGAAACAGCGAAGGATTATGGCTTACCGCTGCCAAGAGAGGATATTGAAGTATACGATAAAATCATTGAAGAACGTGAACAGGTGCACGAAGCGGTTGAAAATGTCAGAGCAGAAGATGAGCTTGATGCACTTCCCATCTCCGTGCAAATAGGCGGTAAATGGAGGACATTCGATAACGCAGAAGAAGCAGAAAAAGCTATGGAAACAGAAGTCGTTGAGCAAACGGACTACTCACAATATATCGGCAGAGAAATTGAAGTTGACGACCGCAGATTTGTCGTAGACCATATAAACGACTTGTTTAATAAGGTTGAATTGAGGGATATAACCTTTCAAAATAACGTTGGCTTCCCCATATTCAGAAGTGAAAGCCTTGAATGGCTGAAACGTGTTATGGACTTACAGGAACACAGTAACGAGCCTGTTGCTACGGAAACGGTAGCCGTATATCCTGCGGAAGAAAATAATATCCCCTATGATATAGTGATTGAACGTATTCCGTCAGATGCTCCCGCACCGGCAGTCGGTAACTTTCACATAACAGATGACCATCTTGGTGAGGGCGGTGCAAAAGCAAAATTCCGTGCCAATATGGATGCTATCAATCTGTTAAAGGAGCTTGAGTTTGAAGGACGACAAGCTACCGAAGAAGAACAGGAAATACTTTCAAAGTATGTCGGCTGGGGCAGCTTGCCTGATGCCTTTGATGAGAACAAAGAAGCGTGGGCAGACGAATTTACGGAACTCTATACTGCACTCTCTCCCGATGAGTACAAGGCGGCAAAGGCTTCTGTATTAAATGCTCACTATACAAGTCCTACCGTTATCAGAGCTATGTATGAAGCAATAGAAAAAATGGGCTTTACCAAAGGAAATATTCTTGAACCTTCAATGGGTATCGGGAACTTTTTCGGTATGCTGCCTGAAACTATGTTGCAAAGTAATCTGTACGGTGTTGAGCTTGACAGCATTACGGGTAAGATTGCAAAACAGCTATATCCGAAAGCGGATATTACCGTTGCAGGCTTTGAAACAACGGACAGACGTGATTTCTACGATTTGTCCATCGGAAACGTGCCCTTCGGAAATTATCAAGTAAGCGATAAGGCATATAACAAGCTGGGTTTTCCCATACACGACTACTTTATTGCAAAAGCGATAGATCAGGTGCGACCGGGAGGTGTAATTGCTTTTGTAACAAGCCGATATACCTTAGATAAACAATCACCCGAAGCAAGAAAATATTTTGCAAAAAGAGCGGAGCTTTTGGGAGCAATAAGACTTCCCAATACAGCGTTTAAAGCAAATGCGGGTACGAGTGTTGTATCTGATATTATATTTTTACAGAAGCGGGAAAGCCCGATTGAGATTGAACCCGATTGGGTACACCTTGGCAAGAATGCAGACGGATTTGCCATAAACAGTTATTTTATCGACAATCCCAACATGGTACTTGGCAGGCAGACTTCTGAGAGCACACAATACGGTAAGAAAGACTTTACTGTTGTACCTTATGAGGGCGTATCTCTTGAAGAGCAGTTAAAGGAAGCTATCACATATATTCGAGGAACATACACAGAAGCTGAAATAGATGATATGGATGACAGAGCCGGTGATACCATTCCTGCCGATCCGAGTGTAAAAAACTATTCTTATACCATTGTTGATGATGAAGTGTATTTCAGACGAAACTCTGTAATGGTGAAGCCTGATATGAACGCCACAGCCATTCAGAGAATTAAGGGTATGATTGGACTGCGGGACTGTGTGAATGAGCTTATTGAGAAACAGATGGACGCTGATATTCCAGACAGTGCCATAAAAGAAACACAGAGCAGGCTCAATGTCTTATACAATAATTATGTTGCAAAGTACGGTATCATAAACAGCCGAGCAAACTCATTAGCATTTTCTGACGACAGCTCCTATTACCTCCTCTGCTCTCTTGAAAACGTGGATGAGGATAAACAACACGCGACAAAGGCTGATATGTTTACAAAACGCACTATAAAACCACATAAGGTAGTTACCTCTGTTGACACAGCGTCCGAAGCTCTCGCTATATCAATCGGCGAAAAAGCAAAGATTGATATGGAGTTTATGTCTTCCCTTACAGGAAAGACGGAGCAAGAACTTTTCTCCGAATTAAAAGGCGTTATATTTCTTAATCCCGAACACATCAGTGAGAATGACGGACGGAGCAAGTACCTGACAGCCGATGAATATCTTTCGGGCAATGTGCGTGAGAAATTAGAGCTTGCAAAGCGAAGCACAGAAGTTTACCCCGACGATTACAATATAAATGTAGAAGCACTTAAATCAGCTCAACCAAAAGACCTTGACGCTTCAGAAATTGAAGTCAGACTCGGAGCTACTTGGATTGATAAGGAATATATCAAGGAATTTATGTGGGAAACCTTTGATATGCCGTACTATTTACGAAGAAGTATTGAGGTCAACTACTCTCCCTACACCGCAGAATGGAACATAACCAATAAAAATATGGCAAGTCATAACGATGTTAATGTGTACATGACCTACGGAACGGAACGAGCAAACGCTTTTAAAATTCTTGAAGAAACCTTAAATCTTCGTGATGTCCGTATCTATGATACCAAAATTGATACTGACGGCACTGAACGCAGAGTGCTCAACAGCAAGGAAACCACGCTTGCACAGCAAAAGCAGCAGGCAATTAAGGATGAATTCAGGGATTGGATTTGGAAGGACGCGGACAGACGCAGTGAACTTGTGGAGCGATATAATACTTTATTTAACTCTACCCGTCCTCGTGAGTATGACGGAAGTCATTTAACATTCAG
>JBJEIU010000192.1:0-2623 GCA_051877355.1 Hominilimicola sp.
AGGGAGTGGTTTCCATCACCTGCGGCAAACATCAGCACGCCCTTGTTCTTTACGCCGTATTTCGCCTCAAAAGCATCCTTGTCGCCAAGCTTTTCAAGGCTCGAAAGTATCTCATCCTTTGACGCTTCGTCCACGTTGTAGCCAACGATATGTCCCGAATTTTTCATCAGGTCAAAGTCGTACACCTTTTCAAAATCGTCTATCTTTGCTTCAAGCGGCTCGACAACACTCTTTTCCCTGTCGTCTATAAGTATCAGAATGTGCGGCGCTTCAAGGGGCGCGTTCTTTCTTATACACTGTCTCGGCGGTATACGCTCAATGATTGTTCCCTCGGTCGCTCGGATTTTGGATTGTGAGCCCTTTGAAAAGTCATATTCCTCAAGGTCAAGTCTGCCCACAATGCCATGACGTGTTTTGCCGTTAGGCTGTGTGCGTTTTACGTAAACAAAGGTATCCTTTAATTCACGGAAAATACCGTTTTTAAGGTATTCCTCCATTGTTTCGTTTATCCTCTTTATTCGTTCGTTTCCATCGCCGTCCTCAAGGTACACCTCGGGGAATATTATATTAAGCGTTGATGGATTGCCGCCTACGATATTTTTAACATCCTCCCAATATTCTCTTTCCGATGTGTACTGGTCACACGCTACCACGCTCCATTTCGTAAAATCCACATTCTGCGGAACAAGTATATCCGCAGGTCTAAATATTGCCATGTTTATTCCTCCTTTATGATGTTTGTAAATTCACAATCCGTCACCCTCTGCACGTCCTGCGGTGATAATAACAGCGTACAGCCGCACTTTCCGCCGCTTATGGCAATTGTATCAAAGGTCAGCGCACTTTCATGGATATATGTTGGGTATTTCTTCTTCATACCCACAGGCGATACGCCGCCGCGGATATATCCTGTCAGCCCCAGAAGTTCTTTTACGTGTATCATTTCAGCCTTTTTATTGCCTGATACCTTTGCAAGCTTCTTTAAATCCACCTCGTCCTTTACAGGTATACAGCTTACCATAATTCCCGTCTTGTCTCCTCTCGCCACAAGCGTTTTAAAGGACTTTTCGGGCGGTATGCCTGTAAGCTCGGCTATTGCTTCGCCGAAATGGTCGCCGACCTCATCGGCTTCGTATTCAACCGTTTCAAATTTAACCTTTGCCGCCTGCAAAAGCCGCATTGCATTGGTTACAGTTTTCTTTTCCTTTGCCATTTGTTACTTCAACTCCACTATTGTTACACCATCCTCGCCCTCTCCATAACGTCCGTTACGGTAGGACTTTACATAGCGGTGCTTTCTCATATATTCCTGCAATCCCTTGCGCAAAATACCTGTTCCCTTGCCGTGGATTATGCTCACAGGCGATATTCCGGCAAGATAGCAGTCGTCAAGAAATTTTTCAACATTCATCCACGCTTCTTCAAGGTTCTGTCCTCTTACGTCTACCTCTGTGGATACGTTCTTTGACTTGGACTCAAAGACTCTTGTGCTTCTTACATACTTGTCCGCAAGCTCCTTTGACTTTTTCTCCTCAACATTACGCAGATTTGTTATATGCACGTCCATCTTTATAATGCCAGCCTGTACGCGCACATTGCCGTTCTTGTCAGGCTCTTTAAGCACTGTCGCTTCCTGATTCATGTCAACAATTTTGACCGTTGTACCGGGTTTTATATTTTTCGGTGGGTCAACGTATGTTTTCTTCGGTTTTTCCGCGCGCGCCATTGCCTTGTCGATGGTATCCTCTTTCTTATTAAGTTTGTCGCGCATGGCGGCTGTTTTCTTGTTTAGTTTATCGCTTGTAATCCCCTGCTGACGCATTTTTTCAAGGTCGCGGATTATGCTGTTTGCCTCCTCCTTTGCGTCCATGACAAGGATTTTCGCCTCGCGCCGCGCGTCTTCAAGTATGCGCGACTTGTTTTCCTTAAGCTTTATTCTGTCGGTTTCAAGCTGACGTCTTAAATCCTTAAGCTCATTCTTCATACGCGCCGCATCGTCAGCTTCTTTTCTCGCCCTCGCGCGGTTTTGTTCAAGGTCGGTTATAACGTCCTCGAACTTTATATCCTCATCCGATAAAATATCGTTTGCTCTGTCTATAACGCACTCGTCAAGTCCCAGTCTGCGTGAAATTGCAAAGGCGTTTGACTTGCCCGGTACGCCGATAAGCAGCTTATACGTTGGCTGAAGTGTTGCCACGTCAAATTCGCATGACGCGTTCTCCACGCCGTCCGTGGACAGCGCGAAAAGCTTCAATTCGCTGTAATGGGTTGTCGCAACGGTCGTAACCTTTCTTGTGCGCAGAAATTCCAGTATGGAAATAGCGAGCGCCGCGCCCTCCGTAGGGTCTGTTCCGGCGCCAAGCTCGTCAAACAGCGCAAGAGAGTTATAATCTATGCTTTCAAGGATTTTTACTATATTTACCATGTGTGACGAGAACGTGGACAGGCTCTGCTCAATCGACTGTTCGTCTCCGATGTCAGCAAAAATATGGTGGAACACAGCCGCCTCGCTCGTTTCACTTGCGGGGATATGCAATCCTGCCGCCGCCATGATTGAAAACAATCCTATGGTTTTAAGCGTTACCGTCTTGCCGCCGGTGTTCGGACCTGTTACCACAAGCGT
>JBJEIU010000193.1:0-12058 GCA_051877355.1 Hominilimicola sp.
TGTTCATACCTGACGCAACGGCTAAGGTTGTAACCGCAGCCGTTACTCTTTTAAATAGTTGTTTTTCCATTTCTTTTCCTCCTGAAATTTTATTTATTTTCATAAGAATTACAAATTAAATATAATGAGACTAAATCTTCCCACGAAGAAATATGCTCACAGACATTAATTTAGTTGAAAATTCTAATTTTTAGTGAACTAATCATATTTTACTATATTTATCCGCTTTCTGCAAGTCCATATCCGCTGTTACACGGAAAACAGCTTTCAGCGTGTGCGTGACATTTTCCAGCGTAACAGGCTTCAGCAGATAGTCTGTCACATGATATCTCCATGCTTCTACAGCATATTCTGCCGTATCGGCAATAAAAACAGCCTTTGACTGTTTATTATACTCACGCAGCTCCGTAACGAGCTTAAACCCGCTGACTCCGGGCATCACAACTTCGGTAAAGCACAGGTCAACAGAAAATTTACCCGACTGAATAAAATTCAGCGCATCAGATGAATTTGTAAAAGCAATAATATCACTGTCAGCATAACACTTAGCAACAAAGCTTTGCAGCTTTCTCATATCTTCCGCATTATTTTCTACTATCATTATGAGCAATTCAGGCTCCTCCTTTCCTTGAAAATCAGTACAATTATTCCTTTTTAAATACATTATACACCCCAAAGGACATCAAAAGGACACAGAAAACGAAAAAATTTTAAAATTTTTTTTATTTTCGCCAAAAAAGAGGAGCGAACACTATGTTTCGCCCCTCTGATTTCAAATATGAACGCAATCGTTCATCAGATTTTACTTTGTGTATCAGAGCTTATGTCGGGTGTCTGCGTGTAATTCACGTCTTTAATCGAACCGCCTGTCACCTGTTCAAGGTCTTCCGCATTAATTTCCTGCTGTTCGGGGTTTTCATTTCCCTGCGTTTTCTTTTTTTCGTCTGACATATTATTTTTCCTCCTTTAAATCTAAAATTCTGCATATAACAACCGTGCCTTCCGCGCGAGTCATATTTGCCTGCGGGTCAAATTCACCCGTATCTCTGCCGCTTATAATACCTGTCTTGGCAAGGGCTTCAACATTAGCTTTTGCCCAGTCAGATATGCTGTCCGCGTCTTTGAATACTACTTCACTGACAGCCTCTGCCTCAATTCCGGCATTCGTGATAAATCTGTTAAGCATAGCCGCCATCTGCTCCCTTGTAATACGTCCGTCAGGAGCAAATTCTTTATCACTCATACCTTCGGCAACGCCGTTTGAAACCGCCCATCTGACAGCCTCGTAATACCATGCGCTTTCATCAACGTCAGTATAATCGGGTACTTCAATAGCTCCGCCGCTGAGCAGACCTGTCTGCATCAGTATCTGTGCAAACTGCGCTCTCGTTATATCGCCGTCAGGCTCAAATGTGCTGTCGCTTACGCCGTTTATAATACCGGCTGCTGCAAGTCTTTCAATGTATTCCCTTGCCCAGTGGTTTACAGTATCGTTAAATACAGCCGTACCTGCTGAAGGCTGTGACGGCGTCTGTGATGCCTGAGGTGCCTCTGTAGGCTCAACGTCAGGTGTGGCTGACGGAGCAACTGTTGTAGTAGGTTTCGGTGTGGCGCCTGATGATGAGCTGCCTCCGCCGCTGCTCGGCTTACGCGTTGGAACAGGCTCGTCTGTTACTGTCACCTCTGCCGTTACAGTCTTATACATATTTGACGGAATGGAATCAAGAAGATTATCCGTTGTCGCTGTGCCGTCATATGCGAATACGATATTCTGCACATCAGGTACTACATAGCCCGTAAGTGTTGCCGTACCCTTTTCTATTCCGCAAAGCGTTCCGTCGGATCTTACATATACCACATTAGTATCGCTGCTCATCCATATAACCTTTGCGTCATCGCTTGCATCGCCTGTGATTTTCGTTTCAATGTTTATGTCGTTCAGACACTGCACAGTAATCTTGTCGCTGCCCTTTATGGAAACGCCTGTGATTTTTGACATTGTTTCTATTGCCTGCGCGTCAAAGAACCTGTGTGCCGTTGTTTCAAGGGTTGTAATTTCCTCTCCGCCTGCTTCGACAACTACGATAATATCTGCGATACCCTCGCCGTCCTCTATAGCATACGCTTCGTCCGGAACATCAACCATTTCATCTATTGTTTCCGTTGAATTTTCCGCGATTGACTCAATTGTAAATTCATTTATAAGCTGATCCTTTTCGCCGTCCTTTGCGGTGTACAGCTTAACCGAAACGCTTTCGGACGGAATATTGCCGTCATTTCTCAGCGGCAGTGACAGCTCGTGACCGTCCGTCTTTGCTGCAAGTACCGCGTCACCGTCAGGAATTATGCTGTATTCCTTAATTGCCTTATAGGACTGATTGATTACAGTACTGCCGACTGTAACCACTGCATTGAAGGTTAAATCATCGCTTATTTCGCTTATCGGCGTGATGTCAACAGACGCGCTTAATGTCTTGCCTGCGCCCCACAGACCGTCAAACGTCTCTGTGCCGAGGTCTGTCGTAACGCCGCCTGCTGTCATTGAGAATGTGAAGGTTACAGGCTCTTCAATGAACTTTACGCCCTCGTTTTTAACTGATGATGTCAGCGTGAACGGAGTATCGGGGTATACATACTTCGTATCAATCGTGAGTGCGTCCTCCTCAAGTGTTACAGGCTTTGAATACGGCGTATGCTTGAGCATTACCATACTTGTATTAGCTTCATCAAGACCTGTTACACCGTCTGTTTCGGTATATGGTGTTTTATTGGCAGCCACATATAGCTTGCCGTCTATAACAGCCGCGTCAATATTGCTGTATGCGGTTGCGTCAGCCTTTGTAAGCATGAACGGCTCGCTCCAGTCAGCCTCGCTTATTTCAACGTCATTTGTCACCTCTGTCTTTACATCGTAAATTGACGTGAATACCTGTCTTGAGGCAGTGTCTCCCGTTACTGAATCTGTCCATGTAAGGTACATTCTCTCATTTTCGTCAACGTCAACGCTGTAGTTATTTACATAGCCGTTTACTTTAACAGCGTAAACCGGCTTAATATCAACCGTCACCTTATGTTCGGGAACAGTATTACCAGCTGAATCTGTACTCGCCTCTACTGTAGTATTGTACTGAAGTATGTAATACTTGGTTGAATCTTCCTCTTTCAGTGTGTACTGATTGTAGCTTATAGCCTTGCTTATGTTTATATACGCGATACCGCTGTCGTTTTCAGCTTCGCCGCTGCCGAGGTCGCCCACAGCCGAGAAGAACAGGTATGTATTATCGTTATATCTGCCGAAGTGTGGCGTAGAATATGAACCGCTGTTCGCTGTCATTCTTATAATATGCGTAAAGCTGTTTTCAGAGAAGTTATAAATCTGCACAAACACATCTCTGTCATTGGTCGTGGTCAAATCCTTGTCATAGTCAACCGTCCATGCGTAAAGCGCAAGACCGTTGTAATAGCAAGCGTCAGAATCAATTATTCTCAGCATATCGTTGCTTGAAGTGTTTATTCTTGTATCAAGGAAACGCTGACCGTACCAGTTTGTTTTATACGTATCCACATCGGCTACACCTGTAAGCTCGTTACTTGTATAGCTTTCTGCATCATTCCACTTTCCGTTTTCATAGAAACGGTATGCTATTACTGAATCTGCATTCGCAAGCTCGTCGAGTTCATCTACATAATTCTCGTTTTCATCGCGGTATTCCGTCTTTGTGTAATACAGAATAACTCTGTCTGTTTCAGCGTCATATGCTGCTCTTGGCTCTGTGTCCGCCGCATAGTCGGCTTCTGTTGTTTTGGTTATCTTTTCAGCTGTGCTGAATGACTTATCTGTCTTGTCAAAGAATGAAACCTTGATATCAAGAGCAGTAAGTGCCTGTGGCGCTGATGTGTTATCATCAAGAACTCTGTCTGCCGATGACCATGCAACAAGAATCTTATCGCCTAAATCTATTGCCTCAGGATAATCGTCAAGTGTGCTGTCATCATCAACCAAAGCAGGTGTTGACCAGTTTGTTCCGTCATAAATTGAGTAGAACAGTCCTGTTCTGTTTACAGCGCTTCTTGTTGTAACGTCGCCGATGAACAGCATCAGAATATTGTTATCGCCAAACTTCGTAATCTTGAATTTAGAGCTTGGATATACGCCTGATTGCAGCAGTGCTTCCGTTGTGCCATCAGATGTGTCTATATCGAACAGACTTACATTATCCATTGATGAATTCCACTCTGATGTGTTGTTCAGATATTCTCTTGTTACAGGGATATTCTGAATTTCATCGCTGCCGTCATACAGACTCAGAAGTCCCGGGTCTATCGGGCCGTCCGCGTTCTTGGAGAACAGCTTAATCGGATCGCTCACTTTTTTCTTACCGGAATATACCTTGATTGACAATACCTTTACATAATAATCAAAGTCATATGTCATTGCGCCGTACATATGCTGGCTCAGTTCGCCCGCGTTAAGACCGAATTTGAAATCCATATCGAAATAGAAATTCGCGTGTCCGCCTACTTCTATGCTGGCAAAGCTTATTCCCAATCCCAAAGAAATTTTCGGGTTGATCATAAAGTATGCGGTTCTGTTTACGTGTTCAATTTCCTCAAACAAACCGAATGAGGCGGCGCTGTATTCAACCTTGTTATTCTCCCATGTCGGGTCGCCGTTATAATCGGTTTTCAGCTGGAATACGCCTGTTACGTCGCCTGACAATCCGCCTGTGATGACAATATTCACGCCTATCGGCAGCGTTACGGTTATCTTGCCTTCAACCTTGAAGTCAAAGCCAACAAGGAATTCAAGCTGTTCAAAGTAGTATCTATATTCGCCGTCCGGGTCCTTACGTGTTGAAATTTGCATTGCAAAGGCAGCCTTAGGTGAAAGCGACCATGAGAAGGATTTTGCAGTTTTATAGCCGCCGTCCTCCGTTTTCTCTCCGCCTTCCTTTGTAGCGTCCTTTGCCGCCTCGGCGAGCTTCTCGTCTGCCGCAGGCGCTGCAGGCTCATCTGTGCTTGCCGGCGGAGCAGGGTCATCATTATCTGCCGGCGGCGCAGGCTCGTCTGACGCAGACGGAGGCGGTGCCGGTTCATCTGAGGCCTCAGGCTTTGATGTTTCTTCCGGCTTTGGTGATTCCTTCGGGTCTTTCTTTTCCGGATACTTACCATTGAACGTAGTTATTGCCTTTGAATAATCACCAAACCTATATGTGGACATAATATATGTATATTTATTCGGATCCATGTTCTTAGGCGTTACCGATGTCGTTTCAGGATCACTGAATTTAAGCGTACCCAGCGATATATTGCCCAGCGGATCGCCTATAAGCTCCGTTGCGGTGCTGTATGCGTCATCAACAAGAGTACTGCCTATAAGCGGGAACGCAAAGGTTCTCAGATTAAGCGGTGCAATAAAGCTGTAGCCTATATCCATAGCCTTGTATTTCTTGCCGTACTGGTCGACAAAGGCAACATAAATCTTATCGCCCATGCTTAAAACTGATTTTGCTGTTTTAATAGTAAGCTTGCCTATTCCGTTTATAAAGCTTGTCTCGAAACGTGTGTCCGCCGGGTCAGAGCAGTCTATAACCGAGCCATTTTCCTTATGTATATAGAACTTTGCACCCACAGGAAGGATTGAGCCGTTGCTCTCCACGCCTGCCTCCACCGTCAGATCATTGTTCTGTATATTTACAGTAGTTCCGTCTATTGGATATTTTGCGCTGTCAATGTATGATACTTTCAGCGATTTCGGCTTAAAGCAATCATATGCCGGCAGCGTTATCTCCATATAGTTTGCAAGTGCCACTGTAGGATACTGTGTGCCTTCATTGTCTACTATAACGCTTACATAATCAGCATCAGCAGGCGGTACGTTCTGAAGCACCGCTTCAAAATCACCGTATTCGTCTGTATAGACCGCAGTTCCGGCTATACTTACCTGTGTTGATTTAGCAGGCTCCTTTTTAAGCTTCTTATTGTTCACCACGTCATAGAATGAGCCTGTTAATCTTTGAACATTACCTGTTACACTGCTTGTTATGCCACTGTCTGCCTTTGCAAACCAGTAATAATATTTTGTATCGTCCTGATTTATTGTTCCGGACATAATATCTCCGTATACAGAGTGATAAATTCCACGTTCCGTATTCGCCGTTACCTCATTTTTGTCGGGATTTGTTGAGCTGATATCAATTTTTCCGTTTATAATCTTGACATCGCCCGTGCCGTTCTTCCATTTTACATAATATCCCTCAGGCGGAGTTGCGCGCATGATCCAGTTCATGCCTGTATATACAGATTCAATATGTATATTTCCGTCCTTGTCTGAAGCGTATGTTGG
Organism: Hominilimicola sp.; assembly: GCA_051877355.1. Taxonomy (GTDB): domain Bacteria; phylum Bacillota; class Clostridia; order UBA1381; family UBA1381; genus Hominilimicola. Next base: position 6,347 of record JBJEIU010000193.1, read on the forward strand.
TGAACCTGCGTCCGTCAGCGTATCCTGACGATATACACGGTCTGTCAGGTCATCAACAACCTTTGTGGCAGTCGGCATATACTGGATATCCATTACCTGATTTGATGTGCACGGATAAATATTCACGACTGTTGCGGTCGGATCATCAATCGAGTATGTCATTTTAGTCGGATCATAGCTGTCGGAATAGGGATTTGCCTTTCCGTTTTCTACTACCGTAAAGCCGGTAATTTTCTTGTCAGCCGCCGCAACGGCTCTCATCTTAATTTTTGAATACAGCGGAAATTCATAGCTGTTATGGAAGCCATTGAAGTCACTAACCTTATTATTTTCTGCGTCGAAAAGATTTGCAATATAGGTCTGTTCACTGTCTGCATTGTAAACATTAACCTTTACCGTCTTTTGTTTAAATTTCGGCATTACTTTTATGTCTTTTGCGTCTTTGCCCAATTTATCCTGTATTTCCTTTGCAAGGTCCTGATTAACGGTAACTCCGCTTGTCTTAATAAATATGGTATTTCCCTCATACCAATGATCCTTGAAATCGTCTTTATTGTAAAGCTCATTGTCCTGCTTTACATACAGATAAACGCCCTCCAGCTCCACGCCGTATTTTGCGTCCTGTTCAGGGTCCAAGGAAACCGGCTTTATAACCTGATTTGCATTTGCATAAAATCCCGAAACCTCAGTTTCGTCGCTTGTCACCATTTTTACCTTCGGATAATAGCTGAAGTACTTTCCACCGTCGGTAAACGGTATTATCTCAAATTCACCGTTTTTGTCGGCATAGTCATACTGGTATCTGTAAAAATACTGAGTGTTATGTACAGTAAGGGTGTACTGTCTCCAGTTATTTTCCAAAGGATTTCCAAGCTGCACCATAGGATTATCACGTCCGGCACACTTTGCTTCGGTTTTTACCTTGAAGTAATAGTTTCCGCCTTTATCTACATTAAGCGTATAATAATCCCAGTCATGCTTACCACTGATCAGCTTTGTGCCGCCGTCGCTGCTGTCGTTGCCAAAGCCGCTGTCGCTGCTGAGTTGAAGGCGTGACTCAAAGCCGCTGGAGCCGTCACCGCCTACCATGACATGACATCTTATTGAATCAATGCCGTAATAGTTGTGTGTGGAAGTTGATCGCCAGCCTATGCCGTGGTTTTTGTCAAGCTCCTTTGCCTGTAGGTCAAAGCCCCAACCTGCGACCTCAACCTTCTTTGTCCAATGGTCATCGCCGCCTTTTTTGATTTCAGTCCAGCTGTCAAACACATTAAGGTTTGCCGATGTAGTTGCCTGACCTATTATCGTGCCGCCGGACATAAGCTCAACCTGCTCCGCTTCTGCCTTTTTAGCTTCTATGTTTACAGTTACATAGTCGCTCGTCACATCGCAGGTGCCGTCGCTTTCTATTCTCAGTCCGTAGGATTTGTCGCTGTCAAAATTCTTTGCCGACAGCTTTACCGTCTTTTCGGTTTCGCCCGGTGCAAATGCAACAGACGCGTCATCCATTTTGTCAAAATCAGCGTCCGCCACTGCCGTATTGGCTGTGGTTGTAACATTAACAGATGTATAATAATCAACACCTGCCGTACGCAAAAGCTTAAGCTCGTACACCGGATTGTCGCTTGTCAATGTTACGTTAGTAAGCTCCGGCTCAATAACCGGCTTTTCATAGGGTTCATCGTCTAAGATGTTGATATAAGCCGTAGGATTTGCCGCAAGAGATGTGTTATCATCGCCGTTTACGCCCATAAGCGACAAAAGTACGATTTTATCCGCTTCCGGCTTGTCATTGTCGATAATTTTTATTGTAATCTCCTTTTCGGTTTCGCCCTCATCAAAGACTACAACGCCTACCGCGCCACGCGCGCTTGCAAAATAGTCATTTACCTCTGTAAGCGCCTGTTCAACAGATTCGGCTGTGGCAGCGTTTGTGTCGGGCAGGTTCAGATATTCTGCCTGCGCGTCAAGAAGTGATGAGCCTGTTGATGTTCTTCCTGTTGGTTCATCAGCTGTTGGTTCTTCGGCTTCCGCTTCTTCCGTTTCTGCTGCTTCAAGCGCAGACTTTGCTGTTTCGGCCTCGCCGTCCTCGTTTATGACAACCTCTGTTTTGCTGTCCTCGGCTGCGATTTCCTGCTCTGCGGTTTCTCCCAATAAAACGGCTTCACTCACCTCGGCAACCTCGTCCGCGTCCGCTGTCTGTGTAAGCAGATCGTCGGCCGCTGTGCCGCTGATCTCTGTGAAATCCTCTGCATCGGGTGAAATTCCCTCGGTTACGGGGATTTCAGAGCCGTCTTCATTGAGTACGACATAGTCCTCGCCGTAAACAGCCATAAAATCTGCCGTCTTAAAGGCAACTGATACCTTACGGTCGTTGCCGCCCGAGCGCATAACCTTGACCTTGTACTTGCCCTCATTTTCCGCCACGTTGTACTTTGCTGCGGAAAATGCAATTTCCGACGCGCCCGTTTCAAGAGGCACCTTTGCGAAAACCGCCGTTGAGGTTGACGCAAGCATACTTGCCGCAATAACTGCGCTCAAAATTCGTTTTCTTAATTGCATGGTAAATTCCCTCCTTTTATTTAACGGGCTGTTTGCCTTTTCATAAGCTGCTGCAAAAGCCCGTCTTTATTGCTCAGCTCATCAAATGTGCCTTCCTGCACAATCACCCCCTTATCCATAACCAGAATTCTGTCGCAGTTTCTGACTGATGAGAGTCTGTGTGCTACGATAATTTTTGTACATTTCAGACGGTTCAGATTTTCTGTTATCTTCGCCTGTGTATTATTATCAAGGGCAGAGGTCGCTTCGTCAAAAATCAGTATTGACGGTTTCACAAGAATTGCCCTTGCAATAAGCACCCTCTGCCGCTGTCCACCTGAAAGAGTACAGTTTTCCTGATTTATGGGAGTATGTATTCCCATAGGCAGTTCGGCAATAGTTTCCGACAAACCGGCCGCTTCTACCGCTGCATTTACCTCCTCTACGGTTGCATCCGGCTTTGTCAGCGTGATATTTGAATAAATATCCCCCGATATAAGTCCGGTGCTGTTAAGACATACCCCTATTTTACGGCGAAAGCTCTTTAAATCAAGCTCCCGTATATCTATGCCGTCTATATAGATACTGCCCTGCTCTGCCTTTTCAAAGCCAAGCAGCAATCTTATCAATGTTGATTTTCCGCAGCCGGACATTCCTACAATTCCGACGCTTTCACCCTCGCGTATATGCGCCGACAGTCCGTTTATAACATACGGTGAGTTTTTATCATAGCGGAAATACAAATCCGACATATTGATTTCACCTCTGAATGCTTCTAACTCCTTACTGCCGCCGGCTGATTCCTCACATTCATCGTCAAGCATCGGCTCTATAAGCGAATAGGAGGAGCGGAAGGACGAAATCATTTGTATAATAACCGCAGCGCCAATGCCTGCGGAAATATATGCGCCGTATGCCGCCGAAAATGCTATATAGTCCGCCGCCTCCAGCCGTGCGCCGAATATGAATACAGCAGCGGTCACAAATACCGTAAACAGTCTGTAAATTACAGCTGAATATTTCAGAAAAAACGGTTTATCTTCCTTTCTTGACGTATCAAGATAACGCTCGCTGAAGCGTTTCATCATTCTTGCTTCCGCGCCGCACAGCTTTACCTGCTCAATACCGGAAAACAATTCATAACAAAATCCCGACATCGCTGACAGTGATTTTGAATATTCCCTCGCCCATCTTGAATTGAGAGTTCCTTCGACCGCCATCATTGCGCGCGATATAACTGTTACAATTATTACCACACCGAACAGCCTCGGCGCAAATATATAAATCTGTATCAGATACAGAAGTGACAGTACCATGCTGATACACGCCCGTATGCTCCTTACCGAAACAATTTTCGATATATCCGAAAATTCCAGTATCAGCCTTGAAAGCTCACCCGATTTTGTATGCTTGAAAAACTCCGGTTTCAGCGACAGCAGTCTTGAAAATACCGCGCTCTGCACATATGTATTTGTCCTCAGCGACGAGTTCGTCAGGATAAGCATCTCCAGAAGTCCCATCACAGCCGCAACCGACACTGACGAAATTATAAGAGCCGCGGCAGCCGGTATTCCCGAAACATTTCCCGCAGGAATAACATTGGAAAAGATAAAGCTGTTAGCCCACGGCAGGAGCATTCCGGCAGCCACCGTAAGCACAGACGCGGCAAGCACGGTGATTTTTTCCTTTTTTGACGAGCATTTTATCATAAAGGAAACAAGATTTCGCATGGTGACTTTTCCGTTTTTTAATTTCTTATAAAAATACACTGCGTTTTTTGTAAACCGCCCCACATTTTTACGGGTCACCTTTATTTTTCTGCCGCCGTCTATATAAACGCACGTTCCGTTTGCTTCGGGTATCACAGCAAGCCAGTGTTCGTCTGTCGTTTTTACAAGCATCGGAACTGCTGCGGTTGTGTACCAGTCCTCGTCAAGCTCCGCATAGCTTGTTTTTATAAAAAGCTTTTCTTCTATGTATTTAAGCTGCTCCGACATTGGCATATCGGTATCAACTTTTTCTTTTTCGTTTAAAAATTTAAGCACCGCATTAATGCCGTCATAGTCTGCCTCATTATTCAGCGCCGCGTTCATATTTTCATACGCGCGCGCGGCAGCTTCGTGATTTTTACGGCGTATACGCTCGTTTTCTTCTCTTAATTGTGTTTTCATAATCAATCTGCACTCCTTATAAGAGAATAATATTTGCCCTGACGCTTCATCAGCTCGTCATGCGTCCCTCTTTCAGCAACCTTTCCGCCGTCCATAACGATTATTTCATCACTGTCCATAATTGCGGAAAGCCTGTGTGAAACAATGATTTTAGTAATACCGAGAGATTTTATGTTATCCATAACCCTTGCTTCGGTATCTGTGTCAAGAGCGCTTGTCGCCTCGTCAAATATGATAAGCGAGGGATTTTTCACAAGCGCCCGGGCAATTTCTATACGCTGCTTCTGACCGCTCGAAAAGTTTTTGCCGTTTTCTGTGACGTTTTCACGATAACCGTCCGAACGGCTTATAATGTCATCATGTATGCACGCCGCCTTTGCGGCTGCAACGACGTTCTCATAAGAAATACTGTCGTCCCACATGGTTATATTGTCAAGCACAGTTCCCTCGAAAAGACGTATATCCTGACTTACCATTGCCATTTTTGAATAGAAGTAATTCTGATTTATTTCATTTCTCAATGCGCCGTTAAAGGTTACGCTGCCACCGGTTTCACAGTAAATTCCGGCGATAATTTTCGCTATCGTAGATTTTCCGCTGCCGCTCTCTCCTGTTATCGCAACAGTTTTTCCCTTTTTCAGCGTCAGATTGAAGTCCTGTATAAACGGCTCGTCAACCGGATTATAGCCGAAACTGACATTTTTCAGCTCTATATCTCCCACAATGTCCTTTTCCTGCGTTATTTCTTCACCGAGAAATTTCTTATCCTCTCCGTAGTTCATAACATCATTTGTGCGCATTTTTTCGCCGTTTAAATTCTGCATTTCAATTCCCGTATTAACCATAGCGCCTACCGGCGAAAGCATTGCCGCGGCGAGCGACTGTGCTGCTATAAGAATACCTGTTGTCATAGAACCCGAAAGTATTTTCCATACTCCGAAAATCAGTATGCTGCCTGCGCCCATCGCGTTCAGAAATGTAAACAAGCTGCTTGTATATA
>JBJEIU010000194.1:0-2611 GCA_051877355.1 Hominilimicola sp.
TCGGCTATCTCTGTTTGCTATGCAATTCTTTATTTTGATACTTTATTAAATTTTTCATCTTGCCTATTGACTTTATTTAGCAGGTTTCTGGTTAAATATTACAGATTCATTATACACCGCAAAGGACAACAAAAGAACACAAAAAAATTAAATCACAATAAGTCAGCACATCTGTCCAAAACTAACAAAATTTTCGGCTTGCAACATCATCGGCATCACAGCAAAATTTGGAAGTATCTACCGCCGGATATTCCCGGTTTTCAAACAATTCCTTTACCATTTAAGTACGTCAGCATACCTCCAAGCTTTTCTGCTCCTGAGGGATGCTGATGGTTACAATAGTTCCCTTTCCGGGTGTGCTTTCTATCGTAAGACTACCTCCCACCATTTCCCGCAGGCGTTTCCGTACATTCACAATACCTATATGTGTGTGACAGTCGTTATGTGTAACAGGATTTTCCGTATCGAAGCCCATACCATCATCTATAATTTCAATTACAGCATTGCTACCGTCCATGTAAGTCCGAAGCGTAAGAGTGCCTCCGCTTTCCTTTTCACAAATACCGTGTTTGACCGCATTTTCCACCATTGGCTGTACCGTAAGGGAGGGTAAAAAGAAATCGTCTGTTTGAATATCATAAACAATGTTTAATCTGTCACCAAAACGCAGTTTTTCAATTTTTAAATAGGCTTCGATATGCGTAAACTCACTGGAAAAGTGAACAAGCGCACGTCTGCTCAGCGAGTCTATATTACCGCGCAGATATAATGAGAAATCTTTGAGCGCATCATATGCCTGCTCGGGATTTTCATAGCAAAGGTCACAGATAACATTTATCGTATTGTGTAAAAAATGCGGCTTTATTTGGCTGAGCATTACAGCAATACTATTTTCCGCCAGCTGCACCTTCTTTTCCGCCAACTGACGAGTTGTTTCACCGTGGAAAAGAATATAAATCATAATCAAAGACAGCGTTATTGATACATACTCCGGCGCGGGATACCACAAAAATTGCATGGCAACAGACAGCATCAGCGGAAGCACGCTGAAGGACATCAGAAACAGTGTTCCGCGCAGCGTTAGCACTCTATGAAATCTCAAAACAAGCAGCATTTCAAAAGCGGCAAAAATTCCATCAAACAATCTGACAAGACCGTACAGCGAACCGTATACAATATGTCCCTCCGCGTTAAAGGAGAAAAACCATCCGTACGGCAACGAGATAAACAGAAGCAATATGAATATTACGCATATTCCAGTTATAACATAAACAGGCATGGATGATACATGCGTTTTTTCCCTTATAAAGCTCATCAGACAATATACATAGCTAATTACCAGCACATAGCTGAATACAAGCGATATCTGTGTAGACAGATACAGCAAAGTAATGTTATCAGCCGAACCATCAAAAATCCAAATACCTGCTTCTCCAAGCTGCATCACTATATTTGAAATAAGTAGAATAATAAAGCTTTTCATAAAACCCTTTGTGCGTTCAGTATCCGTAACTGCGCCTATAAGCAAGCATAGCGTAACCAATACAGAAAACATATATAGGCATACGTTAAGCAGGTTCATTTCATTAAAGTTTGGCATAGCTGCACCTTCCTTGTTACGATATATATGTTATTATACAATATTCTGGTAGTATAAATCAACCATTATTTATAACAATAAAATTGAATATAATTTATCATTATTCGATATTAAATGTAAATGTACTGACATGCTCATCAGGTTTTTATTACAAAAGAACGGGAACTGCAATCAAATTTACGATTTCAGTTCCCGTCAGATTTATATTTTCCCATGCTATTTCCGGAACTCATTTAATTTATATGCACTGTATCAGATGTGCATTTCGGCATCATATATTTAGCGATGTATTTTACATTTTTATCAAAATATCCCCCGATATAAACCGGAGGATATTTCTTTTCAATCATTTTTTACAATTTCCTTTATAGAAGTTGCAAGTCCTGCCAAGCCCTGCATATCTGACGGGATAATAATCTTTGTTGCCTTGCCGTCTGCAGCCTTTTCAAAGCTTTCAAGCGCCTTTAAGGCAATATACGGGTCGCTCGGATTTGACTCGTTAATTCTTCGTATACCCTCTGCCACGGCTGTCTGTACCGTAATAATCGCTTCAGCCTGACCTTCTGCTTCCTTTATAGCTGCCTGCTTCTTAGCCTCGGCTCTCAGAATTGCAGATTCCTTTTCACCCTCTGCAAGGAGAATTGCCGACTTCTTTTCACCCTCTGCGCGGAGAATGCTTTCACGTCTTTCTCTTTCCGCTTTCATCTGACGTTCCATTGCGTCCTGAATTTCCTTAGGCGGCATAATGTTCTTAAGCTCAACTCGGTTTATCTTTATACCCCACGGGTCAGTTGCTTCGTCAAGAATGGAACGCATCTTTGTATTAACAGTGTCACGTGATGTAAGCGTTTCGTCAAGCTCCAAATCACCGATAATATTTCTGAGTGTCGTAGCTGTAAGGTTTTCCATAGCCATCATAGGACGCTCAACGCCATATGCGAACAGCTTCGGGTCTGTTATCTGGTAATAAACCACCGTATCTATCTGCATTGTTACGTTATCCTTTGTGAT
>JBJEIU010000195.1:0-2609 GCA_051877355.1 Hominilimicola sp.
GGTGATTTCCAGATAGGCGATAAGGTAGAAATACAGATTAGGAAGCTGAACTACGAGAAAAAGCTTGTCTATGGTAAAATGTTAAGAAAAATGCGGTAAAAGAAAAATACCGGCGCGGTTGTACTGCCGCGTCGGTATTTTTTATTTTACAAAATATTATTTTCTGTTAAATTGTTTTTGACGTGTTGTTTTTTTAACTACTTTCTTCTTTGCAGGTGCGGGCTTTTTGGGAGCTTTTTTTATAGTAGCTTTCCAATCGGCTACCTTGGAAACGTCGCCGTAAATTGACGCTTCTCCGCTGGATAATGCGTTCTTGATAGTCATTCTACCTGCAAGAACAGCGAGAAGCGCAGATTTGGAAATGTTAAGAGCCGCATCGTTATCTTTGTAGTCATACGGTTCCACAGAGAGCGTGCCATCTCTTACTGTCGCATAAAACGTGCCTCCGCAGTCCTCGTCAGTAAAAGTTACCTGAAGCGCAAAATCAGAAATCCCTGTTGCATCAGCGTTATTGAATTTTTCTTTAATTTTCAGAAATGCCTTTTCAAATGTCATTTTGGTTCCCTCCTCTCTTGGTAGATTTTATTTAACTAAAGTATATACTAAATCGTATAAGATGTCAAATTTTTATTAAACCTGATATAGTTTATTTTCATATAAATTAAAAATTTCAATATGTTTTTTTTTTGAGCGTATTCTAAAGTTTTGACAGCACCGCCGCAAGAACAGCCAACATACGCTATAAGGTATTTTGAGTTGTCAATCATATATTTGTTACACTTTAGAATACGATACTTTTTCGGAGTTCCTTCAGGAATGTCAGCCATAACAATATTATCGTATTTTTCATAATATTCTTCTCTAAATTGATTTATTTCCTCAGTCAGATACGGAATTACAAGATTAAGCTCTATATCAGCATACTGCTTTTTCAAATCGCGTATAACTCCGGCAGACGCTTTATCAAAATTACCGTAGTTTCCTGTCCAAAATTCATTTACTCCATAAGCAGTAATAAGCTCGCGGCATTTATCAAATAACTGATTTTGTACGTCTTTCCCATAGCTTATCTTGCCGTGTCCAGCAAAGCAGCAAATACATCTATTCATATTATAACCTCATTTTAATAGTATATATTTTAATTATACCATATAATTTTAGTAAAATAAAGAGGAAATACTATAAAATAATAGTACAAAATATATTTTTACTATTATTTTCGTGTTAAAAACCGCGTATATATTGTTTATAATAATAGTAATGAATATTAAAATCAAATAAAGGGGTTGATTTAAGTAACATGGATAAAAAGAATACAAAATTTTCAGAAATAGGAAACCGTATACAAAAATACAGGCTTAAAGCAAATTTGACACAGGATCAGCTTGCGGAGCAGGTGGGTACATCTCAAAAGCATTTATCAAAAATTGAATTAGGTTATCATTTACCGAATTTTGAAATGGTAATAGCGTTAGCAAAAGTTCTTGATGTTCCTATTGATGCGTTTGTTGAAGATATAGAAGATAACCGGACAAATACATTTTTGGAGATAATCAAAAAAGATGTTTCGCAAATGAATAATAAACAGTTAGATATGCTTAGAAAACAAATAGAGCTAATAAAAGAATATGATGTTTAATGAGTATAATTGTATATGTATGTAATGCGATTGTACTCTTAATTTTTTTTTGAAAAAACTTTTAAAAACCGCTTGCAAAATTCCAATAAATGGTATATAATATTTTCATAAAATGGTTGATAGTTAAAATGGTTTGAGTTAAAACGGTTATGAGAATTCTATCCCTGGGGATAGTGCGCCCATAACCATTTTTTATTGAAAAAAAATTTAATAATACGGTAACAAAAACACAATGATATTGCGGATATATCCGCGGTTGAGTTGTGTTTTTTACATATAAGCAAAAAAAAATCAAGAAGGAGGTCAAACAAATATGATGAAGCTGCCTCAGCTTTCACCGATAATCTACCATGACACAGCCCAAAAGGTACATTTGAAATGCTTTGCCGATACGTTTGTGTATCGCAAGCAAAACGGAAAACGTACTTTGGTAGCTATGCGATTTGGAGGTTATCCGGAGCAGGTGCGGGGTATGAGCGACGCGCTGTACGGCGGAATAACATTTGAAGCGGAAGTGGAAAAACACATTATTCCAATTCACACGCTGCTTAAACAGTACCGCAGGAAGCTGTCACATGACGGAGTTTACGCGGAAGCAATGCTTATCGCTATGGACGACGAAAAAAACGAAACTAACGGAGAGGAGAATGATAATAAAAATCAAAAACAAAAAAGCTTCATATTCTGCGCCAAAAATGATAGACGGGCGCTGTTTGAAGAAATTGACAAAAAGGTGTCTGTACCGCTTATTCTCGAATTTCAGGACTACGTTATTGACGAGCTTATCAAGAGCAAAATGCTCTTAGAGCTTGAGGTTTTGTCTGTAGGACAGAGCTTTGACGCGTATATGCTGGAAATGCGTAACGACGAACAGGATATTATTGAAATTGTGAACCGAGGACTTGCGTCCGGCGCAATCTCAATCCCTAACGCCGACACATCAGCAAACGCGTTTGAAAACATACAGTCG
>JBJEIU010000196.1:0-12028 GCA_051877355.1 Hominilimicola sp.
GAATAAGTTGAAAAAACATAGTAAAATAATATATATGCGGAGATTTCCCGGTGAGTTTCACAGGGAGAAACTACGAAGGAGGATAATTTAGATGAGTAGTATGCCTATTGATTTGGAAGAAAACACTACAATAGACGGTGCAAGAATTAAGGTCATCGGTGTCGGCGGCGGCGGTAACAATGCTGTTGACCGTATGATAGAAGCAGGCGTTACAAAGGCTGAGTTTATTTGTGTAAATACAGACGCTCAGCAGCTTTCAAACGTAAAAGCTCCGACTGTGCTTCAGATAGGAGCAAAGCTGACAAACGGTCTTGGCGCCGGAGCAAAGCCTGAAATCGGAAGACAGGCAGCGGAAGAAACTAAGGATGAAATCAAGAATCTTGTGAAGGATACAGAAATGGTATTCGTAACGGCAGGTATGGGCGGCGGCACAGGTACAGGAGCAGCACCTATTATTGCCGAGGCTGCAAAATCTCTCGGAGTGCTTACAGTTGCAGTTGTAACAAAGCCTTTCTTCTTTGAGGGACCTCAGAGAATGAGAAATGCGGAAGAGGGTATAAAGAACCTTGCTGAAAAGGTTGACGCTATTGTTACAATCCCCAATGACCGTCTTCTTAATATTGCAGACAAAAAGGTTACAATCAAGGATTCTTTCAAGCTTGCAGACGATATACTTCGTCAGGGCGTGCAGGGAATAATTGAGGTAATTACGCAGCGCGGTATCATGAACTGTGACTTTGCTGATGTAAGAACTATAATGAAGGACAGCGGTGTTGCTCATATGGGTATTGGAATAGGCAAGGGCGAAAATGCCGCTTCTGACGCAGTACGCGCAGCTATTGAAAGTCCGCTTCTTGAAACAAGCATTGAGGGCGCTGAAAATGTGCTTCTTAATATCACAGGCGGTACGGAATTCTCACTTGTTGATATGGGCGAGGTTTCAAGCATTGTCCGTGACATGGTAAGCGAGGAGGCAAATATTATCGTCGGAACGGCTATGGACGATAAGCTTAAGGACGAGATTAAGGTTACTCTTATCGCAACAGGTCTTGACGGTTCAGTTAAGCGCGGAAGCAAGGATAACGGAAATGATTTGAAGAGAATTACACCGAAGTTTGCAGGCGGCAGCAGTGACAGAAAGTCTGCTTCTTATACCTCATCTGTTTCGGATTTGGACGATAACTCCATTTTCAACAGAAGATTGAAGCCGGGTATGGGAAATATTGATGTTCCTGATTTCTTCAAGCCGGGCAGATAATCTGATTTCTCAGATGCTTAATAGTTATAGAATTCTACAGACCGTCAGTTTGGCGGTCTGTTTTTGTATGAAAAGAGAAAACAATTGATTTTGTACAACAAAAAATCGGAGTAAGCTTTGCTTACTCCGATATGGCGACCCGGATGAGGCTCGAACTCACGACCTCCAGCGTGACAGGCTGGCGTTCTAACCAACTGAACTACCGGGCCATATTCAAATTTGACTACCTACCTATTATACAAGAAAACAGGAGAAATGTCAAGAGTATTTTCAAAAAATTTTTAATAAATATTTTTAAAAAAGATTTTAGATAAAATAGTCATTTAATAAATTGACACATTTTGAAAATAAGGGTATACTATATATATCAAAGGAGGTGGTGAATAATGCTTGCGACAATTTCAGATACGATTGAAACGCTATTGAAGAATAAGAAATATTCATCACTTCGTGACGTGCTTTCGACTATGAATGAAGCGGATATTGCGGCAATGTTTTCTCAAATAAAGGAGGACAGCCTGCCGCTGCTGTTCAGGCTTTTACCCAAGGATTTGGCGGCAGATACCTTTGCGCTTATGGATACGGACGGTCAGGAGCTTCTTATCCGCGGTTTTTCGGATAACGAGATTAAAGAGGTCTTTGACGAGCTTTACGTGGACGATGCGGCGGATATCGTTGAGGAAATGCCTGCCAATGTGGTGAAGCGTATTCTGAAAAATACTGACCCGGAAATGCGTCAGATGATAAATGAAATACTGAAGTATCCCGAGGACAGCGCAGGCTCGCTTATGACGACAGACTATATCAGTCTGCGTCCGAAAATGACCGTCAGCGACGCCATAAAGCGTATACGCCGTACTATAAACGAGGCGGAAACGGTTTATACGTGTTATGTTACAGATGATAACAGAAAGCTTCTGGGGTATTTGTCGGTCAAAAATCTTCTGCTTGCGCAGGAAGATGAAAAAATCTGTGATATAATGGATAAAACCATTATATGTGTTCACACGCTTGCCGACAAGGAGGACGTGGCAAAGGACATGAACAAATATGACTTTGTTACAATGCCTGTTGTGGACGATGAGGGACGGCTTGTTGGTATTGTAACCTTTGACGACGCCATTGACGTAATGCAGGACGAGGCAACGGAGGATATTGAGCGAATGGCTGCTATCAGCCCTACTGAGGAATCCTACTTCAAAACATCGGATTTCAAGCATGCCAAGAACAGGATTTTATGGCTGCTTATACTTATGCTTTCCGCGGCTATAACGGGCGGCATACTCACAAGGTATGAGGAGGCATGCTCGGCAATTCCGCTGCTTGTGTCGTTTATACCGATGCTTATGAGTACGGGCGGCAATTGCGGCTCGCAGAGCTCCACAATGATAATCCGCGGTATGAGCGTGGACGAAATAAAGCTAAGGGACTATTTCAAGGTGGCGTTTACGGAGCTGCGTATTTCTCTGATTATAAGCGTGACACTTGCTGTGGTGAATGGTGTACGCATATGGATTATGGAGGGTGATTTGAAAATCGCTGTGGTGGTAAGTCTGTCGATTATCTTTATCGTTATAATAGCGCAGTTTATCGGCTGCACGCTTCCCATGCTCGCAAAACGGTGCAAGCTTGACCCTGCCGTGATGGCGGCTCCGCTTATTACGACGATTGTCGATGCGGCGTCGATATTGGTTTATTTCAGTATTGCCACAAGATTTTTTAATCTTTAAATATGCCTCGAAAACTATACAAATTAACCTAAATAAAATTATGCAAAAAGTAAAATTTTTGTAAACATGTCTCAATGATATTGAAAAAGAATGTGCAAAGTGATATAATGTAGTTGTTAGATTGATAATAATTTAACAACTACTTTTTTATTATTTTAGGAGGCTACTGAATTATGGGAAGATTTACATTACCGAGAGATTTATATTATGGAAAGGGTTCGCTTGAAAACCTGAAGAACCTTAAGGGTAATAAGGCTATCGTTGTTTCGGGCGGCAGCTCAATGAGAAAGGGCGGCTTTTTGGATAAAGTTGAGGCATACCTTAAGGAAGCAGGCATGGAGGTTACATTCTTTGAAGGAGTTGAACCTGACCCGTCAGTTGAAACTGTTATGAGGGGTGCGGAGGCTATGAGAGAATTTGAGCCTGACTGGATTGTTTCAATAGGCGGCGGCTCACCAATTGACGCAGCAAAGGCTATGTGGGCATTCTATGAGTATCCCGACACAACATTTGAGGATTTGTGCACACCGTTCAATTTCCCGAAGCTTCGTCAGAAGGCTAAGTTTTGCGCTATTCCGTCAACATCAGGCACAGCCACAGAAGTGACTGCGTTCTCAGTTATCACAGACTATGCAAAGGGTGTCAAGTATCCTCTTGCTGACTTTGAAATCACTCCTGACGTTGCTATAGTTGACCCGGACCTTGTTGCTTCACTTCCTGTAAAGCAGGTTGCATACACAGGTATGGACGCTCTTACACACGCTATTGAAGCATACGTTTCAACGCTTAATTCACCGTTCACAGACCCGCTTGCTATAAAGGCAATAGAGATGGTGCTTGATTATCTTCCACAGTCATATCTTGGCGATATGGACGCAAGAGAGCAGATGCACTATGCGCAGTGTCTTGCAGGTCAGGCATTCTCAAATGCTTTACTGGGTATTGTTCACTCAATGGCACATAAGACAGGCGCTGCTTTCTCAACAGGACACATTCCTCACGGCTGTGCGAACGCTATTTATCTTCCGTACGTTATCAAGTATAACGCGCACGAGCCGGAGGCTATGAGAAGATACGCGGATATCGCAAGACGTGTGGGCCTTGGCGGCACATCAGAAAAGGCGCAGGTTAACGCTCTTATCGCAAAGATTGAGGAATTCAACAGAGCGATGAACATTCCTAAGACACTTAAGGAGTTTGGTGTTGAAGAAAACGAGTTCAAGGAGAAGGTTGCAACGATTGCAGAGCTTGCAGTGGGTGACGCATGTACAGGTTCAAACCCGAGAACAATTACTCCTGAGCAGATGGAAAAGCTGTTTGTATGTACATACTACGGCACAGAGGTGGATTTTTAATCCGTGTGAATAATATGAAAAATCCGACAGGCGTGCCTGTCGGATTTTTTGTTCATTTAATGATTGGTTTTGCTTTTTCTTTAGTCTTTTTCGCCTTTCCCTGAATTTCGGGAACAGGCGGCATTTCATTTTTCGGCATATTGTCCTCGGGCTTTCTTACGCCGTGTATGTCGCCGTATCTTTCGCGTCTCATTCCTTGCTTTGCCATGTTAGCACCTCCGTAATGTATTTTTCTTCAAATTAATCAAAAACATACATAAAAAGGACTGTCTGTAAAACAGTCCAAAGTAATTATTTATGGTAGCTTTCGTTATTGTTGATTTTAAATGCGCGGTAAATCTGCTCAAGCAGTACCACGCGCATAAGCTGGTGGGGAAGTGTCATACGTCCGAAGCTGAGCCGCAGATTTGATTTGGCTTTTACCGTGTCGGAAAGTCCCAGCGAACCGCCGATTATAAATGTGATATTGCTTGATGTCATGGAAATATCGGCAATCTTTTTCGCAAGCTCCTCCGATGATAATTCCTTTCCCTCAATACACAGCGTTACAACAAAGGAATTTGACGGAAGCTTTGACAGGATTTTCGAGCCCTCTTTTTCCTTTATCAGTTCAATTTCCTTTTCGGAGGCATTGTCGGGAATTTTTTCGTCGGGTACTTCGATTATGTTAAGCTTTACAAAACGCGAAAGACGCTTTGAATATTCGTCAATTGCCGCCGTAAAATATTTTTCTTTTATTTTTCCGACTGATATAATATTGATGTTCATATTTATTTTCCTTTAAAATAGAGTAGGCTTGTATCTGTCCGCCACCTGCAATTTCATGTCTGAGCCAACTTTTATGCCTGATTGGGTAAGTAGGTTGTAGGTTTCAAGCATTGCTATTTCCGGACGGTTGTTTTCCTTGCTGAGATGTCCGAGCATAATGTGCTCAGTGCCGTTCTGTACAAGGTACAGCGCTGTTTTTGCGGCAAACTCGTTTGAAAGATGTCCGTAATCGCCCAGAATTCGCTGTTTTAGCGGAAACGGATACGAGCCGTAACGGAGCATTTCAATGTCGTGATTTGACTCCAAAAGCACCTTTTTGCTGCCTGTGATGCTGTTTAAAATGTTCATATTCATTTTTCCGATGTCGGTTGCAAGCGAGTATTTTTCACCGTTCGCCGAAAAGCAATAACCGACAGGCTGCTTTGCGTCGTGGGGAATAGCGAACGGCTTTATGGCGATAGAGCCTATTTCAAACTCTGTTTCCTCCGTTACAAGGTTTATGTCCTCTATTTTGCCAACGTCCATGGCGGTGTATGTGCCCTCTGTTGCATAAATGGGAATATTATACCGCCTTGAAACAATGCCCGCGCCCCTTGTGTGGTCGATATGCTCGTGGGTAATCAGCAGCGCGTCTATGCTTTCGGGCAACACATCAATTGCGTGAAGCGCCTCTTTCAGTTTTTTGCCCGACATGCCGCAGTCTATAAGTAAATTTGTTTTGCCGTCGGAAATAAATGTCGCGTTTCCCGACGAGCCGCTTATCAGTGAAACAAATGTCGTAGTCATCTTAATCCTTCCAAAAGTAAAGCCTGTCTTTTGTGACAGGCTCTTTATCAATTATTAATCCATCAGGTCATCGACAACCTGTATACGCTGTATATCGCCGCCGATTTGAACAAACTTTTCTTCAAAGTTTTCGTATCCTCTGTCTATGTGGTAAATATCGGTTATTTCTGTAGTACCTTCAGCCATAAGACCTGCAATAATCATTGCGGCTCCTGCTCTCAGGTCTGTAGCTTTAACATGCGCGCCCATAAGATGGTCAACGCCGTCAACAATGGCAAGCTTGCCCTCTACGCGGATGTTTGCGCCCATTCTCTTTAGCTCGTTTACGTATCTGAAACGGTTGTCCCATACACCCTCACGTGCAGTGCTTGTTCCGGGTATTATTGAAAGAAATGCAACAAGCTGCGGCTGCATATCAGTAGGAAATCCTGGATATGGCAGAGCAATAAAGTTGATATGTCTGAAGGTAGTGCCTTCTTCAACCCATACTCTTACGCTGTCCTCACCCTCGCTTACCTTTACGCCTGCCTCGATAAGTTTTGCGCTTATTATCTCAAGGTGACGCGGAATTACGTTTTTAAGTATAACATCGCCGCGCGTGGCAGCAGCGGCTATCATAAATGTGCCTGCCTCAATCTGGTCGGGAATTATGGCGTATGTTCCGCCGTGAAGATTTTTTGTTCCCTTAATTTTAATTGTATCTGTTCCCGCACCGCGGACGTTTGCGCCCATGTTGTTCAGAAAGTTTGCAAGGTCAACTATGTGCGGTTCCTTGGCAGCATTTTCTATAACGGTCATACCATCCGCGCATACCGCCGCAAGCATTGCGTTTATAGTAGCGCCTACAGTAACAACGTCAAAGAAAATATGTCCTCCATTAAGACTGTCGGCTTTGCCTTTTATAACACCTCGTGATGTGTCAATTTCAGTGCCCAGAGCCTCAAAGCTCTTTATGTGCTGGTCAATGGGACGTGTTCCGAAGTCACATCCGCCCGGCTGGTCAACGCTGAAACAGTGAAATCTTCCCAAAAGTGCGCCCATAAGGTAGCTTGAACCGCGCATTCTGCGGGTCAGGTCACCTGACGGAGTATATGAGTTAACGTTCGTACAATCTATTTCAACAGTATTTTTATCAATATATTTAACATCGGCATTAAGCTGCTCAAGAATTTTAAGAAACAGCTTTACATCTTTTATATCAGGCAGATTTTCAATTCTGCAAGTGTCCTTCACAAGAAGACACGCAGGCAATATTGCGACCGCGGCATTTTTTGCTCCGCTGATTGTAACCTCACCGCAAAGCCTGTTTCCACCCTTGATTAAGAGTTTCTCCACTCGTTACACCCCTTCAAATAAAACTAATCTTATCTAAATATATTTTATTCTATCATAAAAACCAATAAAAAGCAATTTAAATTATAAAAAAATAAGTAAAAAAATATACAAATTTAAATTCTGGAATATGCAAGAAAAAAACAGCCTGCGCAAAGCAAGCTGCCCCTATTCCAAATGCAATTAAACTGCGCGTTCTACCTTTCCGCTGCGAAGGCAACGAGTACAAACGTGTATTGACTTAACTGAGCCGTTTACAATTGCTCTTACCTTTCTTACGTTAGGCTTCCAGGTTCTGTTAGATCTTCTGTGAGAGTGGCTGACCTTTATACCGAAAGTAACGCCTTTTCCGCAAACATCACATTTTGCCATTTTATTACACCTCCTGACACGTTTATCAAAACATCATGCAATATTTTAACACAAAGTTTTCGAGATTGCAAGGGTTTTATTACTTTTTTGTGAAAATTTTTTAAAATTATTGTTTTTCACAGATAAATCAAGTAAATATCAAGTAAAAGTTATATAATTTTTATTGAAAAATATGTCCGTATAGGGTATAATATATAATAAGGATTATTTTGAAACAATGTCATGAAAGGCGGAAAAAGCAAATGACGAATGATGAATATAAAATTCCACTCACTAAAATCATAGAAGAATTTGACCTTGAAAAGATTTACGAAACCACAGATATTGAATCGGTGATGGTACAGAGAACGGACGTGAACAGACCGGGACTGCAAATGGCGGGCTTTTTCGATTATTTTGACAGCAACCGTATTCAGATTATGGGAAAGGTGGAATTTACCTTCCTTGAGCATTTTACGGCAGATGAGAGAACGACAAGGCTTGAAAAGCTGTTTGCACAGCATATTCCGGCGCTTATTATCACGAGGGGACTACAGATATTCCCCGAAATGATAGAGCTTGCGGAGAAGTATAACGTTCCTCTTTTAAGGAGCGAGAGCGCCACGTCATCATTCATGAGCGCGCTTATCGCGTATCTGAATGTGGAGCTTGCACCCAGACGTACACGCCACGGCGTGCTTGTGGAGGTATACGGCGAGGGTATTCTTATTTTGGGCGAAAGCGGCGTGGGCAAGAGTGAAACGGCGATTGAGCTTGTAAAGCGCGGTCACAGACTTGTGGCAGACGACGCTGTTGAGATAAAGCGTGTTTCAGATAATACGCTTGTGGGTTCATCACCCGAAATTATCCGTCATTTCGTTGAGCTTCGCGGTATAGGAATAATAGACGTAAAGGAAATATTCGGTATAGGCGCAGTCAAGGATACGGAAAATATAGATATGATTATTCATCTTGAACCTTGGGAGGAGGGCAAGCAGTATGACAGACTCGGCATGGTTGATGAATACACCAATATAATGGGTATAAACGTGCCGTCGCTTACAATTCCCGTAAAGCTGGGCAGAAATCTTGCGGTTATAGTTGAGGTTGCATCCATGAACAACAGACAGAAGCGCATGGGCTACAATGCGGCTGTAGAGCTTAACAACAGGCTTATGAATCAGATGGAAAGTCAGCTTAATCTGTAACGGCGAAATACAGAATATTAGATAAGGAAGATAACATTGAAGATATTACTTGATACACATACGCATACTGCGGCAAGCACTCATGCCTATTCCACAGTAATGGAGCTGGCAAAAAGAGCGGCTGACGAGGGCATGGAGGCAATTGCGATTACCGACCACGCTCCTGCTATTCCCGACGGGGTGCACCCGTGGCATTTCAGAAATCTAAAGGCAATTCCGCGTGAAATATACGGAGTGAAAATTCTATACGGAGCGGAGGTTAATATTGTTGACCTTGAGGGCAATATTGACCTTGAGGAAGATATACTTGAAAAACTGGACGTGGTAAACGCCAGTATTCATAAGCCGTGTTACAAGGACTATGGCGCAAAGGATAATACAAGCGCATACCTTGCGGTTGTGAATAATCCGCTTATAGATGTTATATGCCACAGCGGCGCGCCCGATTTGGCATACGACTATGAGAGAATTATAGAACTTGCAAAGAAAAATCATAAGCTTATTGAAATAAATAACCATTCCTTTTTTGTGCGGAAGCCGAGTATTCCCAATTGCAGGAAAATCGCACAGATATGCAAGGAAAAGGAAGTGGGCATAGTGGTCAGCTCAGACGCGCATATCAGCTTTGACATCGGAGATTACACCAGCGCGCTTGATATGCTTAAGGAGATTTCATTCCCAGAGAAACTGATAATGAACAGGGATTTGAAGTCCTTTGAAAGCTTTATGGCGGAAAAGGGCAAAAAGCTGTTCAGCTGGCGGGAGCATTCGCTTGCGAATGCGGAACGTCACTTAAGCCGCGTGCCATGACGAAGTAGCCACTTTCGCCGCAAAGCGGCAGTCAGTGGCAAGCAGTGGCACAATAGCGGCAAGTGACGCTATAAAATTTATGGAGGTATATATGATAGACAGAGAAAGACTTTCGTCTGTTTCGGACAATGTGCTTTTTGACGAGGAAATGAGCAAGCATACAACCTTCCGCATAGGCGGAAAGGCTGACGCGTTCGTGAATGTGGAAAATGCGCTTGAAATTGAAAAGGTTATTCATTTCTGTACTGATACCAATACGCCGTATATGATAATGGGAAACGGCTCGAATATGCTTGTAAGTGACAAGGGCATAAGGGGCGTTGTTATCCATATCGGCAGCGGTATGGCAAAGTGCCGCATCGAGGGCGATGAGGTGTATGCTGACGCGGGAATACTCATGTCTGCACTGGCGAAGAAAATCCTTGAAGCCAATCTTACAGGGTTTGAGTTTGCCGCAGGAATACCGGGTACACTCGGCGGCGGCATTTACATGAATGCGGGCGCATACGGCGGCGAGCTTAAGGATATTATTGAAAGCGTGACCTTTATATGCCCGGACGGACTTATAAAGACGGAAACAGTTGATAAGCTTGATTTAGGCTACCGCCACAGTATGTTCATGCAGGGCGGATATACAATCCTGTCATGCAAAATGAAGCTGAAACAGGGGAATTATGACGAAATAAAGGCGCTTATGGCGGACTACAACGCAAGACGAAGCGACAAACAGCCGCTTTCTCAGCCGTCGGCAGGCAGTACATTCAAGCGTCCTGAGGGATATTTTGCAGGTAAACTGATACAGGATGCGGGTCTTATGGGTTACAGCATAGGCGGCGCAATGATAAGCGATAAGCATGCGGGATTTGTTGTAAACAAGGGCGGCGCAACCGCAAAGGACGTGCTTGACCTTATAGAGTATGTACAAAAAACAGTAAAGGATAAATTCGGTGTTTGGCTAGAACCCGAAGTAAGATTAATAGGAGAACAGTAAAATGCAGTACACAATAGTAACGGGAATGTCGGGCAGCGGCAAGACAAAGGTAATAAGATATCTGGAGGATATGGGATATTTCTGTATAGACAATATGCCTCCTGTTCTTATACCCAAGTTTGCGGAAATGCTATCGTCTGTGAACGGAAATTTCAATAATGTTGCGCTTGTTATAGATATACGTGTGGGTGACATGATAAACGAGCTTCTGGCACAGAGAAACGACCTTAGACGCAAGGGTTACGATTGTAAGCTTTTGTATCTTGACGCCGATGATGAAACGCTTGTAAAGCGTTATAAGGAAACGCGCCGTCAGCATCCTCTTGATAATGCAAGCGGACTTTTGGCATCAATACAGCAGGAGAGAAAAATGCTGTCAGCGCTGTATAATGCGGCTGACTATGTGATTGACACATCAAACCTGAGCACGCAGGATTTATTGCAGAAGCTCAAGAGCATTTACGCGTCACCCGATTCAAGACATAGTCTTGAAATCAATGTTATGGCATTCGGCTTCAAGTACGGTATGCCGCTTGACGCTGACCTTGTGTTTGACGTAAGATGTTTCCCGAACCCGTTCTATATTGATGAACTTAAACACAGAACAGGCAATGACAAGGAGGTTCAGGATTACGTTATGAGCTTCCCGACCTCCATGAAATTTATGGAAAAACTGGAGGATATGATGTCTTTCATGATACCGCTCTATATTGAGGAGGGCAAGGTGTCACTGAGCATTGCCATCGGCTGCACGGGCGGCAAGCACCGCAGTGTTACTATGACGAATAAACTGGCGGATTATCTGAAGTCAAAGGATTATTCGGTAAATGTTACTTACAGGGATATTGGTAAGGAATAAGAAGGCACACTATGGTTTGTGTTGCCGCAGGGCGGCAGAATGGAGATTGATATGATTTCTGATACAAGAGTTGTGGCGATAGGCGGAGGCACGGGACTCTCCACTATGCTCAAGGGTCTGAAATTACATACCCATAATATAACGGCGGTGGTAACTGTCGCGGACGACGGCGGTTCATCGGGGATACTAAGGAGCGATTTGGGAATGCTGGCGCCGGGCGACGTGCGCAACTGTGTCAGCGCTCTTGCAGAGGTTGACCCAGTAATGGGTGAACTGCTTAATTTTCGTTTCAAGGACGGAAGCTTAAAGGGACACAGTCTCGGCAATCTGTTTCTTGCGGCGCTGAACGAAACCTCCTCAAGCTTTGACGAGGCGGTAAAGAAGTTCAGCCAGCTTGCGGGTGTTGTGGGAACGGTGTATCCCGTGACGAATGAGGCTGTGACCATCAGTGCGCTTTTAAAGGACGGAACGATTATAGAAGGAGAATCGAATATAGGTGTGCACCATGACGACCATAACAGTCCGATTGAACGCCTTTTGATTAATCCCGAAAAACCCAAGCCCGTTGACGGTGTGATAA
>JBJEIU010000197.1:0-2604 GCA_051877355.1 Hominilimicola sp.
GTCACTTAAGCCGCGTGTCACGACGAAGTAGCCACTTTCGCCGCAAAGCGGCAGTCAGTGGCGAGCAGTGACACATAGCGGCAAGTGACGCTAAGTTTCGATTATACTTATATTTACGGCTACGGTTAGCCCGTTTCTTACACAGGAGGACAAAATGGACAGAGTACAAAAGGCAATTGACATTTTTAAATCCGGCTGTAATTGTTCACAGGCGGTCATATGCGCATACAGCGACCTTTTCGGTATGGATGAGGAAACCGCCATGCGCGTCAGCGAGGGCTTCGGCGGCGGTATGGGGCGTATGCGTCTTACATGCGGCGCTGTAAGCGGAATGTTTATGCTTGTGGGATTAAAGCACAGCAAGGGTGCTGCAAAAGATTTGGAAACGCGCACAAAGATATATGATACAGTTCAGCAGATGGCAAAGGCGTTTGAGGAAAAGAACGGCTCAATAGTCTGCGGCGACCTACTGGGGATAAACAAGCCAAAGGACACGGGCGCAGTGCCGACCGAGCGTAATAATGAATTCTATAAAAAGCGTCCCTGTGTCGGCTGTGTGGAGGATTGCGCAAGACTTGTTGAAGAATATCTGATTGACTGAAAAAGCGGGTTATCCCGCTTTTTCTTATGCAATGAAAAAATATTCCCACCTGCAATTCGGAATAATTAAACTATGTTTGAAAAGAATATTATTATTGAAAAATTTCGGGAGGAAGAAAAATGAATACAGCAATAATGATAACACAGCTTTTCTTCACGCTTGTGATAGGAATGTATTTTCTGACGAAGCTCAGGGGGGAAAAAAGCGACACGCGCACAATGGAGGAAAATTCAAAAAAGGAAGCGGAGCATCTCAATGCAATGCGGCATATATGCCTGTCAGAACCGCTGACGGAGGCGGCAAGACCACAGAGCATCAGCGAAATAGTAGGACAAGAGGACGGACTGCGCGCGCTAAAGGCGGCGCTTTGCGGTCCTAATCCGCAGCACGTGCTTATATACGGTCCGCCGGGAGTGGGAAAAACAGCCGCTGCGCGTCTTGCGCTGGAGTGTGCCAAACGTAGTCAGAGTACGCCATTTAAAAAGGACGCAAAATTTATTGAAGCCGACGCTACAATAATGCGCTATGACGAGCGTTCCATAGCCGACCCGCTTATCGGCTCGGTGCATGACCCGATTTATCAGGGCGCGGGCGCATACGGCAGCGCAGGCGTGCCGCAGCCAAAGGAGGGCGCGGTGTCCAAGGCGCATGGCGGTGTGCTTTTTATAGATGAAATAGGCGAGCTTCAGCAGTGCCAGATGAATAAGCTTTTAAAGGTGCTTGAAGACAGAAAGGTCATGTTTGAAAGCGCCTATTACAGCGAAGCTAACAAGAGCATACCCACCTATATCCACGACGTATTCCAGAACGGCATACCTGCCGATTTCCGTCTTATCGGCGCAACTACAAAAAAATGCGACGATATACCCGAAGCGATACGCTCAAGATGCGTGGAAATATATTTTAATCCGCTGTCAAAGGAAAGCATTGAGAAAATAATCTGTGGTGCAAAGGAACGTCTTAACATAGCAATGGAGGACGGCGCGGTACACCTCATATCCCAGTATGCGAAAAACGGCAGAGACGCTGTAAAAATATTGCAAATGGCAAAAAATATAGTGTTTCTTGACGGAAGAAACACTATAACGGCAGACGATGCAGCATGGACGCTCAGCGCCTGCCATTACACCAACGGAATGTATTTTGAAGGCGATGAAAAAATAATAGATATATCAGTTATCAAGCCAAAAGAAAAAAACAGTTGAAAAACAGACCAAAAGATTATATAATAGTAATATTACAATATAATGATGATGTTACTGTTGAGGTGAGTATACTTGGAAAAAGAAATCAGATATATGCCCGTAGTGCCTATGCGCGGAATGGTGTTATTCCCGTATATGACGCTTAATTTTGACGCGGCGAGAGATATGTCCGTAAAGGCGCTTGAAGCCGCCGTGGCGGAAAACTCGGTGATATTCCTTGCGGCACAGAAGGACATAAATACGGAAAAGCCCTCATTTGAGGATATATACGAGATAGGAACCGTAGCGACCGTAAAGCAGATAATGCGTATGCCCGGAGGTATAACGCGTGTTATCGTTACGGGACTCAAACGCGGAATAATTGATGATGAAGTGCCCGAAAAAGAATTTCTGAAAGCGGGAATAATCGAATATGATGAACTGTATGATGAGAATACGCCGATAAAAGCGGCATATGCAAGACGTCTAAAAAAGTCGTATGAGGAGTATTTTTCACAGAACCCTAAGCTGTCGGCTGATAATTATATGCACGTGATGGCGGTTGAGGAGCTTGGCAGGCTTTGTGATACAATTGCGGCAGGCGTTGAACTGGACGTGGAAACGAGACAGGATATTCTTTCGGAATTTGACGTTTACAGCCGTATTGAAAGGCTTATAGTGGCTATACAAAATCAGCTTGAGGTGCTGAAGCTGGAACGCCAGATAGCGCAGAGAGTAAAGGAACGTATTGACAAAAATCAGCGTGAATATTACCTGCGTGAGCAACTCAGGGTAATTCAGGACGAACTGGGCGACAGC
>JBJEIU010000198.1:0-12012 GCA_051877355.1 Hominilimicola sp.
AATTGAAAAGATTATGAAAAAATGGACACGCTTCATGTTGCCGATAGTATTGACGAGATATGGAGAGTGGTTGACAGAGCGAACAAGTATATTGACGAAACGACCCCATGGATTCTTGCGAAGGACGAAGAGACAAAGCCGCGTCTTGGTACGGTGCTTTACAACCTTATTGAAACTATCAGAATTATTGCGGCACTTCTTTCTTCATATATGCCCGAAACCTCAAAGAAAATTGCTGAGCAAATCGGAGCAGAGGATTTGAGCTTTGAGAGTACAAAGACATTTGGTACAACAAATGCAGGAAATAAGGTGGGCGAGGCAGTGCCGCTGTTTGCAAGAATTGACTCTGAAAAGAAGCTCTCTGAGCTTGAGGAGGAACTTAGCGGAAACGAGGAAGAAAAGATTGAAATTGCACCATATAAGGATTATATTGAATTTGAAGAATTTGAAAAGCTTGATATACGCGTTGGTAAGGTAATCGAATGCGAAAAGGTGCCGAAATCCTCAAAGCTTTTGAGATTTACGCTTCAGGTGGGCAGCGAAACAAGACAAATTCTTTCGGGTATTTCAAAGTATCATACGCCCGAGGAATTAATCGGCAAGAACGTGCTGTTTGTGGCGAACCTTAAACCGAGAAAGATGATGGGTCTTGAATCCTGCGGAATGATTTTATCGGCGGAATTTGAGGATAAACTGACGGTGCTTACAACGCTGAATGATATACAGAGCGGCGCGGAAGTGGTATAAATTCAGGAGGGAAAAATAGAATGGGAAAACTATTTGGTACAGATGGTATAAGAGGTATTGCGAATAAGGATTTAACGGCAGAGCTTGCCTTTAAGACAGGTCAGAGCGGCGCATATGTACTGACGAAGCACAGCTCAAAGAGACCGCGTATTCTTATCGGCAAGGATACAAGAAAGTCGGGCGATATGCTTGAGGCGGCGCTTACGGCGGGACTTTGCTCAATGGGCGCAAAGGTTATACCGCTGGGTGTAGTGCCGACACCTGCTGTTGCGTATCTCACGAGATATTACAAGGCTGATGCGGGTGTGGTTATAAGCGCGTCGCACAATCCATGCGAATATAACGGAATAAAGTTCTTCAACGGTGACGGCTACAAGCTGAGCGACGCAATTGAGGACGAAATCGAAAGTTATATACTTGGTGAAAAGACGATAGAAAATCTGCCCACGCACGGCAAGGTAGGTTACGTCAGCGCAAACCACAATGCTGTAGAGGACTATGTTGCTTTTGCAGTTTCCACAATCGACTGCCGTCTTGACGGCATGAAGATTGCGGTGGACTGCGCAAACGGCGCAAGCTATGAAACGGCTTTTAAGGCACTCAACAAACTTGGCGCAAATGTTGAGGCAATCCACAATACGCCCGATGGCGTTAATATCAACTCAATGTGCGGCTCAACACATATGGAAAGCTTGCAGGCGTATGTCACATCAATCGGCGCGGATGTGGGTATAGCCTTTGACGGTGATGCGGATAGAATGCTTGCGGTTGACGAAAACGGCAATCTTATTGACGGTGACCAGATTATGGCGGCATGCGCAAAATTCATGCGAGACAACGGCTCTCTTAAGCAGAATACGCTTGTTGCGACAGTTATGAGCAATCTGGGTCTGTTTATTGCAGGTGAAAAGCTGGGCATAAATATTCCTCGTACAAAGGTGGGTGACCGATATGTGCTTGAAGAAATGCTTAAGAACGGCTACAATATCGGCGGCGAGCAGTCGGGACATATTATTTTCCTTGACCATAATACAACGGGCGACGGACTTGTCAGCGCATTGCAGTTCCTTGCTGTGCTTAAAAAGACAGGTCTCAGAGCCTCCGAGGCGGCAGGCATTGTAAAGGTAATGCCGCAGGTACTGAGAAATGCAACTGTAAAGCTTGAAAATAAAAATACATATATGGAGAATGAGGAAATCGCCGCGGCTTGCAAGGCGCTTGAGGAAGAGTTTGCCGGAGAGGGCAGAGTCCTTATCAGACCGTCAGGCACAGAACCGCTTGTGCGCGTTATGATTGAGGGTAATGACGTGGGCTATATAACGAAAAAGGCGGAGGAGCTTGCGGCGCTTATTGAGAAGATTTTAGGTTAATATTATGAGTAAGATAATTTCTATGCTGATAGCTGCTGTTGTTACGACTACGGCATGTTCTGTAGGCAATAATATACCGAATACAAACGATAATCCGCTTGACGGTAAAACAGTCGTATTTGTGGGTGACAGTATAAGCTACGGCACGAACTATCACGGCGGTTACGGCAAGCTGATAGGCGAGCAGAATAATATGACTGTTGTTAACCCGAGTCTTGGCGGAGCAACAATCGCAAGAAACGTTAAATGGTCGGAGGACGCGGAGGGATACCGCCCGTGCATAATTGATATGGTTGATAATCTGGAGGGAGAATATAACTATATTATTATAGAGGGCGGCATAAATGATTTCTGGAATCATGTGCCTTTGGGCGAACTGACGGACGGCTTTGACGGCGGCTATGACGAAAACACCATGGCAGGTGGACTGGAGAGTATGTTTTCTGTAATAACGGAAAATTATCCCGAAAGCAAGACGGGATTTGTTATAATGCACGACCCGTTTACCTATGACGCAGAAGAGGGCTTTGCGCCCTATTATGAGATGATGAAATCGGTGTGCGATAAGTGGAATATTTCGTATCTTGATTTGTATGCGCAGAACAATATGGATGTTGGCGTGAATGTCAGGGATGCGGAGCAGAGAAAGCTATATTTCGAGTCGAACGACCGTTCCGACGGTGACGGCTGTCACCCCAATGAACTGGGCTATCAGACAATTTACGTTGAACCAATGACGGGGTGGATGAAATCATTATAAGGAACTATTACGGCAGCAGAGGTGTCACCTGCTGCCGTTTTGGCAGGAGAAAATATGAGAGATTTAATAATAAACGGAAGTGAAAAACTGAATATACTGCTTGATGAAATGCAGGTAAATCAGCTTATGGACTATGCTCGGCTGCTTGTGGAGTGGAATGAGAAAATCAACCTTACAGCGATAACTGATGAAACAGGTATAGCTACAAAGCATTTTCTTGACAGCCTGACGGCTTTGCAGACAGGTTTTGTAAAGGGCAAGGTCATTGATGTGGGAACGGGTGCGGGATTTCCGGGACTTGTGCTGAAAATAGCAAAGCCTGAAATCGAACTGACGCTTCTTGACAGCCTGAATAAGCGCATTAATTTCCTAAAGGACGTATGCGAAAATGTCGGTATAAACGGTGTGGAATTTATCCACGCGCGCGCCGAGGACGGCGGCAAAAACAGAGCTTGCCGCGGACAGTTTGACACTGTCGTGTCGCGCGCGGTGGCAAACCTTACAGTGCTTAGTGAATGGTGCATACCGTTCCTTAAACAAGGCGGATATTTTCTTGCTCTTAAAGGTCCGCTTGCGGACGAGGAGCTAAAGGACGCAAAGCGCGCAATAAAAATTCTGGGCGGCAGGATTGAGGACGTGTTTGAGGCGGATATTCCTTTCACCGACCTGAAACACAAGATAATTATTATAAAAAAAGTAGGACAAACTCCGCTTAAATATCCGAGAAAACCGGGTATTGCGACAAAAAATCCAATCGGAAGCTGCTATAATTTGGCGAAATAAAAAAATAGTGGCATAATGTGTCGAACCGTGGCACATGAAAATGCTTGCCAACTGGAAAAAATATGCTATAATAGTAAATGTAAGACAGATAAGTATCAAAATGGTACATTTCAAACAGGGTTTCCCCAAGGCCCTGTTCTACCCCCAAAAATTGTCTTACACCTTCCACCACCGAGGGTAAATAGCGATAATGTAATTACATCATGTGTACTCATCAAGGCTTTACATTATCGCTGCTTACTCTTTTATTTTGTCAAGAATAAGATGGATATTACTGTTACAGGAGAAAATATAATGCTAAACCTATTGAAGAAACAACCGCAGCAGGACAAGCCAAAGATAGTGTCGCTGCCGCTGTATATGATAGCGCCTAACCCAAATCAGCCGAGAAAATATTTTGACCCTGAAGCAATGGAGGAACTGAAAAATTCCATTCTTGAATACGGATTAATCCAGCCGATTACGGTACGGCGCCGAAGCGGTGAATATGAGCTTGTGGCAGGGGAGCGCAGATTTCGCGCAGCGCAGATGGCTGGACTTGAGGAAATCCCCGCAGTTATAATTGAGGCGGATAATGATAAGTCGGCGATACTGGCTCTTCTGGAAAATTTACAGAGAGAGGATTTGTCATTTTTTGAGATTGCGGAAAGCTATAAAAATCTTATACGCGATCAGGGTATGACTCAGACCGAGCTTGCGCTGAAAGTTGGAAAAAGTCAGGCGTCAGTTGCGAACAAGATGCGGCTTTTGCGTCTGCCGCCCCTTGTAAAAAAGCTGATACGCGATTATGATTTGTCCGAGCGTCATGCAAGAGCGCTGCTGCTGCTCACCGACGAGGAAAAACAGCTTGATGCGGTGAAAATTGTCTGTCGTGATAATCTGAACGTCACGCAGACGGAACAGCTTGTGCGCAGCATGAACGCGCGAAAGGTAAAGCCAATTGACGAGCTGCGCGTGACAAAGGCAAAAGATGTCAAGGTTTTCAAAAATACTGTGGAGCGCGCGGTAAATATGATGAAAAAGAGTGGTATTGATGCCGATATTGAAGAAAATTCATTTGACTGGGGTACGGAATACATAATTAAAATAAAGAAATGATTTTTACGAAGCGAAGCCTGAATGGCTTCGTTTTTTTATTATAAAAATGGTTGTATGAAAGTAAAAAATATGTTATTATAATAGCAGAGAGGTGTATATATTATGGAAAATCAAAATTCGCTGGAAACAGCGCCTGTCACAAAGCTGATATTCAAGCTGGCTATACCTACGGTGCTGGCACAGCTTGTAAATTTACTGTACAATATTGTGGACAGGATATATGTGGGACGTATTCCCGAAACGGGTTCTCTGTCGCTTGCAGGACTGGGAGTTACCTTCCCGATAATACTGCTTGTATCGGCATTTGCAATGCTTGCGGGCATGGGCGGCGCGTCAAGAGCGGCGGTAAAAATGGGCGCAAAGGACAACGACACTGCCGAAAAAATTCTCGGAAACAGCACAATGCTGCTTATAATTTTTTCTGTGGTGCTGGCATCGGTGTTCATGCTCACAAAGGACTGGATACTGCTCCGATTTGGTGCGAGTGAGGCAACACTGCCGTATGCGTCAGATTATATAACCATTTACCTTGTGGGAACGATTTTTGTACAGCTTGCTCTCGGACTGAATATGTTTATTACAAATCAGGGCTTTACAAAGACGAGTATGCTTACGGTCTGTATCGGCGCGGTGCTCAATATCGTGCTTGACCCGATTTTTATATACGTTTTTGGAATGGGCGTAAAGGGAGCGGCGCTTGCCACGATTATTTCACAGGCTGTTTCCTGCCTGTGGGTAGTAAAGTTCCTGACTGGTCAAAAAACAATTCTTAAAATCAGACTGAAAAATCTGAAACTGAAAAAGGATATAGTTACTTCAATTCTTTCAATCGGTGTTTCGCCGTTCATAATGCAGGCAACGGAGTGTCTTATACAGCTTACTTTTAATAACGGTATGCTCAGATACGGAAATGATTTATATGTGGCGCTGATGTCAATTTTATTCAGCCTGATGCAGCTCATATGGATGCCGCTTCAGGGCTTTGCTCAGGGCGCGTCGCCTGTTATCGGCTATAATTTTGGCGCAAAGAAAATTGACAGAGTGAAGAAAGCATTTTATGTGCAGTTTGTTGTGAGTCTGGCGTTTTCAATCGTTACGATAGGAATGGTGGAGTTGTTTCCGAATTTCTTCCTTAGCCTTTTTACGAACGACGCGGAGCTTATCAGAATAGGCACAAACACGACGCGGCTGTTCCTTGCAGGAATGGCGGTAATGGGCGCGCAGAGCGCATGCCAGCAGACTTTCCTTGCGTTGGGCGAGGCAAAAACATCAATGTTTCTTGCGTGCCTGAGAAAGATAATATTGCTGTTCCCGCTGGCATTGATATTGCCGCGCATAGCCAATATGGGTGTGTGGGGACTGCTCATGGCAGAACCAATCAGCGATGTTATTGCGGCGACGTGTACTACGGCGATGTTTTATTGGCAAAGCAAAAGAATCTTGAGATAAAGGAGAAAATAAATGAAAAAGCTACTTATTGCAATGGCGGTAATGGCGCTGTGTTCAACTGCGGCATATGCGCAGAGCGTTGACCTTAACGGCGACGTATCCGAGGGTAAAAAAATAGAGGTTACAGGTCTTGCGGATGGTTATTACGACCTGACCGTAATGTGTAAAAATGATATGGTTGACGAAAACACATATATGTATGGATTGTCGGAGGATTACACAATATCAAGCACAGTTCTGCCTAAATCCGATGAGGGCGTAAAGGTAACGGTAAAGGGGATCGGCGTGACGGACGGAAAATGCGAAATAGGCGTTGTGACAAGCGGAAAAAATAAAATTGAATTTTCAGACGCTGACCTTGCCGCGTCAAAGGCGAATAAGTTTATAACGGGCGGAGACATGACAGAGGTAAGCTATATTGAGGACCTCGGCGGTGTGTATAAGGACGAGAACGGCAATGCGATTGACGTGTTTGAGTATCTTGCTGCAAACGGCATGAACATGGCGCGTATACGTCTTTCCAACACCACAGGCAAGGGTACGGGGGACGGTACATATTATCTGCCGGAGGGCTATCAGGACGAGGCGGATTGTCTGAAACTGGCAAAACGCGCAAAGGATGCGGGAATGGGTATTCAATTTACGTTTAACTATTCCGATTACTGGTCAAACGGCGAGCGTCAGATAATTCCGTCCGAATGGGTTAAGCAGATTAAGGAAGAGCTTGGCTATGACGTAAAAGACCCGGCATTTTTAAATGCAATGACAGATGAGCAGAAAAAGGAAATTCAGTATAAACTGGGCGATATTGTGTATAATTACACATTTGATATTATGACAAAGCTTAAGAAACAGGGAACAGTCCCCGAATATGTTTCGTTGGGCAACGAAATCAACGGCGGTATGTTCTTTCCGTTTGCGAACACCTTTGACGCTACAATGGACAAGGACAGCTTTGAACTGATATACAGCAATACTGAGGAAGATGACATAAAATGCTATAAAGACTGGGAGGGGCTTGCCAATATACTTAACCGCGGCTATGACGCGGTAAAGGCCGTTTCGCCCGAATCTCAGGTTGTTATACATCTTGCAAACGGCTCAAAGGACAGCGTGTTTACGTGGTTTTTTGACGCATACAATAATGCGGGCGGAAAGTTTGACGTAATAGGCGCTTCCTATTATCCTGCGTGGTCGCATAATCCAATTGAAACCTGTGTATCCTTCTGCAACACTATTTCTGAAAAGTATGATAAGGATATTCTTATCATGGAAACAGGCTACAACTGGACTGAAAATAAGAAGAATGGTTACGGCGGTCAGCTTACTCCGACTGCTGATGATGAAAAAAATGCTCCCGGTTATACGGAGAAATATCCATTTACAGCGGATGGTCACAAGGGCTTTATGGCTGACCTCATAAACGCTTTAAAGGGCGTGGACAACGGCAGATGTATCGGTCTGCTTTACTGGGACCCGTGCATGATTCACGTTGAGGACAGCGAAAATCCGAATGAATCACTTTCAGGCTGGGCAAACCGCGAAAGTGACGATAAGCCTGACGGAAACGTGGTTGAAAACACAACGCTGTTTGACTTTGACGGAAAGGCAATCCCTACGGTGGGGGTGTTCAGAAATTCAAGAAATAGTGAAAAAGCAATGCTTTCAGGCGGATATGCGGTAACAGAAGAGAACGGCGCCATAAAGGTGACTGTGAAAAATAATTATGACACGGAAAAGAAAGTAAATCTTTATGTTTTTACTTACGGAGAAAACGGTCTGATTAAGGCGGTTAAGATAGATTCTGAGCGTGTCGGAGGCAAACAGGAGGCAAATCTTGAACTTGAAATTCCAAAGGAGGAGTTTTACAGAGTATTCCTATGGAACGGCGCAAATTTTGCTCCTATAAAATAAACAGATAAAACCACAAGCCGACTTTTGTATAAAAAGTCGGCTTTTTTGTGTAAAAAACGTAATTTTATTGACACCTTGCATAAAAAATGATAATATTATTAATATAGTATAGCCAAATTTTACAAGTTAAAAAGGGGGCAGGCTTTTAAATGAAGACGGATAAAGCAAAGCTGAAAAAGGGAAAAACGTCAGTAAGGGATAATAAAGGGCTTAAATATTATCTGAAGAGGGACTGGCAGTTATACGTACTGCTCATATTTCCGCTTCTGTTTGCAATAGTATTTAAATTTCTGCCGATGTTCGGATTATCCGTTGCATTTCTGGATTATGATGTTGTCGGGGGATTTGAAAAGGCAAAATTCATTGGATTTGACGCGTTCAAAGAAATATTTTCAATGAAGGATTTCTATATTGCTCTGCGCAATACCATTGTGCTGAACGGTCTTGACCTTATAGTAGGCTTCCCTGCGCCGATTATTCTGGCAATATTGCTTAACGAAATCAGAAATAAGTATTTCAAGCGCGTGACGCAGACAGTTCTGTATCTTCCGCATTTCCTTTCGTGGGTTATCATTGCGGGAATATTCTATCAGCTTCTGTCGCCAAGCACGGGTTATATAAATATACTTATAAACCGCATGGGCGGCGAAAGCATACCGTTCCTGACGGAAAAATGGCACTGGCTCGTCAGCTACTGCCTGATAGGCGTATGGCAGAGCATGGGCTGGGGTACGATTATTTATCTTGCGGCGATAACAGGTATCAACGGTGACCTTTATGAGGCGGCAACTGTGGACGGCGCGGGCAGATGGAGAAAGATATGGTACATAACGCTTCCCTGCATACGTTCAACGATTGTTGTAATGCTTATAATGAGTTTGGGAAGAATACTTGGAATATCTTTCGAGCGTCCGTACACGTTGGATAACCCGCTTGTAAGGGATTTCTCGGACGTTATTTCAACCTTTGTATACCGCGTGGGTCTGCAATCCCACAGATATAACATAGCTACGGCTGTAGGTTTGTTCCAGTCAGTTGTAGGACTTATCTTCGTGTTTGCGTCGGATAAGTTTGCAAAGCTTATGGGAGAGGACGGTATAATATGATGAAAAGAAGTAAAAGTGATATTTTAGCTGATGTGTTTATTTACCTGTTTATCGGAATATTGTCGCTTGTGTGTCTTATTCCGTTCATACACGTGCTGTCTGTGTCCATAAGCGGCAACGGCGCAGTTATGGCAAATCAGGTGTTTCTTATCCCTAAGGATTTGAATTTTGAAGCATATAAGACCGTATTCGGCGATTCGGCAATGATGCGCTCGCTGTGGTTCTCTGTGTTTATCACGGTGGCGTTTACGGTTTTGGGTATGTTTCTTACAATCTGCGGAGCCTTTGCGCTTTCAAGAAAAAGATTGAAAGGCAGACGCGTTGTAGGCGTGCTGTTCCTTATAACCATGTATTTCAGTGCGGGAACAATTCCCGATTACATACTTATGAGTCAGCTGCACCTTATCAATACGGCTGCGGTACTGATACTGCCGCTGGCATTTTCGGCGTATAATCTGATTATTCTGCGTACGTTCATGCAGAACAGCGTTCCTCAGAGCCTTGAGGAGGCGGCGCAGATAGACGGTTGTAATGACTTTATTGTGCTTATACGCATAGTGCTACCGCTGTCAGTGCCTGTGCTTGCGACGCTGTCGCTGTTTTATGCGGTGGGCAGATGGAACACTTTCCAGGACGCGCTGTACTTTATAACCAAGTCACCGCTTAAGCCCTTGCAGCTCAAGCTCTATGAGCTTGTAAACGCGGCAGGCTCTCAGGCGTCTGTATCGCAGGAGGTTGGCGCGGAAAATATGCAGGCGGAGGAAGTGCTGAAGTCCGCTTGTATAATGTTCGCAACTATTCCTATCGTAATCGTTTACCCATTTGTGCAGAAGTACTTTGTTAAGGGCGTTATGATAGGTGCGGTTAAAGAATAATCAATAAAAACATACAAATAAAGAAAGAGGGGATTTTTCAAATGAAACTTAAAAAGGTGTTATGTGCTGCGCTCAGCACAGCTATGGCAGCGTCTCTGCTCGCTTCCTGCGGAGGCGGCGGTTCAAAGGTGGATAAGGCTGAACTTACTGGACCGAAGCCTTATGAGGAGCAGATTGAACTGAAAATTCCTGTGTATGACAGAGGTATGCAGGGACAGGCGGACGTTGACAACAACTACTGGACAAAATATGTTCAGGAAAATTTCGGTGACCAGTACAATATTAAGATGACATTTGTACCGATTACGCGTAAGGAGGACGTGACGGTATTCAATGAACTGCTTGCGGCAGGCGAACAGCCCGATATTTTGTTCAGCTATGATTATCCGACGATTATGTCCTATTATTCGCGCGGAGCATTCCAGCCGATTGACGAGGATATATTAAAGCTGTATGCGCCGACTTTCTATGAAAATACTAAGGACTTGCAGCAATATGCGATGGCTGACGGTCAGCGTTACTTCCTGACGGCGACGCGTCCGAAGGACTATAGCTGGGTGACGGTTGTAAGACAGGATTGGCTTGATAAGGCAGGTCTTGACATGCCGCAGTCGCGTGAGGAATACGTTGAGATGCTGCGTAAGTTCAAGGAATTGAAGCTTGGCGGCGAGGATACAATTCCAGAGGCAAAGAGCCTGTTTAACGCATATTTCCCCAATTACGCAAACAGAGAATATCCGCTGTCCGAAGAGGATAATGCAATGTATTCTGATATAACTGTTGCGTCGCTTACATGGGATGCTACGAAGAAAGAGCTTCAGTATTGGAATCAGCTGTATAATGAGGGACTTATAAGCCCCGAATGGATGCTTGACAAGGACGGTTCGCAGATGCGCTCGGATTTCGTTGCGGGCAAGGTTGGCGTTTACGGCTTCTATCTGTCGCAGAATCCGCCTGTATTGCAGACACTTCTTCAGAATTGTCCTGACGCAAAGGTTTCGCTGCTTGCTCCCGGTGCGGGCGTATATGAGGGCAATAAGCCTACAGGCAGAGCAGACTGGCCCTTTGGTATGGTTGCCGGTATCAGTGAAAAGTGCGAACACCCGGAGGCCGTTCTGATGTATTATGAGTGGCTGAGCCAGCCTGAGAACCTGTTTGTAATGCAGAACGGTATTGAGGGCGTAACATATAATATGGAGGATGATATTCCTGTTCTTGTGGACAACTACACAGGTACTGAAAGACTGAACTACAACTCAAATAAAGATATGTGGTGTCTTGTGACGGAGAGCAAGGATTACGGCTCTGATGAAAAGAACCTCCAGGCTCAGAAGAATACATATGCGCCCGAAGGCTTTGAGTATCTGATTCAGGACGCTTATGATTATTATCAGAACGAAACAAAGCAGTACCAGTATACTGACTTCCTGTTTGACCGCTCAATTGAGTCGCTTTCACAGTACGGCGAAACATTAAAGAGTAAGTGGGAAGTAATTCAGGTTGACCTTATCACATGCAAGAGTCAGGAGTTTGACGCTAAGTATGACGCCGCATGCAAGGAATATCTTGCGGCAGGTTATCAGTCGATACTTGACGAAAAGGCAGAAGCTTATTCGGAAATGAAATAAAATTTAATACTAAAAACAGAGCTTTTCAAAGTAAAGTGACATTTTGTAATAAGCTGTAAAGGTAGGATTAAGAGCATAATCATTTAGTAAAAATGATTATGCTCTTTTTTTGCGTATGTCACAGTTTAATGTTAACACTACGAATAATTATATTAAATGTGATATATGCACAAAATAAAATGATTGTAAAATAGTAAATTTATCCTTTTTGCAAAAAAATAACGGCTAAAACAGCCGATGGTAAAATAAGTCAATTTTTACTAAAAGTATAGGTTTAGTAAA
>JBJEIU010000199.1:0-2592 GCA_051877355.1 Hominilimicola sp.
CAAATATTTATTTTCTGCACCATTTTGATTTTACACAAAACTTGAAGAAGCCTCACTATACGAACAAGTGTTCGTATAGTTCTTTATTGGCTAAGTAGTATGAATATGATACAATTAACCGTTTGAACCATAGGGGGTATACTTTTAACCGATACTATTTTCTATAAGAAAATTCTGTACCCCCCCTCTTTGTTACACATATTATATCACACTTTTTAAGAAAATGCAAGCATAAATCTAAGAATTTAACTAAAAATTATGACCATTCCATCCCCAATCAGTAATTGGATGATATGTTACATAAACCGCATTACCGGGAATACCAAGTTCCCTTTCGTATATCTCACAAATCTGCGCTGTCATCTTATCATAGTCTGATGCCGATGCACTGCCGAACAAGCTGACAGAAACATATGCGCCTTTATCAAGCTTATTGCCCGCCATCCATAAATCATAGTTATCTTCAATTCCGACCATTAAATAAGTTTCGGTTTTATGAAGCGTTGTTATTACTTTTCCAAGCTCAGACTTGATTTTTTCTTTCTGTTCCCCTGTTACGGATACTGTAATCTTTGAATCAATAAATGGCATTATGTTCCTCCCTTTATTTTAAACTATCAATCCATGTCTTAATATCCTGCTTTGACGGGTTGCCGTTAAGTAGCTTACCCTCCATAATTTTTGTATCTGCCAAAACACTGCCCTTGAGTTTTTCTGCCGTTTTGCCAAATCCGCTTCCGCCGGAGGTTGCAAACAATATAACCGTCTTTCCTGAAAAATCATAACTTTCAAGGAATGTATTTATAATTGTCGGCGCTACATACCACCAAATCGGGAAACCTACAAATATTCTGTCATACTGTTCAATATTATCAACTTTATCTGCAATCGCAGGACGTGAGGACGGATTTTG
Source organism: Hominilimicola sp. (assembly GCA_051877355.1). Lineage (GTDB taxonomy): Bacteria > Bacillota > Clostridia > UBA1381 > UBA1381 > Hominilimicola. Next base: position 914 of record JBJEIU010000199.1, read on the forward strand.
CATTTCCACACTGCTACGGGAGTTTTTATCTCTCCAATCCAAGTCCGCTTGTGTATATGGAGTTTCCGGCTTGATTTCATAAATATCTGAACCGCTCACTTCTGCAATTGTTTCAGCAACCGCTTTTGTTACTCCGCTTGCTGAAAAATACGTCACTAATGTCTTTGCCATAATTCTTTCTCCTTTCAAATTTCAATTTTTTCTATTGAATACCCTTTATTAGCTATATTCAAAACTGCCATTGTAATTGGCAGATTAAATCGTTTTCTTCCGCAGCTTCCGGGATTTAACCAAAGCTGTCTGTCTATATTTTCTTCATAATATTTATGTGAGTGTCCAAATATGATTATATCTGCCTTTATATCCTGCGGTATGTCTTTTCTGTTATGTGTAAGAAAGATTTTCAAACCGCCTAATTCAAAATCAAGGCTCACAGGCAAGTTCTCTGACCACTCCTTATCATTGTTGCCTCGTACAACGAGAAGCGGTGCTTTTGATTTCATTACAGCTTTTATTTCATCTAATATACTCTGAGAATTAATATCTCCACCGTGTATTACTGCATCACTGTCTTTGAGTATTTCTATAACCTCCGGACGCAGTAAATTATGCGTATCTGATAAAATCGCTATTTTCATAATTCATTTCTATTCCCTCTTATAATTTTACTACTGTCATATCATGCTTCATTATTGGCAGCAATTTATAAAAAACATCTCCTGTTCGCAATCTCAGGCTTGATGTGTTTATGCACGGATGGCAGCCGAGATATTCACTTTTCAGAATGTCCTCATCAACCACCAGTTTGACCGCGTTATCTTTATCATTCATAAGTCCCATAACGCTGACCGAGCCGGGAGTTATATCCAAAAACTGCTCCATAAATGTTTCGTCTGCAAACGATAATCTTGCCACACCAAGCTGCTTTGACAACTCTTTTGTGCATAGCTTCTTGTTTTCCTTAAGCATCAGTAAATAAAAATTCGTTTTCTGCCGATTGCATAAAAACAAATTTTTACATATGGTCGCATTCAGAGCCTTATCTATTTTCACGCACGCCTCCATAGTATTAACTGCGTCATGGTCAATACGCTGATATGCTATCCCTGCCTTATCAAGAAAATCATACACTCTTATTTCTTTTTCTAAACGCCCTTCACAATTAAGCGGACGACCATTTTCTAACTTCAACATTATTTACACCTTTTTTGAATTCTATTTGTAAACTAAATTATATCACAATACACAAAATATGGCAATCCACAAATCAGACTATTTTGACTGCTGTTTCACTCAGCCCCTATATTCTCAATTCCCGTAACTTCGCCCTCATTCAGTGTTATCCGATATATCCTTTCACTTCCAGCTCGACCTCGCTTTACAACAATCTCTCCTGTGTAATTCACCGGCATTTTCAGTCCTTTATAAAATATCGCTCCTGCTGCAGATACTGCCTTAACTCCGTTTATTACTGGGAACCGTCCCCAGCAGTTCTCAAGCCGGATAGCGTCAAGATAAAATTTATCATTTTCCAAGATATATAAATCGCTGTAATGGACTTTACTTGTAGGCTTCTCAAATTCAATCCCTAAATCACTCAGCCGTATAATATATTCCTTGTCTTGCCCCGCTATTTCATACAAGGCTCCGTCAAACAAAATATGTCCTATAACTCTGTG
>JBJEIU010000200.1:0-2586 GCA_051877355.1 Hominilimicola sp.
GATGTTATCTGTCTGTATTTTGTATTGACAAACACGCAAAAAACAGATAAAATGCAAAAACAAGAAGATAATGATTACCGTAAATTTTGTGGAGGAAGACGTATGGAATATTTTATTTCAGATGATTATACGGTTTATAATTCGCTTCCCTGCGGCGCTGTTATATTTACTATCGGAGAAAATTATGATATTGTTTATTCAAATTATATATATAATAATCTGTTTGAAAGTGACTCTATAAATGTTCATCCAGTTGACCGCAATACTATCAGAGAGGCTCTTAAGACGGCAAAAGTCCCTATGCGACTTCCTCTGAGATGTGCTGATAAAAACGGAGAATACATATATGTGCAGATGTTTGTTGTGCGTGATGGTTCTAAGGCGCTGGCGCTTATTATTGATGATACGGACAATATTCTTGCTATGCAGAAGCTTCGTGATGAGGAGAAAAAGCTTCGCGAAAAGGCGCTTATTGACCCTCTTTCAAAGGTTTACAACCGAGCAACTGCTGTAGAAAAAATAAATAACAAATTGGCAAGGCTCAACGCATATGAGGAATGTGCGCTGATTGTTTTGGATATTGATAATTTTAAAAATATTAATGATAATTTCGGACATCTATATGGTGACGCTGTTATTACAATGGCATCAGGAAGTATAAAGAGTATACTTGATAATGATGATATTTTGGGCAGGTTTGGCGGAGATGAATTTTTCATCTTTGTAAGCAATAAGGGACGCGACGTGCTTGAGAGAAAACTGGAAAGTATACGTCTCGCAATACTGAAAATGCGCCTTGATAAAAATGATGAAAATGATATTTCATGCAGCATGGGCGTAGCTTTCGGACATGCGGGAGTGACATATGAGGAATTGTTCAGACAGGCGGACAGCGCGTTATATACAGCAAAATTGAAAGGAAAAAATCGATTTGAAATTTTTAACGGACGCTATTCTGATAAAATTACTTTGAGCTACGCGGGAGCGGCAGGTGAGATTAAAGATAATGATGAGTCCGGTGAAGCGCATGACATTACAGCCGTAGCACTGGAAATAGCGTCTAAGTCCACCAGTACGGAAAATGCGGTTTCCAATCTGATGCGTCATATAGGCGTTGCCGCAAATCTTGATTGTATACAGGTTATGAAGTTTGACACTCTGGCAGACAAGGTTTATTTGGAATTTCAGTGGTGGAAAGAGCATGACGGTCTATATAACGTGGTATTTACGGAAACAAAGAGCGGGTATTATGTTCATAGTGATTTAATGATTTTCAGGGAAAGATTCCGTATTGATAAAATATTTCAGTATAAGCCGGATTTTAAAAAGGGATTTTCGAAAAAATATAAGGATGTATTTGATAATTCTGCGCATATTAATTCGCTGTATTCTTCAAATACGGAAAATGAGGATATATTTTATGTTGTCACATACCAAAGCTGGAATAAGGGACGTATATGGACGCAGAAAGAATTGATTGAAATGTCTGAGATTACAAAGATTATTTCAATGTTTATGAAATCTGTCCGCATAACGACAGAACGTGAAAAATTGCTTGAGGATCGGATAAATCATAGCAGATTTGGCCTGTACAGTATCAATAAGTTTTATGAGGAGGCAGGCCGCATAAACCGAGAGGCTATTTGTAATAATGAAAAAATTGCAATGGCGCACTTTGATATTAAGCATTTATACCGTTTCAGCCGTACATACGGAATTAAGGAAGGTGACAAAGTTCTGGAGGAGTTTGCAGCTTTCCTGCTTAAGGCAGATGACAGCCGAGCAATTACGTGCCATCTTTCGGGAACGGATATGTTTATATGTCTGTTCAGATATAATCCGGAATGCGATGTGCGCGAGATAATCGAATGTGAAATTACACGGTTTTGTGATAGAATGGGAGAGTATAAGGAATTTCCGCTTATTATAAAAGCGGGATTATGTTTTTTTGAGCTTGGTCAACCTGTTGCAAGAGCTATTGATATTGCAAAGGAATTAAAATATGGTATAGATTTTGATAAATGTATGTGCATATCAAGGAAAATGCTTCCGACGGAGGCGATAATTTAAATATTGGGGAGGAAATAATGATTAAGATACTATTTGTCTGCCATGGCATGAGTTGGGCATAAGTATTCTTAATTGCAAAGGCACGGATAAATGAGGGCTATATGTTGTGAGCGATTGGCTGGATTACTACGTTTTTACTACTAACGACGAAATGAAGCTGACATAGTGTAAAATGTGTTTTATTTTCAAACATTATTATATATCTACAAATATCTGGGGGCGGGGTGCGGACATATTCTTGGACTCCGGAAGGAGTAAAATAGATGTATACCAAAGAACAAAAAGAGCGAGCACTAAAGGAGTTTGAACGATTAGGTTCAGTACAGGCTGTAGTAATACTTCTTGGTTACCCATCAAGACATACCTTGTATAATTGGTACAGAAATAAAATAGCAGATATTGCTGATTATCACGGTTCGCTTGATAAAGAATATCAAATCAAACAAAAATATATCAATGCACCCAATCACCCTCGTAATCCTGATACGAATTTGAAATTAGATGCAATTAAACGTT
>JBJEIU010000201.1:0-11880 GCA_051877355.1 Hominilimicola sp.
GGAAGAAATAATCAATAACCTTAGCGAAATAGAAAAAATCGCCGACAGAGTACTCCAGGAAAATGGCTTTACATACAAGGCGCGCGCCATGTACGGCAAATTTGCATTCCCCGAAAAGACCTACAAGTCCATGACGCTGCCCGCGGGTGATTACTACGGCGTAAGAATAGTACTCGGCAGCGGCAAGGGGCACAACTGGTGGTGTGTCATGTATCCGCCGCTATGCTTTCAGGAGGGCGAGGAAGTGACGCTGAGCCAACAGAGTGAAAAAATCCTGCGTGAAAACCTTGACGCTGATACCTACGATATTATCACGAAAAAGAATAACGAGGTAGTTGTAAAATTCAAGGTAGTGGAAGTCGTGCAGGAAATAAAGCAGAAAATTGGAAATAAGTAATAATTTTTCAAGAATAAAGAAGTTGCAAAATTTATTGACAAAATAATATCTTGGATATATATAATATAAATAGAAAAAGGCAAGACCTTAAACGGTCATGCCACAAATTTTGACTAAAATAGCCCCTTTAACTCTTATCAGGAGTTGGGGCTATTTTATTTTTGTCGTAAATATTATAAGTATTGCATAATAACAACAATTCTAATTACGTAAATCCTTTATGCTTCCGCCTTATAAACCTTAATCCACAGACGCGGTATATCAATATAATGAATACCGTCCTCTGATTCCTTTACATCAACGTCATTTGTTGTTATGCATCTCATCTTCTTTATTCCGTATCTGCCGACGTCCACACGAGCCCTTTCTTCGCTCGGGCCCATATTGGCTATTACAAGATACTTTTCATCACGGTATGCTCTTATGAAACCATACACACGTCCTATAGTATATACATCCTCAAAATCGCCTATGGAAAATGCCTTAGACATATTTCTCAGGCTTATCATATTCTTATACCGTTCTCTCACACGTCCGTCTGCGTCAATCTCATCTATGTGGTCCCATGGAAATGTCTGACGGCAGAACGGGTCGCCATAGCCCTGCATACCGATTTCATCACCATAAAAAATACACGGCACACCGGGAAGCGTCATTTGGAGTCCGAGAACAAGCGTTGCTCTTTCCTTTGCAAGCTCCAACGCATAGCCGTCAAGCTTGAACTGCGCCTGAAACTCTTTTGAAATATCATGTCTTGACGGTGCGTCGCCCATAATAGTCATAATACGCTCTACGTCATGACTCGTAACCATGTTCAGCAGCGAATAATACGCAGGCGCGGGATAATTTTCCTTAATACTCATCAGGCGCGCATTGAATTCCTCCGCATCAATTTTTCCGCTCACTGCGTCAATAAGCGCGCGGCGCATAGGATAATTCATTACGGAGTCAAGCTCTTTTCCCAAGAAATACTCGCGGCGCTCGCCGTAAGCGCTCTTATTGGAGGCGTCCTCCCAAACTTCTCCGATTATGACGGCGTCCTTATCAACGCTCTTTACACCCTTTCGAAGCTCCTTTACGAAAAATCCCGGCAGCTCATCAACAACGTCAAGTCGCCAGCCCGAAGCACCGTTTTTTATCCACTTCTTAACAATAGCATCCTTGCCGGAAAGCAGATATTTTCTGCATTCTTCGCTATGCTCCTCTATCTGCGGAAGTGTCGTCATGCCCCACCACGACTCATAGATGTCGGGCCAGTCCATAAAGCGAAACCATGTGTAATAGGGCGAATCCTGTGACTGGTATGCACCGACACTGTCATATTCACCGTTTTTATTGAAATATTTGCTGTTGCTTCCCGTATGGTTGAACACACCATCCAGAATTATACGTATGCCCATTTCCTTTGCCTTGGCGCACAACTCCTTAAACGTTTCCTCATCACCGAACATGGGGTCAATCTGCTCATAGTCGCCCGTATCATACTTATGATTTGAATAAGCCTTGAAAATTGGGTTTAAATAAATTACTGATATACCCAAATCCTTTAGGTACGGAAGTTTTTTAATTACTCCCTTTAAATTACCTCCGAAAAAGTCGTTCGCCTTATACTCACCGCCGAACTGCTCTGCTTTATAATATGGCTGTTCATCCCATTTCCGCTTTATAATGTCATCTCTGTCACCAAGAAATGAGCCGTCCTCGTTTCCGTTATAAAACCTGTCCACGAAAATCTGATATGCAATGCCCGTCTTAAACCAGTCGGGGGTTTTATAATCATCGTTATAAACGGTTATCTGATAGGAATTGGCAGGTGAATTAAAGCTCATTTCACCTATCCCGCCAAGCTGTTTGGAATTATTTCCGTAATATACCATACCTCTGTCAGTTTCAATCTCAAAATAATACCACACAAGCCCTGCCGTTTCAGGCATTTTCACACTGACGGAATATATGCAGTGATTGCTCACATCAAACATATACGGCATATCAACGCGCACCTCGTCCTTGCCGTCCTCCTTATAAACAAGTCGCACAGCGGAGGGTATTCCCGCGCCGGAAACAGACAGTCGAAATCTCACCTCAGTGCCGCAGGTCACCGCGCCGAACGGGTGTCTGTAAAATTTTTCTCTCGAATTATGCTCTATATCCATATACTTCCCCCTGTATACCCAAAAGAAGTGACCGCAGTCACTTCTTTTAAGTGTATTTGTTTGAAATCAAAATTACTCTATCGGTGTTAAGTGCCAGATGTTCTTGTTATAGTCGTCAATCGTTCTGTCACTTGAGAAGAAGCCCGCTTTCGCTGTGTTCATAATAGCCATTTCAATCCACTTTGCTCTGTCCTGATAATCAGCCGAAATCTTCTCCTGCGTCTTCATGTATTCCTCGAAGTCACGCAGTACCATATAGGTATCAGGATAACCGTAATCACCGAACAGCAATGTCTGATACAAATCACGGAAAATACTTGTATTGCCCGGAATAATGCTTCCGTCGATAAGCATTTCAAGCGCGTGTCTCAGTCCCTGATTTGTTGAGTAAATTGTCTTAACTTCATCATTGCCCGCATACTTTAATCTTGCGGCAACCTCGTCAGCCTTAAGACCGAAGATATAGATATTGTCCTCGCCTACCTGCTCAAGCATTTCAACGTTTGCACCGTCAAGCGTACCGATTGTAAGCGCACCGTTAAGCATGAACTTCATGTTACCTGTACCTGAAGCTTCCTTACCTGCGGTTGAAATCTGCTCTGATACGTCTGCTGCGATAATAATCTTTTCTGCAATTGAAACACCGTAGTTCTCGATGAATACAACCTTAATCTTATTCTCAATTCTTGCGTCATTGTTGATAAGGTCTGCAACTGAATTGATAAGCTTAATGATATTCTTTGCTCTTACATAGCCCGGAGCAGCCTTTGCGCCGAAGATATATGTCTTTGGATAATAGTTCTTTGCGTATGCCGGATCCTCAAGAATTCTATTGTACTCAGCAATAATGTGAAGCACGTTCATCATCTGACGCTTATACTCGTGAAGTCTCTTACACTGTACATCAAAAATTGAGTCAGGATTTACGTCAATACCGTTATGCTCCTTGATGTATGCCGCAAGAGCTACCTTATTGTTCTTCTTTATATCGTCAAACTTCTTTTGGAAGTCCTTATCCTTTGCAAACTTTGCAAGACCTGCAAGCTTCGAAGCATCCTTAAGCCATCCCTTGCCAATCTTTGAGTCGATAAGTTTTGTCAGCTCAGGGTTACAGTTTGCAATCCATCTTCTGAAAGTGATACCGTTTGTGATAGCGTGGAAACGCTCCTTGTCAAGAACATAATAGTCATGGAAAATATCATCCTTAAGGATTTCCGTATGAAGCTGTGAAACGCCGTTTACGGCAAAACAGCTTGCAAGGCAAAGATTTGCCATGTTAACCTGGTCATTGGCAATGACAGCCATCCACTGATGCTTGCCCTTGTCTCCCGGATAAACCTGTTCAAGCTTTTCCATAAGACGTCTGTTGATTTCCTCAACAATCATATATACTCTCGGCACGATTTCGCGGAACATATTGACATTCCACTTTTCAAGTGCTTCACTCATTACCGTGTGGTTTGTGTATGCAAATACATGAGTAACAATATCCCACGCTTCATCCCAGCCAAGACCCTTTTCGTCCATAAGCAGACGCATCATTTCAGGGATAGCAAGCGTCGGATGTGTATCATTGATATGGATAACAATCTTATCAGGAAGCTTTGACCAGTCTGCGCCGTTTCTTTCCTCAAATTCCTTTAAAATCCACTGCAATGTAGCTGATACAAGGAAATACTGCTGTCTTAGTCTAAGCTTTTTACCGTCGTCTGTAGTGTCGTCCGGATAAAGAATACCAGAAATCTGCTTTGCAAGGCTCTTTGCCTCCATCATCTTGTCAAATGTACCCTTATCATATCTTGTCATATCAACGTCTGTAGGGATAGTTGCGCTCCAAAGTCTGAGCTTATTGACAATTTTTGAATCATAACCCACCAAAGGAACATCATATGGCATAGCCAAAACAGTATTTTCATTTCTGTACTTATATACCATTCTGCCGTCAACCCATTCACAATCTACCTGACCGCCGAATACAACCTTAACAGCCTCTTCGGGTCTTGAAATTTCCCATGCGTTGCCGTGTTCAAGCCATTCATCAGGAAGTTCTGTCTGATAGCCGTCCACAATCTTCTGTCTGAAAAGACCATGCTCATAACGTATTGAGCAGCCGTAAGCCGGCAAATCCATTGTTGTCAACGAGTCGATAAAGCAGGCTGCAAGACGTCCCAGACCTCCATTACCAAGACCTGCATCATTTTCATACTCAGCAATTTCTGACAGTGAGTATCCAAGGTCTGCAAGAACGTGCTGGTATTCAGCTGTCTGCATAAGGTTAAGTATATTTGTGCTAAGAAGTCTGCCCATAAGGAACTCAAATGACAGATAATAAAGCTTCTTTGCGCCCATTTCCTTAACTGTCTTATGGGATTTTGCCCACTTCTCCATAATCTGGTCACGGACAGTCAGCGCGCATGCGGTATAAACCATATGCGGAGTTGCCTCCTCCATAACCTTACCGAAGTGTCTGCTTACCTTACCGATGATTTCTTTCTTTAATGCTTCCTCTGAAGCTGTCAGCTTTGATGTTTTAGCTTGTGCCATATTTTTCTACATCCCCTTTTATTTTCTTCTTTTTTTACGAAGATTTCTTGTCATCTGTTGTTTTTGCCGTTTTAGCTGAAGTCTCCGTTGTTTCAGACGCGGCTGTTTTTGCCGCAGTCTTTTTAGCTGCTCCCGTTTTGGAAGCAGTTTTTTTCTTTGCTGTTGTTTTGGCAGCGGAGGTTTTTGCCGCAGTTTTCTTTGCTGTCGTCTTTGCGGCAGAAGTCTTTGCGGCAGAAGTCTTTGATGCTGTTTTCTTTGTTGTCTTTTTCAATGCTGTCTTCTCCGATGTTGTCCTCTCTTCCGTTTTTTCCTCCTCGCCGAATGGATTTTCCACCTTGACAATCTCAGGCTCCTTTGCTGCTTTTGCAGCAACGTCTGCGGAAGCCTCCGCATCTGCCTTTATATTATTCACAAAATTGTCCTCATCCTGTTTCGGCTCTTCTTTTTTTACTTCAGGAGTTTTTTTTTCAGGTAAATCATAAATACCTGTAAGCTCCTGATACATTCTTATATATTTATCGGCGGATACATTCCATGAATAGTCAACAGCCATACCATTATCTATTATGTTATTCCATTCGTCTTTTCTGTCATAATAGATATTCATAGCATACCAGATGATATTCATCATTTCATCCGCATTGTAGTTTGCGAACGAGAATCCTGTACCCTCTCCGGTGTATTCATTATAAGGCCATACAGTGTCCTTAAGACCGCCCGTTTCACGTACAATAGGAACTGTGCCGTATCTCAGGCTGATAAGCTGTGACAAACCGCACGGTTCAAAACGTGACGGCATAAGGAATGCGTCACTTGCCGCGTAAATCTTATGTGACATTTCATTTGAGAAATAAATCTGAGCCGAGAAACGGTCAGGATATTTCCATGCGTAGTGTCTGAACAGATTTTCGTACTTTTCGTCGCCTGTTCCGAGAACAACAACCTGAAGTCCGCCTCTGCATAGCTCCTCCATCTTATAAGCCACAAGGTCAAATCCCTTCTGGTCCGTAAGACGTGAAACAATGCCGACCATCATTCTGTTCGGGTCAACCGTCAGTCCGAGGTCTTTCTGAAGTCTGAGCTTGTTTTCAAGCTTCTTTTTATGCACGGTTTTTGCATTGTAATTCTGATAAATCATCTTATCCGTCTGCGGATTCCAGTCGGTGTATGAAATACCGTTTACTATACCCACAAGGTCATGCTGTCTTGCGCGGAGAAGATTATGCAGTCCCTCACCGTATTCCTCTGTGGTTATTTCACCGGCATATGTAGAGCTTACAGTTGAAATCTTGTTGGCGTAAACCATGCCGCCCTTTAAAAGGTTGGCATCTCTGTAATATTCCAGCTTATCCGACGTAAAATAATAGTCGCTTATTCCCATTGCGTCCTTAATCTTCTTGAAGTCCCATCTTCCCTGGAATTTCAGGTTATGAATTGTCATAACGGTTTTAATTCCGCGGAAGAACGGATTATCCTGGAAGGTGTCAAGAAATACCGGAATAGGTCCTGTCTGCCAGTCGTTACAGTTTATAACGTCCGGGCGGAAATTAAGCGTCGGCAGCAGCGACAGTACTGCCTTTGAGAAGAATATAAACTTCTCGCAGTCAAGATGTATATAATCATAGGGCTTATCGCCGTTGAAGTAAAACTTGTTGTCTATGAAATAGAATATACATCCATTATGCTCAAGCTCAAATACGCCCGCATACTGCTTTCTCCATGCCATATCAATATAAATATGGTCAATATATCTCATTCTGTCCTTGTATTCCTGCGGTATGCAGTTATACAGCGGAAGGATAACTCTTGCGTCAACACCCTTTTCACGCAGCGTTGTGGGCAGAGAACCTGCCACATCGCCAAGACCGCCTGTCTTTACAAAAGGAGCAGCTTCTGAGGTAGCAAATAAAACTTTCATAATTATTCCCTTCTCTCTATTGTTAATATTATATCACTGTGACTTTTTTGTCAATGTTTCTGACTAAAATACGTAAAAATTTAACAGGGCTGCCCTCAATACAGGGCAGTCCTATTATGTAATTCTAATCAAATCTTTGTGCCCTTGGAAATTGCCAGCGGGTAACTTTCCTGACCAATAAGCTTTCTGCCCTTGGTTATGTACACTTCCTTATCGAATACAACATGGCTCAAATCAACATCTTCCTCAATGATTGAGTCCTGCATAATGATTGAATTTTTGATAACGGCACCCTTCTTGACCTTTACGCCTCTTGAAAGTATACAATTGATAACAGTACCCTCAATAACGCAGCCGTCCGAAACAAAGCTGTTCTGAACAACAGCTTCATCACCATACTTTGTCGGAGACTGATCCTTTGTCTTTGTATAGATAGGATTTTCTCTGTTGAAAAGCTCATTTCTGATGTCCTTATCAAGGAAATTCATGTTGTTCTTATAATACGACTTAAGTGAATCAATCTTATCCGTATATCCCGTATACTCATAACCATATATACGAAGTCCCTGCATCTTCTTTACAAGGGCGTCCTTAACGAAATCTCTGTCACCTCTTGCGCTGCACTCGTCAACGATACTCTCAAGCAGCGCTTTCTCCATAACGTACACATCCATACCTGCTGTGCTTGTCTTTGGGTAATAAGGCTGCACCTCAATATCCGTCACGCGCTTTTCCTCGTCAAGCTCAAGCATTGTAAATCTGGAAAGCTCTCTTTCCTCAATACCCTTCATGTCTTTATAAAGAATTGTAATATCAGCCTGACTTTCTATATGCTTTGCGATAACATCCTCAAAATTAATATTATAAATACTGTTGCCCAGTGAAAGTATAACGTATGTCTGCGGGCTTCTCTGTATAAAGTCGCTTATACCCGCAAGCATGTCAATATTACCCTTTATAGTGCCTGATGTTACCTTTTCCATATTCGGAGGAAGCACGCTCAGTCCCCAGTTCTTTCTGTCTAAATCCCAAGGCTTACCGGACTTCAGATGGTCCATAAGCGATGAATAGTTTGACTCCGTTGCGACACCGATATTTGTAATGCCTGCATTTGCCATATTAGAAAGCACGAAATCAATTATTCTGTATCTTCCGGCAATCGGAAGTGCGCTGTTTGCTCTTATATCAGTAATAGGAGGTATTCTGTCGTTATTTGCCAGAATAATACCCATAGTATCTCTTCTCATTGGCTCTGTCCCCTTTCTTACGCTTCTACCATACTGCCCTTGCAGATGTCCTCGCCTGCGCCGACTTCGGCTCCGCCCTCAACAAGAACAAGGTCATTGGTACATAATTTTGATGCATATTTGTTGTCGTCCGATGAATTGACGCCAACCTTTGCGCCGTCGCATATAACAGCGTCCGTGCCTATAACAGATTTCTCTATAACAACATTTTTGCCGATTTTAGCGCCCGGCATGATTACAGAATCCTTTACAACACTGCCTTCACCAAGTTCAACGCCGCCGAAAATTACCGAATGATCAATCGAGCCGTCAATGAAGCAGCCCTCCGTTACGGTAGAATTTGTGATTTTAGCGTTTTTGCCCACATAATGAGGAGCAAGCGCCATATTTCTTGAATAGATGCTCCAGCGTCTGTCGTTAAGGTCAAACTTCGGCGGCTCATCAATAAGATCCATATTTGCCTCCCAAAGGCTCTGAATTGTTCCAACATCCTTCCAGTATCCTTCAAATCTGTAGGAAACCATTTTTTCACCGTTTGCAAGCATCGTCGGAATAATATTTTTACCGAAATCGTTTGAAGAATCTGGGTCGCGCTCGTCATCCTCAAGATACTTTTTCAAAGCGTCATACTTGAATATGTAAATACCCATTGAAGCAAGATTACTCTTAGGCTCGGCAGGCTTTTCCTCAAACTCAGTGATTGTGCCTGTTTCGTCCACGTTCATGATACCGAAACGGCTTGCCTCCTCCCACGGAACTGGCATTACCGCGATAGTCGCAGCAGCACCGGACTCCTTATGAGCCTTAAGCATTTCACCGTAGTGCATCTTATAAATGTGATCACCCGAAAGAATAAGCACATTTTCAGGTTTAAATCCCTCAAGGAAACCAAGGTTCTGATAAATAGCGTTTGCCGTACCCTTGTACCACTCGCCTGTCTTGGCGCTCTGATACGGAGGAAGTACATAAACTCCGCCGTGGCTTCTGTCCAAATCCCATGGATTTCCGTTGCCTATATATCTGTTAAGCTCCAACGGCTGATACTGGGTCAGAACACCCACCGTGTCAATACCCGAATGAACACAATTTGAAAGCGGAAAATCTATAATTCTATATTTACCGCCGAACGGAACTGCCGGCTTGGCAACATTTTTCGTTAGTGCGCCAAGTCTTGAGCCCTGACCGCCTGCAAGTATCATTGCAACGCAATCCTTTGATACCATAAAATCATCTCCCTATATTTTTGTTAATATTCCCGCCGGTTTTGTCTCCGGCTCATTTTTTCTTTGTTTTGCTCTTTGCCGCCGCAGCGGTTTTTTCTTTTGCTGGACTTGTTTTTTTCACGCTTGCAGAAGCAGCGTTTTTTGTTTTTGATGAAGCGGATGTTTTCTTTTTTGCATCCTTCTTCTTAAGAAACATTACAGAGTTTCCGTCAACTGCCACCTTGATGGTGTACATCATATCGGAGAACTGCATACGCTCAGCCTTGTATGTTTTCTTTGCGATACGCCTTGTTCCTCCGTATTTGGACGCGTTGGAATGTAATACTACCTCATATTCACCGCCGACGGGAACGCCTATTTTATATATAGGTCTGTCCACAGGAGTGAAATTCGCCACAACAACAACATTATCCTTAACATGCTTGCCACGGCGTATATATGAAAGCACAGAGTTTTCGCTGTCGGCCTCGTTTACCCATCTGAAGCCGTCCCAGCTATTCTCAAGTTCCCACAGCGCCTTATTTTCAAGATAGAAATGATTAAGGTCCTTTACGAACTGATGAAGCTTCTGATGCTTTTCTATATCAAGCAAATTCCATTCAAGCTGATCATCATAACGCCATTCAAGGAATTGTCCGAATTCTCCGCCCATGAACAGCAGTTTCTTTCCGGGCATTGTCATGTAATAACCCAACAGCGTCTTATAAGCATTAAACTTATCGTCATAATCACCGAACATCTTGTCTATCAGTGAATGTTTGCCGTGTACAACCTCATCGTGTGACAGCGGAAGTATAAAATTGTCACTGTAGGCATACATCATCACAAACGTAAGCAGAGCGTGATTGTCCTTGCGGAAATACGGATCCATGGACATATAGCGAAGCGTGTCATTCATCCAGCCCATGTTCCACTTGTAATTGAAACCAAGTCCGTCATTTTCCGGCGGTGCTGTTACAAGCGGCCATGCGGTGGATTCCTCCGCTATCATCATGAAATTAGGGAATTCCGTACCGAGTATCTTGTTCAGTTTTTTCAAAAAGTCAACCGCTTCAAGGTTGCCGTTTCCGCCGTATATATTCGGTATCCATTCCCCGTCGTTTCTTGAATAGTCGCGGTAAAGCATTGAAGAAACCGCGTCCACGCGTATTCCGTCCATATGATATTCTTCAGCCCAGAAATAAGCTGAAGAGGTGAGGAATGAAACGACCTCACTCTTTGAATAGTCGAATACCATCGTTCCCCAGTCTTTATGCTCGCCCATTCTCGGGTCCGCATATTCATAAGCCGGCGTACCGTCAAACATTCTCAGTCCGTGCGCGTCGCGCGGAAAATGCGCCGGAACCCAGTCCATAATAACGCCTATACCATTCTTATGGCATTTATCAACGAAATATTTCAAGTCTTCGCTCTCTCCGTATCTTGTGGTTGCGGAGAAAAATCCTGTAACCTGATAACCCCATGAGCCGTCAAACGGATATTCTGTAACAGGCATCATTTCTATATGGGTGTAACCCATATTCTTCACGTACGGCACAAGCTCATCTGCAAGTTCACGGTATGTATAGAAGCTTCCGTCATCATGTATCCGCCATGAGCCTACGTGTATTTCGTAGATATTCATGGGCTTTTGCATAGTGCTTTCCTTGCTCCGCTTCGTAAGCCACGACTTGTCTCCCCATTTGTAATCCGAAATATCCTTTACCACAGATGCCGTTCCCGGTCTCAACTCGCTCTTGACCGCATAGGGGTCTGCTCTGTAGTAGGTCTTGCCGTCATGCGCTTCTATGGCATATTTATACAGCATTCCTTCTTTTATATCAGTAAAGAAACCATACCAGACACCGCTTGTTTCGATTTTTTCAAGCGTTTTGTCAAATCCGTCCCAGCCGTTAAATTCGCCGACAACCCGCACACTCACGGCATTTGGTGCCCAGACTGCAAACCGCCAGCCTGTTTTTCCGTCCACCTTTACCTTATGAGCGCCGAGCATTTCATATGACTTGAAATTGTCACCCGAATTGAACAGATATGTCTGAAAACGGCTTATATTCGCCCAGGTTTTCTCTTCTGTCATACAATCTCCTCCCTCTTGCCGCACAGCTATCGCTGTACTTTTTATTACTGCTCTTATTATAGCATATTTTTTTTTGGTAGTAAAGACCATATGTAAATAAATTTTTTATATTTTTTTGTGCATTTTGACAGCCTTCTCATTTTCACTCCATAAACCCTGTATTTTCGTCAAATTCTTTACGTAAACATAACTTTTCTTTAAAAAAAGATTTCATATTTATATATATACTGTAACATTCTTAATAATTTCTTGACATATCAGTAAAAATGGTATAGAATATATAATGCTTAATATTCTTTAAAAATAAAGTTTTCTGTAAAT
>JBJEIU010000202.1:0-2576 GCA_051877355.1 Hominilimicola sp.
CGCGTCCGCCTCAAATACTGCATACTCTCTGTCTGAATGGTCTTTCATATATTCCCTTGTAAGGTCGTCCACTTCAAAAATACCGTTTTTCGCGCCTGCTTCAATAGCCATATTTGCAATGGTAAAACGGTCGTCCATTGTAAGAGTGTTCATACCCTCGCCCATGAATTCCATTGACTTGTAAAGCGCGCCGTCAACGCCTATCATACCGATTATATGTAAAATAAGATCCTTGCCGCTTGTATACTTGTTAAGCTTTCCCGTAAGGTTAAACTTTATAGCTTCAGGGACTTTGAACCACGCTTTGCCCGTTGCCATACCTGCAGCCATATCTGTTGAGCCTACGCCTGTTGAAAATGCGCCTAAAGCACCGTATGTACATGTGTGTGAATCAGCTCCGATAACTACGTCGCCTGCAACAACAAGTCCCTTTTCGGGCAGAAGCGCATGCTCAATGCCAACCTCGCCCACCTCAAAATAATTTACAATATCCTGCTCCTTTGCAAAGTTTCTGACTTTAAGAGCCTGCTGTGCAGACTTTATATCCTTGTTCGGCGTGAAGTGGTCAGGAACAAGAGCAATCTTTGCCTTGTTAAACACACTGTCCTTTCCGATTTTGTCAAATTCTCCTATAGCAACGGGAGTTGTTATGTCGTTGCCAAGAACAAGGTTCAAATCTGCCATTATCAGTTCGCCGGCTTTAACACTTTCTTTTCCTGCCGCATGCGCAAGAATTTTCTGCGTCATGGTCATTCCCATAAAAAAATCACCTCATATATTTTCTTAATACTCCTATTATACACCAGTTTTTTTATATTGTAAATATTAAAATTGCATAAATTAACAAAGGACATACAATACGTATGCCCTTTGTCCGGTATTCTGTCCATTCTATTTCTGACTTAATCATAGCGTCAGGTATCAGACTTTCCATTCTACACATTTTTTCTCACATTCTGCCTTTTTAGTGATTATCCCAGTTTTTTATACACTTTTCCAGCAATGCTGTCAGATCATCTTTTTCCTCCGGCGATAAAAATGATAATATATCTTCCTTAGCCGCCTTTTCTCTTAGTCCATGATGCAGTGTATGTCCGCATTTAAGCAATAGTCTTACAGTTTCATCTTTTATTTCAACTGACGCTCTTCCGTCGCAATGATGCTGATTACCACGATTTTCGTCATTCCCCGCTCCGAAATAGCTTCTGCCTCTCGGACAATGCAAATCTTCTGCCGGACAGTGACGTCCGCAGCACGGACATATACCTTCTGTATTTTTGTTTTGTTTCATCAAATGTGTTCCTCCTAAAATCATTTATTAGGAACTATTAAGGGAGCTGCCATAACCTAATCAAAATAGGAGCGTAAAATCCAATCCGGACTTACGCTCCCGCTGCTCGATTAACTACATGCTATCATATGATGAGTTATAAATCAAGCACTTTTATATTTTGTTTACAAATTGTTTAAGATTTTATCTGAAATTCTATTACTCCGAAGAAACTGTTTCTTCATGCTGTGCAGTTTCTGTCGGTGCCGGCGTTTCGGTAGGAGCAGGTGTAGGCGCCTGAATGTCCTCTTTCTTCTTTTCAAAGTTGTCCATGAACTCCTGTGATACCATAAAAATACTGTCGCTTCCGCTGATTTTTAGATAATATTCATCAGTTACATCGTTTATATCACCAAATGTGTATGTCGTGTCAGCCGTTTGGGTTGAAACAACAATCTCCGTTTCAGAATCGTCAAAGCCGTAGTCCTCGCTCTGCTCACTCTTAGGGATAACAGCCGTGGCTTTTAACTGTGCTATATTCTCTGCAATTTCCTGAATTTTTGTCTGGTCGGCTTCAAATTCGTCCTCGCCCATACATTTCCACTCTCCGTCTGTTTTACTCAGATCTATCGTTTCACCGCCATAGTTCCATTTCAACCCCGTAATATCCTCTGCCTTTATATTCATTACACTCGTCAAATCAGCTTCCTCTGTTTTCTGATTAAACACTCGTACTCCGAAATAAAGTGCTATCGCCGCAATCAATATTACACACAAGACGCACAATTTCTTAACTCTTGCCATATCAATTATCCTCCTTCTTATCTCTTCTTACGCTTCAGCAAAACGTATATGCCTATGCCCACAACAGCGGCAGGAATAAGGAAGATTGAAACAAATCCCAGCACTCCCGATACACCGTCGGAAACAGTAAGTCTTTCATTGCTCATAGATTTAGCATGGATAGCTATACCGTCCTCGCGTCCGCTCATCCAGTTCAAGGCGTTCAGGAACAAATCCCCGTTTCCGCCTGCCACAATCTGGTCTGTTTTTTGCGTTAAAAACTGTGAAGCGCTTATAAGAAGCAGCTTGGATTCCTTATCACCCTCGCCTATCGTTGACACAGCTCCTACGGTACATTCGCCAGAAACATCAGCATCCGTCTTTTCTATTGTATCCATACTTTCCGTGTTTGTTTTCACATACGCCTTATTTGATGTTGTAAGGATTTTTGTCACATCTGCGCTGTCATCAGTTCTGATATTAACAGACAGCGGCGCCATAACAAAATAATTTTCCTCTCTCA
>JBJEIU010000203.1:0-11839 GCA_051877355.1 Hominilimicola sp.
CGGACGGAGTATGGGAAAAGACCTTTAAGGTAAAGCCACCCGTATTCACAAAGGAGGAGCAGAGAGCATGGCTTGACAAGAACACGGACGTTGCATTGGGTTCTGACGCGTTCTTCCCGTTCGGCGACAATATCGAAAGAGCGCATAAGAGCGGCGTAACCGTAATCGCACAGCCGGGCGGCTCAATCCGTGACGATAACGTTATTGAAACCTGCAACAAGTACAATATGGCAATGGCGTTTACGGGTATTCGTCTATTCCACCATTGATATGAAAAAAATACTTGAAACACCGCGTCTGTACCTACGTGAAATGACGCAGGCAGATTATGCAGACTTATGTGAAATTTTGCAGGACGAAAAGGCAATGTACGCATACGAACACGCCTTTTCCGATACAGAGGCGCAACAATGGCTCGATAAGCAGATAAGCCGTTATCAAAATGACGGCTTTGGTTTGTGGGCGGTTATTGACAAGGGAAGTGGCAAATTCTTAGGACAGTGCGGTATAACGTGGCAGGATGTTGACGGTGAACAAGTACCAGAAATCGGGTATCTGTTCAAGCGAAAATACTGGCACAGCGGCTATGCCGCTGAGGCGGCGCAGGGGTGTAAAAAATACGCTTTTGAAATGCTGGGCTTTGACGGGGTGTATTCGATTATACGCGATAACAATATTGCGTCGCAGAATGTAGCACAACGCAATGGTATGAAAGTTATAACAACAATAGTAAAGCACTATTACGGCATGGATATGCCGCATCTGGTGTTTTGTACGGCAAGATAAGGAGTAAGACATATGAAAATTTTAGTTGTAGGCGGCGGCGGACGCGAACACGCAATCGTATGGAAAATCGCGCAATCACCGAAGGTTGACAAGATTTACTGCGCGCCGGGTAACGGCGGTATTGCGGAGCTTGCTGAATGTGTAGATATCGGCGCAACTGACATAGAGAACATGGTAAAATTTGCAAAGGAAAAGGCGGTTGACCTTGTAATGGTTGCGCCCGATGACCCGCTTGTTTTGGGCATGGTTGATGCAATGGAAAAAGAGGGTATCCGCGCCTTTGGCCCGCGCGCAAACGCGGCAATTATCGAGGGCAGCAAGGCTTTTTCAAAGGAATTGATGAAAAAGTACAATATCCCCACAGCCGGCTATGAGGTATTCACGGAAAGCGCGTCTGCTATTGAGTACATCAAAAAGGGAACATTCCCGACAGTTATCAAGGCTGACGGACTTGCGCTGGGTAAGGGCGTTATAATTGCGCAGAATTTAGAGGAAGCCGAGCAGGCTGTACATGAAATGATAGACGACGGTAAGTTCGGCAAGAGCGGCAGCCGCGTTGTTATTGAGGAATTTCTGACAGGCCCCGAGGTATCTGTTCTTGCGTTTACAGACGGTAAGACGGTTAAGCCGATGGTCAGCGCGCAGGATCACAAGAGAGCCTATGACAATGACGAGGGACTTAACACAGGCGGCATGGGTACATTCTCGCCGAGCCGTCTTTATGACGACGCAAAGGCTAAGGAGTGTATGGAAAACATATTCCTGCCTACAATAAAGGCTATGAGTGCCGAGGGCAGACCGTTCAAGGGCGTGCTGTATTTCGGACTGATGATGACCGCAAACGGCGTTAAGGTTATCGAATACAACTGCCGTTTCGGCGACCCCGAAACACAGGTTGTACTGCCGAGATTAAAGACGGACTTAGTTGAAATCATGGAGGCTGTCATTGACGAGCGTCTTGACGAAATCGAAATCGAATGGGAGGATAACGCGGCGGTATGCGTAGTTATGGCATCGGGCGGCTATCCTGTAAGCTATAAAAAGGGCTATGAGATTACCGGCCTTGACAATGTGGGCGATTTGACCGTATTCCATGCGGGAACGGCAATCAAGGACGGCAAGATTGTCACAAACGGCGGACGTGTTCTGGGCGTTACGGCTGTGGGCAATGACCTTGATGAGGCGATTAAAAACGCTTACGCAGGCGTTGCAAAAATTTCGTGGACAGACGAGTTCCACAGAAGTGATATCGGTATAAAGAAGTATAATTGAGGTGTAGTTAGATGAAAAGACAAGACTACATATCATGGGACGAATATTTTATGGGTATCGCGCTTTTGTCGGCGCAGCGCAGCAAGGACTCCAACACACAGGTGGGCGCGTGTATCGTGAACCATGAAAACAAGATTTTGTCCCTCGGCTACAACGGTATGCCGATAGGCTGTAATGATGATGATATGCCATGGGAGCGTGAGGGTGACGAGCTCGACACAAAGTATATGTACGTCTGCCACGCGGAGCTGAACGCAATTTTAAACCGCAGTTCTGGTTCATTGGAGGGCGCAAAGCTGTATGTTACGCTGTTCCCGTGCAACGAGTGCGCAAAGGCGATTATACAAAGCGGTATACGCGAGGTGGTGTATATGTCTGACAAGTACGCCGACTCGTCCAACACTATTGCGTCAAAGAAGATGTTCGACATGGTGGGTGTGAAGTACCGCCGATACGAGAGAACAGGCAGAAAGCTGACGATTGAATTGTAAAAAGTAAAATTTACGGGGCGCTCAATGAGCGCCCTGTTTGACAAACAACAAAGGGTAATAAAATATGAACAAAAAGACTGTTTCAAAGGTAAATTTGTTTTTCTCCGGATTGCTTTCGAGAATGGAGGAAAACAAGGACTTTTTCACGGACATAACGATAAATTTCAAATCGGGAACGAAAAACTTCCCCGCAAAGATATTGCAAAGTGATGAAATCACGCTTGATTATCAGGCGGTAAAACGTACAGTGGAGCGTGACGCGCTGTGGGATATAATTGCTCAGGAGCTTTTAAAGTACGATGAGGCGCAGATAATTTACAGCGAGCGCGGCGCGAAAATCGTGATTGACGCAAACGACAAAAAGGTGAATATGCGCCACGAGGACGTGGCGGCAGAGGTAAGCAAAACAAGCGTTGTGCAGACGGGGCGCGAATATGTTGTAAATCCTGCGCTGGCAAAGGATTTGTTAACTGAAATCGGCATACTTGCAAAGAATGGCAAGATAAAGAATGACAAAATCCGCAAATACAATCAGATAGATTATTTTGTGGAGCTTATGCAGGGCGTTCTAAAGGAAATCGGCGAGCGTGACGAGTACGTCATATTTGATGCCGCATGCGGTAAAAGCTATCTGTCCTTTGTGCTGAATTTCTATATTCGTGAAATTCTTAAAAAGAAATGTCACTTTATCGGCGTGGACTATTCCGAAACGGTAATAAACGCGTCAAAGCGTATGGCGAAAAATTTGGGGTATAATAATATGGAATTTATACAGGCGGACTTGACGGAGTACACGCCAAGCGTGCGTCCCGATATAGTCGTGTCGCTCCATGCTTGCGACACCGCAACCGATATGGCGCTTGGTCTTGGCATACGTTCGCAATCACGCGCGATTGTCAGCGTGCCGTGCTGTCACAAGGACATTTTGAAGCAGTATTCATATGAGCCCTTTGAGGCAATTACAAAGCACGGTATTTTAAAGGCGCGTCTTGCGGACACACTGACGGACGGCATACGCGCGGCGTATCTTGAAAGCGTGGGGTATAAGGTGAGCATGATTGAGTATATCTCGCCCCTTGAAACACCGAAAAATATTATGATACGCGCTGTTTATACGGGCAGAAAAAATGAAAAATCAAGACAGGATTATGAAAATTTAAAGGAAATGCTGCATGTAAAGCCGGCAATTGAGAGATTTTTGAAGGATTGATAAAAATAATTTTAACATGCTATATATTCAGTTTATATTAGGTTTTTCGGAGGATAGAGAGAACCCCCGTTATAAAACAGGGGTTCAATGCAACACAACTTCAATATTTTTTATGTAAGCCGACATACTTACAAATCTCTGCCCTCCTTTAAAACAAAAAATGCGCAGCCAAAGCCGCGCATTAAAAAACGCAGCTCCGACTTACTATTTTGCGCAATAGTTCATATCAACTTAGGTATGAAAATCAAAGCCTACGTTTTTTACAACCGTAAACCTAAGTTGATAAATATTAAACTATTGCGCACCATTATTATAACAGATTAAACCATATTTGTAAAGGCAATAAAAGAATTTATATGAACAAAAATTTACCGACCAGATAAAAGGAGAACAGTTATGGAATTTGAAGAAAAAACATTATCAGTTGAAAATATTTATGACGGAAAGGTAATAAAGGTACGCAAGGAGCAGGTGGAGCTGCCCGACGGAAGAACTTCCATGCGCGAGCTTATCGGACATCCGGGCGGTGTGGGCGTTATCGCCGTTGATGAAAACAGACAGGTTTTCATGGTGAGCCAGTACAGAATTGCCGCAAGGTCAATGATGCTTGAAATCCCCGCGGGCAAGCTGGAATACGGCGAAAATCCGCTTGAGTGCGGCAAGCGAGAGCTTATTGAGGAAACGGGATATGAGGCAAAGGAATTTACGCACCTTGGTGCGTATTACGCAACGCCGGGATATTGCGAGGAGGTTCTTAATATCTACCTTGCAAAGGATTTGAAATTTGTGGGACAAAATCTTGACGACGGCGAATTTCTGAACGTGAAAAAATACGACCTTGACGAGCTGTATCAGATGGTTATGGATAACAAAATCTATGACGCAAAGACCGCCATTGCGATACTCAAAGCAAAAGCGATTTTGGGATAAAAAGACTGCTTAGGCAGTCTTTTCTTGTAATTATCATTATAATATTAAAATTTTTTTAATTTTTTGTGTAAGGGGTATACTTAAACGCAAATATTTGTTATACTAAATATATAGCAATGAAAAAAGCGAGGAAATTATGGAAAATAATGAGGAAAAACAGGAGCGTATCATACTTGCGGGAGTACACAGGGGGCTGTGCGACGCGCTGTGGGACACGACAGAGGAATCAATTCATGAGCTTGGCGAGCTTGTAAAGACGGCAGGCGGTATTGTCGCGGGCGAAATGATACAGAACAAGTCCGATATTGAAAGCGCCACTTATATGGGAGAGGGCAAGCTTGAGGAACTGAAAAACGCGATAGCCGCTCTTGACGCGGACGTGGTGGTTTTTGATGATGAACTGTCGCCTGTGCAGATGAGAAATATAACGGATTTCCTTGATGTCAAGGTTCTTGACCGTTCAATGCTTATACTGGATATTTTTGCAATGCGCGCCAGAAGCGGCGAGGGTAAATTGCAGGTAGAGCTGGCGCAGCTTAAATACCGACTTCCCAGACTTCGCGGCTTCGGCGTTGAGATGAGCCGTACGGGCGCGGGCATAGGTACGAGAGGTCCGGGTGAAACGCGTCTGGAAAGTGACAGACGCCATATACGCAAAAGAATAGGCGCGCTTGAAGAGGAAATAAAGGAGCTGAAAAAACATCGCTCGCTTATCCGAGACAGACGCAGAAAGGACGGCGTTATTACGGCTGCGCTTGTGGGATATACCAACGCGGGTAAGTCTACGCTTTTAAATACGCTGACGGATGCGGAGGTGTTTGCGGAAGATAAGCTGTTTGCAACCCTTGACCCTACTTCGCGGGCGATAACGCTTGACGATAACCGAAAAATATTGCTTGTTGACACAGTCGGATTTATCCGCAAGCTTCCGCACCATCTTATTGAAGCGTTCAAGTCAACATTGGAGGAGGCAGTTGTTGCCGATATACTTATCCATGTCATAGACGCATCGGGAGAGGAAATGGATAATCAGATTGCCGTTGTGGAGCAGGTACTTGCGGATATAGGCGCAGTTGGCAAGCCTGTGATTGCGGTGTTCAACAAGTGCGACAAGCTTGGCGAATATCCTATAGCAAATCTGAAAAACGACAAATGCGTATATATAAGCGCAAAGCATAAAAGGAATATAGATAAGCTTATAGAGGCAATCGCCGAAGTCGCACCGGGAAGAAAACAGCGCGTCAAGGCATGTATTCCATACAGCGAGGGAGCGCTTGTGAGCGCGCTGCATGAAACGCAGAAGGTGATGCGTGAGGAATATGGCGAAAACGGCACTGTTATGGAGCTTATGGTGGACGCTCAGATGTACGATAAAATAAGGGAGTATATAATGTGAAAACACGTTATATGATTAAGTGAAATGTCAAAAAGGGACGTATACAAAACCGTAAAGGAGCAGTCGCAGTCACTGCTAATTGAAAAAAAATCAAAATTTATTGCAAACGTAAAGCCTGTGGACAATGAAGAGGACGCAATAGCGTTCCTGAATGAAATGCGTTCAAAGTATTCTGACGCAACACACAATGTTTATGCCTACGTCATTGACGAGAATAATATTTTCCGTTACAGTGACGATGGCGAGCCGTCGGGAACGGCAGGTATGCCCGTGCTTGACGCAATAAGGAAGTCGGGGATAGTTGACGTTGTGGTTGTTGTAACGCGTTATTTCGGCGGAACGCTTTTAGGCACGGGCGGTCTTGTACATACCTACGGAGCTTCGGCGAAGCAGGGACTTATTGCGTCAAAGATTGTGAAAAGACAGCTTTGCGATATAGTTTCCGTAAAAGTGGATTATACGCTTTTGGGGAAATTGCAGCACGAAATTTCATCAAAGGGTTATATGCTTGAGGATACGATTTATGAGGATGATGTCACTTTTATAATATCATGCCCGATAGATACTACCGAAAGGGTGACTGCGGACATTATAAATATGACGAACGCACGCGCAGCGTGTGAAAAAATTGACAGAAAATATGTGGATGCGGAGGCGATTGAGGAATGAAAAAGGTACTTAAGGTTATAGGTGTTCTTGCCCTGGCGTGCGTGATGGCTGCAGGCGGTTACATGGCAGGACAGAAGGTACAGATAAGCAGCGTTATATCGGCAATGCCGAAAAGAACAATAGAAAAACCGATGGAAAGCAAAGAACCGGATGCATCGGAAGCTCCTGCGGAGGAACCGCCGATGCGCAGCGAAAAAATTCCTATGAGCGAGGAAGAGACGCGCGTTATAGCAAAAACAGATAAATCAGCTGTGGACGACAGTTGGTCGGTGGTTGAAAACACTTCAAACACAACTGATAACGGAGCGCTTACTCTCTATACCTCAGCGCAGAAAGAGGGCGGGGAATTCATCTGGGACGACAGCCAGAAATGGGTTGTGGAGATGTCTGACGGAAACGGCGGATATTATACGCTCTATGACCAGCTTGTAAGCAACGGAAGCGTATATTATGATATTGTTCAAAAGGAAAATGGCGACAAAATTATAAATGTATATACAATGTCTGGTGCGGGAACAACAATAAAGCAGTATACACGCAGTGATACGGGCTATACCGAAAAAACAGTGTATAATTCGGGAGTTGTAAACAGGCTGTTCTCGACTGTTCCGGAATACAGATAAAAGGAGGATAAATAAATGGAAATCGAATTAACAAGCTCAAATTACGAGGGAGAAGTATTGAAGTCAAATA
This sequence comes from Hominilimicola sp., assembly GCA_051877355.1. Classification (GTDB taxonomy): domain Bacteria; phylum Bacillota; class Clostridia; order UBA1381; family UBA1381; genus Hominilimicola. The sequence continues at coordinate 7,448 of JBJEIU010000203.1, forward strand.
TACCCGTACTGGTGGACTTTTGGGCGTCATGGTGCGGACCGTGCAAAATGGTTGCGCCGATAATTGCCCAATTAGCGGAGGAATACGCAGGCAAGGTGAAGGTCTGCAAGCTGAACGTTGACGATGAGGGCGCCATAGCTGCGCAGAACGCGATTGTGTCAATACCGACGGTTATTTTATTTGTAGACGGCAAGCCTGTAAAGAAGCTTATAGGCGCGCACGCAATTGATGATTACGAGGACGCAATAGACGAGCTGCTGTGAAAAATAAGCGGCGCATCTCACCTTTTTCCGATGTTTGAAGTATAAACATATGACATCGCATTGTAAAAGAGAAGTCTGCTTGTTTTTTCATATTACAATTTTAAGAAAATATTCAAATTGCCGTATATTTATTCAATAACTTGAATAAATATACGGCAATTTTCGATTAATCAAAACTTTTTGGTAAAAAATACTTGCATTTTTATTCAGATGGTAGTATAATCAGTAAAGTATTTTGATATTAGGGAGATATAACAATGTTAGAGGAAATTATACAGCTTGATAAAAAATATTATATGAATACATTCGGTGACAGGCTTCCTGTCTGCTTTGAAAAGGGCGAGGGACTTAAGCTGATTGACGATAAGGGAAAGACATACTATGATTTTCTGGGCGGTATTGCCGTAAATTCTCTTGGACACGGACACAAGGATTTTATAGCGGCGCTGAAAAATCAGCTTGATAAGGTTATACACACATCAAGTCTTTATTACATAGAAAATCAGGCGAAGCTGGCTCAGAAATTAGCGGAAAGCACCTGCGCCGAAAAGGTGTTTTTTGCCAACAGCGGCGCGGAGGCAAACGAGGGCGCATTTAAGCTTGCGAGAAAATATTTCTATAAGCAGGGTGTTGAAAAATATGAAATAATTACTCTTGATAAGTCTTTCCACGGCAGAACCCTTGCCACTGTTGCGGCAACGGGACAGGAAAAGTATCAGAAGCCCTACAGACCACTTACGCCCGGCTTTAAGCAGGTAGAGCCAAATAATTTTGAGGCGGTGGAAAATGCCGTTACAGACAAAACGGCGGCAATTATGATAGAGCTTATCCAAGGCGAAAGCGGCGTTCACCCGATGGATAAGGAATATGTGCAGAAGCTGAGAAAGCTTTGCGACGAAAAGGATATTATACTCATATTTGACGAGGTGCAGACGGGTATGGGCAGAACGGGTCACCTGTTCGCGTATCAGATGTACGGTGTTGAGCCTGATATATTCACCTCTGCAAAGGCGCTTGGCGGAGGAATACCAATCGGCGCGGTGTGCGCAGGCAAAAAGACTGCGGATACTTTTGAGCCCGGTGACCACGGAACAACCTTTGGCGGAAATCCGTTTGCCTCGGCGGCAGGACTTACGGTGTTTGATATATACGAGAAGGAAAATCTTGTTGAAAATGCGGCGAAGATGGGCGATTATTTCAAGGAAAAGCTTACAGCGCTTAAGGATAAATATGCTGATAAAATTACCGATGTGAGATGCGCTGGACTTCTTATCGGCATACAGCTTGAGGACAGCATTGCAAAGGCTGTATTTAATAAGCTGTTTGAGGACGGCTTCCTTACGAGCCTTTGTGGCGGTAATACAATAAGAATTGCGCCGCCGCTTATCATTAATGAAAACGATATTGATATGTTCGCTAATGAACTGAATAAAATTTTGGAGGGTTAATTATGAAAGACTTAATAAGCTTACACGACTTGACGGCGCAGGAAGTAAAGGAGCTCCTTGAGCTTGGAATAAAGCTGAAAGCGGAGCAGAAAAACGGAATAGAGCATCATATCTTAAAGGGCAAGACGCTTGGTATGATATTCACAAAATCATCGACGCGTACAAGAGTTTCCTTTGAGGTGGGCATGACGCAGCTGGGCGGTTATCCGCTGTTTCTGTCCTCAAACGATATACAGCTTGGAAGAGGCGAAACAATTTACGATACCGCAAAAGTGCTTGAAAGAATGCTTGACGGTATAATGATTCGTACATATGCGCATCAGGACGTGCTTGATTTGGCAGAGTATGCAAATATCCCCGTAATCAATGCGCTTACCGATTTGCTTCACCCATGCCAGGTGCTTGCTGACCTTATGACGGCTTATGAGCATAAGGGCAAGCTGGAAGGGCTTAAGCTTGCATATATAGGCGACGGAAACAATATGGCTCATTCGCTGATGTACGGCTGTGCAAAGGCAGGACTTGACTGCGCCATAGCAACACCTGACAATTATCAGTGTGACAGTGAGGTAGTGGCAAATGCAAAGGACGACTTCAAGAAGTCGGGCAAAGAGCTTATACTTACAAATGACCCTGTTGAGGCTATAAAGAATGCGGATGTTGTATACACAGACACATGGGTATCAATGGGACAGGAGGCTGAAAAGGCTGAAAGACAAAAGGTGTTTATGCCGTATCAGGTGAACGGCGAGCTGTTTAAACATGCGGACAGTGAGGCAATATTCATGCACTGCCTGCCGGCATACCGCGGCTTTGAGGTTACGGAGGAAGTGATTGACGGCGCGCACAGCGTTATTTTTGATGAAGCCGAAAACAGACTGCACGCACAGAAAGCTGTTATGGCAACATTGATGGGATAGAGCATTCGCTTGCGAATGTGCGACGTCACTTAAGCCGCGTGTCACGTCGAAGCAGACACTTTCGCCGCAGAGTGGCAGTCAGTGTCGAGCAGTGACACATAGCGGCAAGTGACGCTAAGCTTAGGTGATATCTATCAACTAAAAGGGAGTGAAAAATTTGGATACAGATTTCCAGTCATTGTTTCAGGTGCGGCTGGCGAATTATGACGATATACCTGCCATAATGAATATCACGCGCGAGGGATTTGTGAAGTACCAGCAGATGTCGGGCGTGGAAAAACTGGCGGCGCTTGATGAATCCTACAATGACGTTAAGCATGATATAGACACAAAGGTTGTGCTGCTTGCCCTGTCGGATGGCGAGCCTGTAGGCAGTGTGCGTGTGGAGGTTTTTCCTGATAAGACAGCTTATTTATCGCGTTTTGCCGTTAAGGTTACAAGCCAGAATAATGGTATCGGCAAGTCAATAATGAACCTTGTGGACAGAATAATGATGAAAAAGGGTGTCACTCAGGTACGACTGCACACAGCTTCAAAAATAACCTCGCTTATACGTTTTTATTACGGGCGTGGCTTTTACATAGATTCAACCGATAAGTCACGCGGCTATGTACGCGCGCTTCTGATAAAGGACTATCAGAAAAAGGATTGCTGACTGCAGAGGGTATATTTTGTCAAAATTGGATGCTAAGGTATTGACAAACAAAAATCAGAGGGATATAATTTAGAAAAGCGGTAAGGCAAAGGTAAAGGACAGTGCAAAAGTTATCAATGAAAAAGACCTTATCAATGTGAAGTCAAAGGAGGCGGGTGTTTTAAGACGACGTGTCAATGTAAATGACGAAGTTACAAAGGGGAGCGTACTGGCTGAAATAATTGACCCGTACGATTTTTCGGTAAAGAAAAAATCAAAGCAAAAACAGACGGCACGGTGTTCTTTGCTCAGGATAATCCGCTTGCGTTTGCAAATGCTGTGCTGTTTAAGATAATTGAAAAAAAGTGATGTAAAAGGCTGCCTTAAGGGCAGTCTTTTTGTATAAAAAATTTAAAATAAATTTTTTCCAAAAAACTATTGACAAATGGAAAAATTGTGCTATAATTTAAAACATAGTAATTCTATAGGAAATATAGAAATGAAAGAAAGGGTGACAAATATGTTGATACCTTATTTGAAAAATACGCATAGCAGACGAATGTGCCGATGTTGCGGCATTAATGAATAGAGACGGATAAATAAAAGGATAAAAAGGGTAATACAGAAAAGAAACAGATAATATATAAAAGAAAGAGGTAATTAATCATGGCAAATAAAGATTGGAAATTTGAAACAAAGCAGCTACATATAGGACAGGAAAAGGCAGACGCGGTAACAGACGCAAGAGCAGTTCCGATTTATGCGTCAACATCATACGTATTCCACAATTCACAGCACGCGGCTGACCGTTTCGGTCTGCGTGACGCGGGCAATATCTACGGCAGACTTACAAACCCGACACAGGATATATTCGAGCAGAGAATTGCCGCACTTGAGGGCGGCGTAGCGGCGCTTGCGACGGCGTCGGGCGCGGCGGCAATCACATACACAATTCAGGCGCTTGCAAAGGCAGGCGACCACATCGTAGCGTCAAAGACAATTTATGGCGGTACATATAATCTTCTTGAGCATACGCTTCCCGATTACGGAATTACTACAACCTTTGTCGACCCCGAGGAGGACGGCGCATTTGAGGCGGCTATTCAGGATAACACAAAGGCAATATA
>JBJEIU010000204.1:0-2571 GCA_051877355.1 Hominilimicola sp.
TGGCTGAAATTGACTTATCAACAATCGCCGCCTGCTCCGACGCGCAAATCATACCATTGTCAAAGGTCTTTGACAAAATAAGGTCGTTTACAGCCTGCTCAATATCTGCGCTCTTATGGATATAGCATGGAACGTTACCGGGACCTACGCCCAGCGCCGGCTTACCCGTTGAATATGCCGCCTTAACCATTCCGCTGCCGCCTGTTGCAAGAACAGTCGCAACACCCGGATGGTTCATAAGCGCGTTTGTCGCTTCAATGGACGGATATTCTATCCACTGAATACAATTTTCGGGTGCGCCCGCAGCAACTGCCGCGTCAAGCACAACCTTTGCCGCTGCCACGCTGCACTTCTGAGCCGCAGGGTGGAAACCAAAAATAACAGGATTTCTTGATTTGATACATATAAGCGCCTTGAAAAGCGTTGTTGATGTGGGGTTTGTAACAGGAGTTACACCGCAGACAACGCCCACAGGCTCAGCGATAATTTCATAATCCTCAAGGTCATTTTCAGCGATAACGCCTACCGTTTTCTCGTTCTTGATTGAGTGATATACATACTCTGTCGCAAACATATTTTTCGTAATTTTATCCTCATAGACGCCTCTGCCTGTTTCCTCAACAGCCATCTTTGCAAGCTCCATATGCTTGTCAAGACCTGCAAGAGTCATTGCCTTTACGATTGCGTCGATTTGCTCCTGATCCAGCTTCATAAACTCGTCAAGTGCAGCCTGTGCCTTTTTTACGTAGCCGTCTATCATTTCATTTACATTAATTTCAGCCATAATATTTCCTCCTTGATTATGGTGCTTTTTTACATTGACAAACAAATAACGTTAATTATTTATCAATCTTTCCGTATTATATTATACGTGATTGTTAAACTTTTGTCAATAGATTTTTTTACTTTATTATACTATTTGTTAATACTACATAAAAAATACATTGGATTGGCGTATATTTTTGTTTTTCACAATACAAAAAAGGTATTGCATGCAATACCTTTTTTGACACTATTTATTAAATTTGTTTATGTCCCGTGTTCTGCCCACAAGCACCACAATATCCGTGTCCTTAAATCTGTAATCCGGTTCAGGTGTTATATTTACATCATTTGGAGTAAGGCTGTTCTTTATAGCAACGATATTTACGCCGTATTTCTTACGCACTGATAAATCCGCTAGACTTTTGCCGACCCACTTTTCCGGTACACGTGTATCCTCAATACTATATTCATCAGATATATGCAGAATATCTATAAATTGTCTTGAAACAAGCCTTGACGCTACCTTTTCGCCCGCTTCCTGTTCGGGAATTATAACCATGTCAGCGCCGACCTTTTTCAGCACCTTTCCGTGCTGCTCATCTCTTGCCTTGCATACAACCTTGCCAACACCCATTTCCTTAAGTGTTAGGGTTATAAACACACAATCCATTACATTATCGCCTATAGCCACAATAGCGCACTCGCAGTTTTTTATTCCGAGATTTCGCAAATGCTCCTCGTTTTTAGCGTCAAGCTGCGCCGCCTTTGTCACATAATCAGCAATTTCATTTACCTTGTCGCCGTCATTGTCAATGGCTATTACCTCACAGCCAAGTTCCGCAAGCTTTTTTGCCGCCGACATTCCAAATCTTCCCATGCCTATTACAGCAAAAGTTTTCATATACTATCCACTCCTCGTATTATCCCACAAAAAAGTCACTCTCGGGATATTTTATTCCTGTATTGTTATTCCCTGCTCCAGATATGAATATGACACTGATGGTCATAATTCCGACCCTTCCGAAAAACATATATATAATCATAAGTATCTTCGTAAACACTGACGCTGACTCAGATACACCCACCGAAAGTCCGACGGTACTGTATGCCGAGGCAACCTCATACATTGAATTGAGTACAGGCTGATTATCTGCAAGGCTTACGAATACGGAGCCTGCTATAACAAATATAAGCCACAGCACCAAAATTGACATCGCATGAAGAATTGCTCTGTGCTTTATACTTCTGTTCAATATCACCACATCTGGTCTTGCTCCCAACACTGCATGGAGAGTAATAAGCACAAGCACAACCGTGCCTATCTTTACGCCTCCAGCCGTAGAACCGGAAGCTCCGCCTACCATCATCAGTACTATTCCCCACAGCTTAGACAAATCTGTGAGACTGTTTTGTCCCAGCGTATCAAAGCCCGCTGTTCTTGTGGTCACCGACTGGAAAAGTGATGAGAGTATTCTCTGCATAATTGTGTCATTACCCATTGTTTCAGGGTTTTTATATTCAAATATAAAATATACCACAGCACCCAGCAAAATCAATATTGCCGTTGATAAAAGCACTATCTTTGAGTATACGCTCAGCTTTTTCCATGACTTCTTTTTTATAATGTCATTCCATACTATAAATCCCAGTCCTCCTATTACAATAAGTGCGGCAAGCGTTAAAAGCACAATCGGGTCATTTCTGAAGGAAAACATACTTTTTCCGTCGCCGATTATATCAAAGCCGGCATTACAGAATGCTGATATGGAATGAAAAATACCATACCATATACCTCTTATTATGCCA
>JBJEIU010000205.1:0-2568 GCA_051877355.1 Hominilimicola sp.
CTGTTTGCAAGAAATTATGAACAATTTGTGAATTTTCTAAAAAATAGCTTGACTTAAAGTTCACTTTAACTTGTATAATAAATTAAATAATACAACATATGTAAGTGAAAGGAGCATATTTATGTACAACAGGCATTTGGAAACATTTATTCATGTTGCAGATTCAGGCAGCTTTTCTAAAGCTGCAGAAAGCTTGTACATATCTCCTACTGCGGTTATTAAGCAGATTACATTACTTGAGCAGGAACTTGGACTACAGCTTTTTGAACGGACATGCCGCGGAATTAAGCTGACTAAAGCAGGGGCTTCAATTTACGGTGACGCAAAATATATAATTCAGTATTCAAAGGATTCTCTTGTCCGCGCCAATAACGCAATGCAGACGGAGGAAAAAATCATACGAATAGGAACGTCTTTAATGACGCCCGGACAATTTATACTTGAATTATGGCCTACAGTTAAAGAAATATGCCCTGATATAAAGTTTCGTATGGTGCCATTTGATAACACTCCCGAAAACGCTCGTGAGATACTTAAAAATCTCGGAAAGAATATTGATATTGTGCCGGGATGGTTTGACGAGGAATTTCTAAAAAGAAGCGGCTGTGCCGCGCTGAAGTTGGAGGACGAGCCCATAAGCTGCGCAGTATCGGTAAATCATAGATTTGCATTTAGAGATAAAATCGATATTTCCGATTTATATGGAGAAAATGTCATGCTCATACACCGCGGCTGGAACAGCCGTACTGACGCGATACGGGATGAAATATGGTCTGAACATCCGAAAATAAAATTGACTGACATACCGTTTTTCAATGTTGATGTTTTCAATAAATGCGAGAGCAGCAACGGTGTTCTGATAGGGTTTGGAAAATGGGAAGCGGTACATCCGCTGATTAAGATTGTGCCTGTGGATTGGGATTATACAATCCCGTTTGGAATTTTTCATTCGCCGAAGCCGTCAGCGCACGTTACGGAATTTCTTAATGCTGTTTCGCAGGTTTGTGATTTATAATTATTGGTGCTTATCCTGACGGATAGGCACTTTTGTTTTAACATTTTGGTTAAAGCTGATGAACTAATCGGAACTTCTCAGAAGTAAAGAGCAATGTTATACTTATATTATAATATAGGAACGGAGGAATATATAGTGAAATTAAAAATAGCCTTTTCAGCAGGTTTGTTATTAGCATGTATTATTACTGTGTGCACTGCAGTATTTGCGAGCAACACGGATATTACTTTTAACGATAAACCAAATCCAAATATTCAACAGACTATTTATTTATGGACAGAGGATAATATTCCTGCAAAAACTGTTTGGACAAATTCTAACCCGAACGGTGATCCTGAGGATTTTATGCCGAACATCGTAAGCGTTCCTGCCGCGCAGAATACAAAAATCAAAGGCGCTGTTATGATAAATCCGGGCGGTGCGTTTTCTTTTTGCAGCTATTCAGAGGGAATACCTGTGGCGCAGGAACTCAGCAAGCTGGGGTATCAGTGCTTTGTTGGAAACTACAGGCTGCGCCCATATACACAGGAGGAAGCTGCGTTAGACCTTGCAAGAGGAATACGTTATGTGCGTGCTTATGCGGACGACTACGGAATAGATTCGGATAATATTGCTGTCATGGGTTTCAGTGCAGGAGGAATTTTAAGCGGAGAGCTTGCATTGAATTTCAAAGGTCTGGTAAACGGAACTGTGCTTGACAGCGATTATGTTCCTGACGCATTGGACAATGTTTCTGCGGACGTTGCTGCTGTCGGACTTATGTATTCATTTTACGGAAGATTAAGCGTTGCGTCTTTAGACACAGAAAAATTCCGTACATCAAATCTGCCGCCTACATATGTGCTTTATGGCTCAGAGGAGGTTTTCAGAAATCAGATTGAAAATCAACTTGAGGTGCTTAATGAAGCCGGAGTTACGGTGGAATCACATATTCTTGAAGGTTATCAACACGGATTCGGCGCGAGAGGAGATTGGTTCGGAGATTATGACGTATTTTTGAGCAGCGTATTTGAAACTGTCGCAGACGATACGGAACTTTTAAGTGTAGAACAGCCTGTTACAGAAGGCAGATGCCTGAAATTTTCAATGACAGCGAATAAAGATATTACAGATATAAATATCATAACCGCTTTATATGATAACGGCATTTTAACGGCGGTGCGTGTTAATGCCTTAAACGGGGAGTTTTATATGGACGAGGATAAAAATTATATGCTCAAGGTTTTTGCGTGGGAAAAAGGATCTATGCAGCCACTTATGCAAACAAAAACATTTTATAATCTAAAGGCTGAACAAAGCGGAGAAATGCAGGAATTTTTGAATAACACGCTGCAAGGCAGTGACGGAACAATTCATTATACCTACTATCTGCCGTCTGATTATGATAAAAGCAGAAGTTATCCTATGCTCATGACACTGCCGGGCTGGAGCAGTAAATTTAATACGATTGAAACAACGCCGCTTACAGAAAACAGCTATGCAAAAAGCAACGCCGACACATGGACGGATTTAGCCGGAGATATGATAGTTGTATCGCCGAGCCTTACGGATTG
>JBJEIU010000206.1:0-2542 GCA_051877355.1 Hominilimicola sp.
AAAAATCAAGGAGGTAAAATCATATGAACAAAAAAGTTTTAATTCTTTCGGGAAGTCCGCGAAAAGGCGGTAATTCCGATATACTGTGTGACGAATTTGCACGCGGCGCAAATGAAAACGGAAACCATGTTGAAAAAATATTTGCCCGAGATAAAAAGATAGGTTATTGCAATGCCTGTTATTACTGCAAAAACAGCGACGGTGAGTGCGTCATAAAGGACGATATGGCAGAAATTCTTGATAAAATACTGGAGGCGGACGTTATCGTTCTTGCAAGTCCGGTGTATTTCTATTCCATAGACGCACAGCTTAAGACGGTGATTGACCGTACTGTCGCAAAGTGGACGCAGATAAAAAATAAGGAGTTTTATTACATAATGACAGCGGCTGAAAATGACAAGACGGCTATGGACTGCACGCTTGAATGTATGCGCGGCTTGGCGGCTTGTCTTGAGGGATCTAAGGAAATGGGAGTAATTTTCGGGACAGGCGTATATGAAGCCGGCGAAATCAAAGATACAAAAATTCCGGAAGAAGCATATAAAATGGGTCGAACGGTTTAAGGAGGTTATTTGTAATGAAAAAGATATTATCAATTATAATGACATTGGTGTTTGCAATGTCAATGGTAACAGGCTGCAATGCTGCGGATAATAATGCAGGTGATTTTACGCTTACAATGCAGATAGGCAACCCCATTATGGCAGTCAACGGAACAGAAAAAAATATAGACAACGATGGTACTGCTCCTGTTGTGCAAAACGACAGGACTCTTGTTCCCGTCCGCGCAATAATTGAGGAAATGGGCGGCAGTGTAACATGGACGCAGAAAACGCAGACAGCAACTCTTACATACGGTAACGACACGATTGATTTAATCATAGGTTCCCAAACCGCATATTTAAACGGTGCTGTAAATACGCTTGACTTATCTCCCGTTATCATAAACGAAAGAACAATGCTGCCAATAAGATTTATTGCAGAGAGTTTTAAGTTTAATGTGGAGTGGGAGCAGGAAACACAAACGGTTATAATTAAGAAATCTACGGCGGATAATCCGCCGGCAATGCCGACAGAGCAGTCGACGGACAGCGGAAAGGTGTTGGTAGTGTATTATTCTGCCACAGGAAGCACAAAGAAGGTTGCTGAATATATAGCAGACGAAACAAATGCCGATATTTTTGAGCTTGAACCCATAAAACCTTATACAGACGCAGATTTAAACTGGACAGACGATAACAGCCGTGTTGTTCGCGAGCATGAGAATAAAAGCGAAAGAAATATAGAGCTTAAAGAAACCACTGCCCCTGATTGGGAGTCTTATGACACAGTATTCATAGGCTATCCTATCTGGTGGGGTATCGCCGCATGGCCTGTAAACGGATTTATCGAAGCAAACGACTTCACGGGAAAAACAGTTATTCCGTTCTGCACCTCCGCAAGCTCAGGACTTGGCGAAAGCGGAAACCTGTTAGCAGAAGCAGCAGGAACCGGAAATTGGCAGACAGGTATGCGTTTCCGTTCAGGTGTAAGTGAAAGTGATGTCAAGGTTTGGGTAGACAGCTTGAAATAATTTAAGGAGACATTCAGTATGCAATACAAAAATTTAGGAGACAGCAGTTTAAAGGTGTCTGCCATAGGGCTTGGCTGTATGGGAATGACGCACGCATACGGAGCGCCGTCTGATGAAGCGGAAATGATTAAGTTAATCCATACTGCCGTTGATATGGGTATTACATTCTTTGATACTGCGGAGTGCTACACGGGATATAATAAAATGGACAGCTTGTATATAATGAAGAATTGGTCGGCAAGGCGTTAAAGCCGTATCGTGATAAGGTTATAATTGCGACTAAATTCGGAGTGCACCATAACAGAAACCTTTCACTTAAAACAGACAGCCGTCCCGAAACCATCAGAAAAAGCATTGAGGGTTCGCTTACCCGATTGGGTACGGATTATGTTGATTTGTATTATCAGCACAGGGTTGATCCCAATGTGCCTGTTGCCGTATACTGCATGAGGATGTCCTGCAGGCATTACGATAGATTCGCCCTCGCATAGCTCATAATCTTTGCCGTCAATAGTAATCTTGCCCACACAGTCAAGGCAAGTCACAAAAGCATCTCCGCCCGATTCGTGTGTGCTGATTTGCCGATATTTTTCATAAGCGTATTCATTGCTATACTCCTTTTCAATTTAATCTAATATTTTACCGTCTACAGAAATTGTTACAACGTTCCATGGAATGAATTTTCCGCTGTTTTGCAACGCATTCCTTGCAGCGATTTCAAGTCCGCCGCAGCAGGGAACCTCCATACGCACGATTGTAACACTCTTAATATTGTTGTTTTTGATAATCTCGGTCAGCTTTTCGCTGTAATCGCAGTCATCAAGCTTGCAGGATGCGGGATGAAGGGATATTAAGTTTTCTCAAAAATAAATTCAGGCTGTAAAAAATTGAACAATAGGACTGTATTTCGATGCGGACGGCGGAGAGTGGGTACTGCTTGATAATTTGTCGTTGGTGAAAAATATTAAT
>JBJEIU010000207.1:0-2535 GCA_051877355.1 Hominilimicola sp.
TCGGCAACGGCGAACTTAAAGCAGAGGTTCTGGAAATCGTAAATGACGGAAACCGCCTTGTTAAGTTCACATATGAGGGCGTTTTTGAGGAGGTGCTGGACAAGTTGGGTGAAATGCCGCTTCCGCATTATATAACCAAAAAGTTAGAGGATAAGGACAGATACCAGACCGTATATGCAAAGAACCCAGGCAGCGCAGCCGCGCCTACTGCCGGACTTCATTTTACGCCTGAGCTGCTTGAGAAGATAAAGGCAAAGGGAATTAATATAGGCTATGTGACGCTTCATGTGGGACTTGGAACGTTCCGTCCTGTAAAGGCAGACGATATACTTGACCACAAAATGCATTCGGAATTTTATGTTCTGCCGCAGGAGGTGGCAGACCTTGTAAACGAAACAAAGGCAAAGGGCAAAAGAGTTATATCGGTGGGTACTACGGCAACGCGTGTGCTTGAAACGGTAGGAATGAACGGTTTGCCGCTTAGGGAGCAGACAGGTTGGACGGATATTTTCATTTATCCGGGTAAGGAATTTCATGTAATTGACGCGCTTATAACGAATTTTCATCTGCCGGAATCAACGCTTATAATGCTTGTGAGCGCACTTGCGGGACGTGAAAACGTGCTAAGTGCCTACAAGGAAGCGGTAAGAGAAAAATACAGATTTTTCTCATTCGGCGACGCAATGTTTATCAGATAAAGGAGACAGATAATGTTTAAAATATTACACACAGACGGTCTTGCAAGACGCGGAGAATTTCATACGGTACACGGCGTTGTGCAGACACCTGTTTTTCAGAATGTGGGAACTATAGCTGCAATAAAAGGCGCTGTAAGCACTATGGATTTGAAAGAAGTCGGCTGTCAGGTACAGCTTTCAAACACGTATCACCTGCACCTGCGACCGGGGGATAAAGTAATAAAGCAGCTTGGCGGACTTCATAAGTTTATGAATTGGGACAGACCAATTCTTACCGACAGCGGCGGATTTCAGGTGTTTTCACTGGCAGGACTGCGAAAAATCACAGAGGAGGGCGTGAGCTTTAATTCTCATATAGACGGACGCAGAATTTTTATGGGACCAGAGGAAAGCATGCAGATACAGTCAAATCTTGCATCAACCATAGCAATGGCGTTTGACGAGTGCATAGAAAATCCTGCACCCTACAAATATGTAAAGGATTCATGCGACAGAACCTACAGGTGGCTCGTACGCTGCAAAAATGAAATAGAGCGGCTTAATTCTCTTGATGACACAATTAATAAGGAACAAATGCTGTTCGGAATTAATCAGGGCGGCACATATGACGACATACGTGTGGAGCATATGGAACGTATTGCAGAGCTTGACCTGCCCGGTTACGCGATAGGCGGACTTGCCGTAGGCGAGAGCCATGAGGAGATGTATCATATTCTTGATGTGGTGCTTCCGCACGCGCCCGTGGATAAGCCGAGATACCTTATGGGAGTCGGCACACCGTCTAATATTATTGAGGCTGTCGCACGGGGCGTTGACTTCTTCGACTGTGTAATTGCGTCGAGAAACGCGCGCCACGGATTTATATTTACACGCCACGGAACTATGAATATGAAAAATCAAAAATATGAGCTTGACACGCGTCCAATAGACGAGAAGTGCGGCTGTCCGACATGCCAAAATTATTCAAGAGCGTATGTAAGACACCTGTTCAAGGCAAACGAAATGCTCGGTATGCGCCTTGCTGTGTTGCATAATCTGTATTTCTATAATGAGCTTATGGGTGAAATAAGAAGGGCGATTGAGGAGGACAAATTTGAGGAGTTCAGACGGGAGAATGTGGAAAAAATGGCTCAGAGAATATAACGAAGAATATATTTTGCACAACTGAGAAAAAATGTATTGAAATATTGTTAGCTATAATGTATAATAAAGATAGTATAAATAAATTTTAAGGAGGATTTTATCAATGAAAGCAAAGTACAAAAGAGTGCTTTTGAAAATAAGCGGCGAGGCTCTTGCAGGCGAAAATGGCTTCGGACTTGATGAGGACACGCTGGCTCATATAAGCGAGAATGTAAAAAAGATTGTTGATATGGGTGTTCAGGTATCAATCGTTGTGGGCGGCGGCAATATCTGGAGAGGCAGAAGCAGCGAGAATATGGACAGAACAAGAGCAGACCACATGGGTATGCTTGCAACAGCCATAAACGCGCTTGCACTGTGCAGCGCACTTGAAAATCTTGACGTTCCTACAAGAGTGCAGACGGCTATTGAAATGCGTCAGGTTGCCGAACCGTATATCAGAGGCAAGGCGGAAAGACATCTTGAAAAGGGCAGAGTAGTTATATTCGGCTGCGGAACGGGTAACCCGTTTATGTCAACGGATACTGCGGCGGCGCTGCGCGCAGTAGAGACGGAAGCAGATGTAATTCTTCTTGCAAAGAAGGTTGACGCAGTATATGACCGCGACCCTAACATCAATCCTGACGCAAAAAAGTATGATGTACTTTCATTCAGCGACATACTTTCAAAGAATTTAGGAGTAATGGACTCTACA
>JBJEIU010000208.1:0-2533 GCA_051877355.1 Hominilimicola sp.
AGCTGTTCAAAGTCGCCCTGCTGCATAGGAAGAATCTTATCAAGAGCAGCTTCTCTTTCCTCAACTGTGTCAGCGCAAATCATTTCTCTGAAAGCGTCAATTCTGTTGCCCTCGAAGAACATATGCTCTGTACGGCAAAGACCGATACCTTCTGCGCCCAATTCTCTTGCCTTCTTAGCGTCAGCAGGAGTATCAGCGTTTGTACGAACCTTAAGTGTTCTGAACTCGTCAGCCCAACCCATGATTCTGCCGAACTCGCCTGCGATTGTAGCGTCAACTGTCGGAATAATTCCGTCATATATATTACCTGTTGAACCGTCAAGTGAAATTGTATCACCCTCGTGATACTCCTTGCCGTTTAGAGTGAACTTCTTGTTTGCTTCGTCCATAGCAATGTCGCCGCAGCCTGATACACAGCATGTACCCATACCACGAGCAACAACGGCAGCGTGAGAAGTCATACCGCCTCTTACTGTAAGGATACCCTGAGCAGCCTTCATACCCTCAATATCCTCAGGTGATGTTTCAAGACGTACAAGAACAACCTTTTCGCCTCTTGCAGCCCATTCCTTAGCATCGTCAGCAGTGAATACAATCTTACCTGCTGCTGCACCCGGTGATGCGCCAAGAGCCTTGCCCATCGGTGTAGCCTTCTTCAAAGCGTCAGCTGCAAACTGCGGGTGAAGAAGTGTATCAAGGTTACGCGGGTCAATCATTGCAACTGCTTCTTCCTTTGTTCTCATTCCCTCGTCAACAAGGTCACAAGCAATCTTTAGCGCTGCCTGAGCTGTTCTCTTACCGTTTCTTGTCTGTAGCATATAAAGCTTACCGTGCTCAACAGTGAACTCCATATCCTGCATATCTCTGTAGTGATTCTCAAGTGTCTGGCAAACATCCTTGAACTGCGCGAATGCTTCCGGGAACTTCTGTTCCATCTCAGCAATCGGCATTGGTGTACGAACGCCTGCAACAACATCCTCACCTTGAGCGTTTGTAAGGAATTCACCCATAAGTTTCTTTTCGCCTGTGGCAGGGTCACGAGTAAAAGCAACACCTGTACCGCAGTCATCACCCATGTTACCGAACGCCATCATCTGTACATTAACAGCTGTACCCCATGAATAAGGAATATCGTTATCACGTCTGTATACGTTTGCTCTTGGGTTGTCCCATGAACGGAATACTGCCTTAACAGCACCCATAAGCTGTTCCTTCGGGTCATCAGGGAAGTCCTGACCAATCTTTGACTTATATTCAGCCTTGAACTGGTTAGCCAATTCCTTCAAGTCGTCAGCTGTAAGGTCAACGTCCTGTGTAACGCCTCTGTCAGCCTTCATCTTATCAATAAGCTCTTCAAAGTACTTCTTTCCGACCTCCATAACAACGTCGCTGTACATCTGAATAAATCTTCTGTAGCAGTCCCAAGCCCAACGCGGATTGCCTGACTTTTCAGCCATAAACTCAACAACTGCCTCATTTATACCAAGGTTTAGAATTGTGTCCATCATGCCCGGCATTGATGCTCTTGCACCTGAGCGGACAGATACAAGCAGCGGGTTCTCTCTGTCACCGAACTTTTTGCCTGTGATTTCCTCCATCTTAACGATGTATTCGTTAATCTGGGACTGGATTTCATCATTGATTTGTCTGTCATCCTCATAGTACTGTGTACATGCCTCTGTTGTGATTGTGAAGCCCTGCGGAACAGGTAGACCAAGATTTGTCATTTCGGCAAGGTTAGCGCCCTTACCGCCCAACAATTCTCTCATGTTTGCATTACCTTCCTTAAAAAGGTATACATACTTGTTTGCCATTGGAATACTCCTCCTATGTTATAATTTTATAGTAGCCACGGAAAATCTCCGTAAAATGCCTGTATATTAATTATACCATAAATCGGTGAAATGTCTATAATTATATTGAAATTTTTTTACAACTTGTGAAAAAAATATCATTCATGTGGGTAAAATTTTATTTTTACACTAAAAATATAGGCATAACACATAAAAACGGACAGGCAATGCCTGTCCGTTTTCCGTATATAATCTTCGATTATGCAAGTTCTGCGAAATACTTGATTGTTCTAACCATCTGTGATGTGTATGAGTTTTCGTTATCGTACCAAGAAACAACCTGTACTTCATAAAGACCATCGCCGATTTCAGCAACCATTGTCTGAGTTGAGTCAAACAATGAACCATATCTCATACCAACGATATCTGATGAAACGATTTCGTCTACATTGTAACCGAAGGATTCGTTTGAAGCAGCTTTCATTGCAGCGTTGATACCGTCAACTGTTACGTTGTCGCCCTTAACAACAGCTGTAAGGATTGTTGTTGAACCTGTCGGAGTCGGAACTCTCTGAGCAGCACCGATAAGCTTACCGTTAAGCTCAGGAATAACAAGACCAATTGCCTTTGCAGCACCTGTTGAGTTAGGAACGATATTTACAGCAGCTGCTCTTGATCTTCTTAGGTCACCCTTTCTCTGAGGACCGTCAAGAGTCATCTGGTCGCCTGTGTAAGCGTGA
>JBJEIU010000209.1:0-2525 GCA_051877355.1 Hominilimicola sp.
ACCTCGTTCTGCATTATTTTAAGCTCCTCCAGCGTTATTGTCGCCGAAGTGGACGCTGATACGGAATTTTGCTTCTGCTTTAAGATTTTAAGCCTGTTATCCTTGTCCTTGACATATTCCGTAACTACTTTAAGGTCGAAACGGTCATAGAGCGGCTTTAATATCTGATTTTCACTTTCGTTAAAATCGGGTATTTCATTACTTGCCGAGAAGAACGAAATCGCGGGTATCTTCATCACCTGTCCCTCGTTGGTGTACACATGCTCGTTAAGCGCAGTAAGCAGGGAATTTAAAATACCGTCGTTGCTTTTGAAGATTTCATCAAGAAAGATAATGTTACTGTCGGGAATTTTGCCCGCCGTAACTACCTTCGGAGCGTTTCCCTTAACCGAACAAATAATCTTCTTAATTTTATCAAGCTCCTCTGTAAGCTCCATCGCTTTGATTAAGCTCTCGGATTTTCCGTCAATCTCGTACTGCTTATATGCGTTTTCAACCTCTTTTGCCTTGACGCTGTACGATATGTCTTTCATAAGCTCATCGGACGGCATATTGCCCGGAATAATGCTCGATAAATCAAGCCTGCCGAACAACTGCTCTTCATCCGTCTGCTTTGACAACAGGCGTTCAAACTGTTTCGCGTCCGTAATACGCTTACGGAATGCGTTTATACAATATGACTTTGCCTGTCCTGTGTCGCCGAGGATAAATAAATTCTTCCCCGCAAGCAAGGCTACAGCTATACACTGTATAAGCTCCTCACGCTCCGCCGCTTCAGCCGCGACCTCAGACATTACATTTACGATTTTCTGATTATTCATTGTGTTTACCTCCATATATTTTTACGCTGCCTTTTTAGCCTTAGCCGGCTGCGCCTTTTTCTTTGCCTTACGTTTTACTTCGCGTTTTTTGGTATTGAGCATCATATACTCACTCAATGCGTCGGATATATACATAACGCCGCCGGTCATCTGAATATCAGCGTCGCCTTTAATTACCTTGAGCGCGTCTATAAGATAGCGCGCGTTATAGTAATATTCGACGTTTACCGCCTCGGAGATTTCAGCGGGTATATCTGTCTGAGTTGAAGCAAGCTCACTCTCAACCTTAATACCTATACTATTGTTTCCAAACTTAATCGACACAGGCGCCACGTCCTCGCTCAAATTCGCGATTGTGGAAACAGTGCCTATCATGCTCTGTAAATCCGCCGCCTTAATCTTGGCAATATGCTTTTTGCCGTTACCGTCTGTCAGTCTGTCAACGTCAATAAACCTGTCGTGTATTATGCGCGATGAAAACAGCATATCCGCACTCATAAATACAAGAGTGTTTCCGCATAAGCCGAATTCAACGGTATCATTGTCGTCTACGGCGTTTGCCAGATAGAAAAGCGACTGCTTAGGGATAGTGACCGACAGCTTTCCGCCCGTTTCACACGGAACGGACGTTACCGACATTCTATGCACGTCACAGGACGCGGCACGCACCGCGTCGGAATATACGTCAATATGAATGCCCGTAAGCGCCGGTTTGTCCTTATCTGTGCTTACAGACGCCGCCACCTTGTTATACATTTTGCATATTCCCTTGATTTTCATAATATCGTCGGGAAACGGTATATTGGGCTTAGGATAATTTCTCGCCGCAAGCACCGGCATTTCATAGCGGCAGCTTCCGCTTGAAATGCCGAGATATTTACCGTTGTACTCCAGCGTAACTCTATCATCGCCAAGCCGTTCTACAATATCGTAAAAAAGCTTAGCGCTTACGACAAGGCTGCCGCCCTCCTCAATATCAGTCTTAATTTTGCGCTGTATTGATGTTTCGAGGTTGGTAGCCGTAATGTACATATATCCGTCATTCTCGTTACACTCTACCAAAAATCCCATTAGCTCCATAACTGGGCTGCTTTTAGGTACTACCCTTATCATTGACTTGAGAAACCCGCGCAGGGCTTCCCTGTTGATTGATACCTTCATTAAATTTTCCTCCTTTTTAACTTGCCAGCAAGTCAAACAACGAAATCTGATTAGGATCGTCGTCATAAGCCTTGCTGCTTTTTCTTTTTCTTCCGGAGAACGCCGCTGCCACGTCAAAGCTCACCACAGATTGTACCCGTTTTATCGGTTCGTTTATAGGCTTAGCTATAAACTCCGGCTCAATTTTGCCTTCGCTCTCCGCCTCAATATTTTGTGGTTCTTCCGTTCTTTCGTGCGTTATCGCCATTTTCTTGAACACTTCGGATAAATCATCAACCTCTGACTTAATACCCAGCGTCAGCTCCTTTGCCAAAAGTGTCGTCATATCCTGACAATCACTCATAGCTGCTAATCCTTCGTCCGAAAGATTACCCTCTATAATCGTCGCTACGGATAGCTTTGACGCCATCAGCTTCAGCGCGCGCTCCTGCATGACGCCGGCATAGTAAAATATATATACCTCAATGCGCGGCGCGGTCTGATTTATTCTCCAAGAACGTCGTGATGAATGCCGGAACGTGAACAGGTTATAGCCGATATTGT
>JBJEIU010000210.1:0-11565 GCA_051877355.1 Hominilimicola sp.
TTATGGGCTACAGACGCAAAAACGGCAGAGTGGGAATAAGAAATGAAATATGGATTGTAAATACTGTGGGCTGTGTCAACAAGACGTCCGAAATTCTCGCAAGGGAAGCAAACAGGCTTTACGGCGACAAATGCGACGGTGTTTTTAACTTTGTCCATCCTTTCGGCTGTTCGCAGCTGGGAGATGACCAAAAAACAACACAGCTTATTCTGAAGGGACTGGTAAATCACCCGAATGCGGCAGGTGTACTTGTGCTTGGTCTTGGCTGTGAGAATAACAATATTCCGCTGTTTAAGACCATTCTTGGTGACATTGACGAGGAGCGTGTGCGCTTTATGAGCACACAGGAATATGACGATGAAATCAGTGAGGGACTTAGACTTATTGAGGAGCTTGTTGATTTTGCCGCGGAACAGAAGCGCGTTGAATGTAACGCGTCGGAGCTTGTTGTGGGACTTAAGTGCGGCGGAAGCGACGGCTTTTCTGGTCTTACCGCAAATCCGCTTATAGGCAGATTTTCTGATAAATTAATCGGTGCCGGAGGAAGCACAATCCTTACGGAGGTGCCGGAGATGTTCGGCGCGGAAACAATTTTGATGAACCGCTGCGTTGATAAGGTTATTTTTGATAAAACAGTTGCGTTGATAAATGATTTCAAGGAGTATTTCACGAGCCATAATCAGGTGGTTTATGAAAATCCGTCTCCGGGAAATAAAAAGGGCGGAATTACGACGCTTGAGGATAAATCTCTCGGATGCGTGCAGAAGTCGGGAAGCGCCGATGTGGTGGATGTTATTGAAATTGGCAGCAGCATCGAAAAGCAAGGTCTGAACCTTTTGACAGGACCTGGGAATGACATCGTTGCCGTAACTAATCTTACAGCGTCAGGATGTCATATGATTTTGTTTTCGACGGGACGAGGCACGCCTGTAGGCGCGCCTGTGCCGACAGTAAAAATATCCACAAATTCAAATCTTGCGCGGAGAAAACCGCACTGGATTGACTTCAACGCGGGAGAAATTATAAACGGCGCAGATTTGACAGACGAACTGTTTGACTATGTGCTGGAGGTAGCCGGAGGAAAAAAGACAAATAACGAAAAAAACGGCTACAGAGAGATTTCCATATTTAAGGATGGAGTAGTACTGTAATGTTTTTTCTCCGTATTATTTATTAATAACCTCGCCTATGTTGTTTATTTGAATGGAAATCGTTCCGTCCTCGTTGTTGATAAACTCAATATATTCGCTGTTCTGGTAATATTCAGCAGGGAATATAAGCTCAACACCGATGTCGGTAACGATTTTCACATTTGAGGTAAGTTTTTTTGTAACGTAGCTGTTGACTTCGACTTTCTGCGGTACGTTTGCTTTTTCAATCTTTTCCATAAATTCTTCGCGCATGCCCGGTTTGCCGTCAAATATCTTTTCCGCAACCTTTTCCGTTTCGATATATTCCTGCTCGCCTTCCTCGACGCTTTCCGTGATGTATTCCTTCATTTTTGAAAGCGTTTCAAGCGCGTCTCCGCCATTTTCTTCTGTAACCTTTTTTGCAATCTTCTTAACCGCGTTTACCGACTCGCGTGACGAAATATCGTAAATACATTCAAGAAGAACGTCGGCTATAAGGTCAGTGGTTTCACCGTCAATTTTACGCTTTTTGCCAGTGTATCGAATTGTGAAATCGTCCATGTTTATAAAGGCACACTCGCTGATTTTCTGTGATGTGGTGGGCAGTATTGCGTAGTGGTTTATAATCTGATTTTTAACCTTTCCCTCATCCTGCATTACCTGATGTGTATAGCCTATTTTGTTCTCGCATTTCAGAACGGCAAGTATGGGACGCTCGTTTATTATGCAGTCGCATACTATTAAGTCTGAGGAATCGGGCTTGTCCGACTGGCAAACACCATCATACAGCCTTTTGGCTATGAACTGAGAAAAGATTTTGAAATTGTCCTCGTCCTTTATGTATTCGGCAAGCTGATACTTAAAACCGCTGTTGTCGGAAAATTCACCTGTCCTCAATCCTGCGTCCTCAAAAATCTTCTCAATGTGCTTCGTAATGAAATTGTTTATGCTTGCGTCTGTTATGTCAAGCTCCTCGTCGGAATAGACGCTTACTCCCGAATTGCCGTCAAGTATATGTAAAATTGCTCTTCTGAGTGATGCTATCATGTTTTTAAAACCTTCCTTTCTGTGATATGAAACTATTTTACCACAAAATCCGCAAAATGTAAACATTGACAAACATCGGATTAACGGTTATACTTTAATTAATAACGGTTAAGGGGTGTGATTAATGTGGAAAAATACAGGGATAAAGGCGTTGATATTGAGGAACGTATTGACGATTTACTATCACGTATGACCGTAGAAGAAAAGGTCGGACAAATGCTTCAGGTAAGTTATAATGTGCTCAGCAACGAGGATTATGAGAAATATAAGAGGCTGGGTATAGGCTCATTTCTGCACGTGCTTGGAGAAGAGGCGGACGATATACGCAAAAAGGCTGCCCAAACGCGTCTTGGAATACCGCCGTTATTCGGCATAGACGCAATTCACGGACACTGTTTATTAAACGGCGCAACAATATTCCCGTCACAGCTTGCCATGTCATGCAGTTTTAACCGTGAGCTTATAAAGGAAATGGGACGCGCAACGGCGCGTGAGGTCTGCGCCGACGGACTGGACTGGACGTTTTCGCCTGTGCTGTGTATCGGACGTGACTTAAGATGGGGACGTATAGACGAAACCTTCGGTGAGGATAGTTACGTGATAGGCGAGCTGGGACAGGCGATTATTGACGGATATGAATGCGATAATCTGATTATTGCCTGCGCCAAGCATTATATCGCTTACGGCGAAGCCACAGGCGGACGTGACGCGTATGACAGTCCCGTTACCGAAAGAAAGATACGTGAGGTCTTTCTGCCGCCGTTTAAAAAGGCTTCTGATATCGGCTGCGGCTCAATGATGACGGCGTACGGTTCAATTGACGCGCTGCCCCTTACAGCGAACAAACGCATACTGCGTGAGATTTTAAAGGACGAGATCGGATTTAAGGGATTTGTGGTTACGGACTGGGAAAACGTAAAGAGCCTTGTGACAAAGCAGCATGCGGCGGAAAATCTTACAGATGCATCACGCAAAGCCGTTGAGGCAGGTAACGACATGAGCATGAATACCCATGAATTTTATGACTGTATGCTATCTCTTGTGCGTGATAAGAAGATTTATATGAGTCTTATTGACAATGCCGTGCGAAGAATTTTAAGGGCAAAATTCAGACTCGGACTTTTTGATAATAAGGAGCGTCCCGACAGAAGCGTTATCGGCTGCGAGGGACACAAAAAAATTAACCATGAACTGGCGCAGGAAAGTCTTGTGCTGCTGAAAAATGAAAATGTGCTGCCCTTTGACAGGGACACTAAAACTATTGCCGTTATAGGCCCAAATGCGGACGATATACGCGCGCAGTACGGTGACTGGACATTCTTCTCGCACCCGGAACCCAAAGAGAACATAGAGCCTTTAGGCGAATATTATACAGTACTTCGCGGAATGAGAGAGGTATTCGGAGAAAAGAACGTGCTTTATGAAAAGGGTTGTGATATTTACGGAAAAGAGGATAACATTGACAGGGCAGTTAAAATTGCGAAAAAGGCTGACGCGGTTGTGTGCGTAATC
The DNA here is from genome assembly GCA_051877355.1 of Hominilimicola sp. GTDB lineage: Bacteria > Bacillota > Clostridia > UBA1381 > UBA1381 > Hominilimicola. The sequence continues at coordinate 3,690 of JBJEIU010000210.1, forward strand.
GGCGACTGCCTTGCCCAGAACGGCGAATACCGCGACAGGGCAAATCTGGACTTATCGGGACGACAGACAGAGCTTATAAAAAGACTGGTGGGGACACAAAAAAAGGTCATCGCAGTGCTTGTTAACTGCAAGCCGCTGTGTATACAATATCTCAAGGAAAACTGTGACGCAGTAATTGAGATGTTCAACGGCGGCGACTTCGGCGGTCTTGCCGTTGCGGAAATGCTTGCAGGTAAATTCAATCCAAGCGGAAAACTGAGCATTTCATTTCCTCAGTATGGCGCACAGACACCCTGCTATTATAATCAGTATGATGGCTGGCACGGCGGTCAGTATGTGGATTTGCAGAAGGGGAATGTGTATGATTTCGGCGACGGTCTTTCCTATTCCGAATTTGTTTATTCAAACCTGAAGCTGTCGAAGAAAATTGTATCAAAAGATGAAACAATAGAGGTGTCGGTTGACGTGACGAACAGAGGCAGAATGGATGGCAAGGAAATTGTTATGCTTTTTGTGAACGATCTTGTAAGCACAATCCTCACTCCTACTATTGAATTGAAACGCTTTGAAAAGGTGTTTATAAAGAAAGGGGACACTAAAACAGTGACACTAAAGCTGGATATAAAAGACCTTGCGCTTGTTACTCCCGATCTGGAATATGTGGTTGAAAGCGGAGATTTTGAAATCATGGTTGGAAGAAATACAAAGGAATATCTCAAGGATATACTTACGGTAAAATAAATTTGGGGCATGCTTTGCATGCCCTTTTATTTATTTTTAGCGTGGATAAATACCACAATACTACAAACAAGTCCCACAATGCCAACTGAAATTATGAGCAGCAGTACGGGCAGAACAAGCTTGCTTGTATTCGCCTTTTTAGTGTCCCCGTCAGCGGCGCTGTTCCATGATGCGCTTCCGTAGGTTGAAAAGGGCGAATAGCGTTTGACCTCCTCCTGTGACGGCAGATTTTCTCCCATACCAAGGCGCAGCATAGAATATCCGCCAGAGTTTTTTTGCACAATGGCAAAGCTGTATTCGGGAGTTGCTGTAGTACCCTCGTAATAGACATCGGAAAACACTACAAATGTCACACCGCCGCCTATGTCATACACGCCCGCAAGGTCGAGTATTTCAGTGGCAAAATAAACATCAAAGCCTCCCGTATAATAATAGTAGCCGTCGCTGTAACAGAAACCGCGGTTTAAAAGGTTGTTTACAGGCGGTTTCTCGGGGGTTATGCGGAATACCTTTTCCATGATGTAATCAATATAATCGCTGCTCACAATGGACACGTTGTTATAGCCGAGTGAACTGCTGCTCCCTGACGCAGGGGGAATGTCCGTAAGTACCTGGAAATTTTTGTGGGTGTAAAGCACATATTTGAAAAGAGTATCATAATTATAATTCTTTATGTCAAACCGCATTACGTCGGCGCAGGCGGAGAGCGTGGTTCTGATACTGTTGATTTCCTCCGCAGAAATAGTATTTAGCTTGTTTACAAATGAATACTGCGAGATAGTTTCCTGCTTAAGATGACTGAGGAAAGTATAAACATTCCTTACTGGGGTGTAGGATACCGGCTTGCCGTTCTCATATCCTGCGATATATGTCACAGAGTCATAATCAAACGGCTCAACCTTTGTAAATGTGTCATTACGCAGAGTAAAAAATTCATTGACGGTTTTACTGCCTGAGGTGGTGGACAGCATAAGGTAGTCGGCGCTGTTTTTAGTAACTGTGGCAAGCTTATAGACGTTGCTTCCTCCGCAGGGGATTTCAAGACTGTCCGTAAGCTGTATGCCGTCTATGTCGTCATACACCTCACATTTTATGAGGTCGGGAGCGGCATTCACTATCAGCAGTGAGGAGCGTCCCTCAAATTCCTTTTCGTCAGCATATACGATTCCCTGTCCGTTTTCAAATATTCCGTATTCGCCCAGTTTGTCGGACAGTACCTCATCAAAGAGCGGTGAAGCGTACACTGCGGGGGAAACAGAAATAAGTACACAAAATAACAAAATAATTAATTTTTTCACATAAACCACCTCCGTTTGTAATATCTTTTCCTGAAATTCGATTTTTTTTCGTATTTTCTATTAAAATTTTGAGAAATATATGGTATACTGAGATTATAAAATTTTTTGGAGGGTAGATACATAAAATGATTGATGAAGTAAAAGAAATATTGATAGATGAGGAAACAATAAATAAGACGGTAAAGTCGCTTGCCGAAAGAATAAACGCGGATTATGCGGGAAAGAGCGTTGTGCTGCTGATAATCCTAAAGGGCAGCGTTGTTTTCGCCGCCGACCTAATGCGCTGTATTACTGTTGATGCGCAGCTTGAATTTATGCAGGTGTCAAGCTATGGAAGTGAAACAGTGTCCTCGGGAAAGATTAAAATTCTCAAGGATACGCAGATTGATTTGAATGGCAGAGATGTTATAGTTGTTGAGGATATAATCGACAGCGGCAACACGCTTAACGCACTTAAAGTTCTCCTTGAAAACCGCGGCGCAAATGTGGAAATCTGCACGCTGATTTCAAAGCCTGCCAGACGCGAAACGGAGGTCGATGTCAAATATACAGGAATGGAAATTCCCGATGAATTTGTAGTAGGATACGGAATGGATTATAATGAGCGTTTCCGCAATCTTCCTTATATCGGAATACTGAAAAAAGAAGTTTACGGTGGCTGATATGAAAGCTTTGCTTGCAGCGATAAACGCCAAGTATATTCATACCTCGCTGAGCGTGCGTACTCTTAAGGCTTATGCGGATTGTGACAGCGTGGAGATTGGCGAGTACACAATAAATGAGCGCGCTGAGGATATTCTGCGCTCCATATATCTGAAAAGAGCCGACGCGGTTTTGTTTTCGTGCTATATATGGAATATAGAGATGTGTCTTTCTGTGGCGCAAATGCTAAAAAAGGTTGCGCCCGAAACGAAGATAATTTTCGGCGGTCCCGAGGTAAGCTATGACGATGAATATATAAGAAAATATGGTTTTGTTGACGCTCTGATGCGCGGCGAGGGCGAGGAAACCTTTAAGGAATGGCTCGAAAAGGGCGATGATATAAAGGGCATGACATATCGCCGCAGTGGTGAAATCATACACAATCCCGACAGGGAGCTGATACACGATATAACGAATATTCCTTTTCCGTATACCGACAATGATATTGAGAAAAACAGGGGAAAGCTGATATACTATGAGTCAAGCCGCGGCTGTCCGTTTCGGTGCAGCTACTGCCTGTCGTCAACAGTTCATAATGTGCGTTTCCGTGATATTGACACCGTAAAGCGTGAGCTTATGTTCTTTGTGCGCCATAAGGTGCCGATTGTGAAGTTTGTGGACAGAACCTTTAACGCGGACAGGAAAAGAACCTGCGAACTGGTGAAATTTCTGATTGATAACGCGGACGAAACCACCTTTCATTTTGAGGTGGCGGCTGATTTGATAAATGATGAGCTTATAGAACTGTTTAAAACCGCGCCCGCGGGACTTTTTCAGCTTGAAATAGGTGTTCAGTCTACGAACGGCAAAACGATTGACGCTATTGACCGAAAAACGGATTTTAAGGAGATTTGCAGCACGGTAAGGCGCGTGCATGAGGCAGGCGGTGTGCATATGCACCTTGACCTTATAGCCGGACTGCCCTTTGAGGATATTGAGTCCTTTAAGAAATCCTTTGACGATGTGTTCGCTTTGAGACCGCACGTATTGCAGCTTGGATTTTTAAAGCTTCTGCGCGGAACGAAAATACGCCGTGAGGAAGAAAGATACGGCTATGAGTATAATTCCAAGCCGCCCTATGAGGTGCTGAAAAACGACTTTATGTCATATGATGATATATTGCTGTTAAAGGGGATAGAGGAAATTTTTGAACGCTATTATAACAGCGGTGTGTTCGCCAATGCGATGGAATATCTGCTGGGCAAATACAATTCGTCCTTTGACTTTTTCCGTGATTTGTGGCTGTTTTATTCAGAAAACGGATATAGCGCGGCGGGACAGTCGCGCAACAGCTTGTATGAAATACTGTCGAAATTTTGCGGCGATGAATTGTTTCTTGATATATTAAAGCTTGATTATTTTATAAACAACAAGGGTGCAAACACGCCGAAATGGGCGCTTAAGGAGTACAACAGAAATCTGCTTAAAGAGCGGTTTGAAATATTGACGGAGGAATTTATAGACGAAAATTTTGCGGAATATAAGGGCATAGCGCCTAAGGAAATTGTAAAGAGTCTGAATTTTGAAGAATTTGAATATGACGTTCTGGGAAATTACGAAAGAAAGAGAAACATAATTATTTTTGACAATAAATATAACAGAAGGGTAAGAGTATGCAGGGATTTGGAACAATAATAAACAGTATAATAACGCTCGGACTTGCCATGCTTGTGGGCTTTATATGTATAAAGACGAAGTACATAAGCGAGGAGCAGAATAACGGAATGTCAAAAATCGTAGTGCGTGTGACGCTGCCGATACTTGTTATAACGTCGCTGACGAGTCTTGATTTTGACCGGGAAAAACTGATAAATTCAATACACGTGCTGATAGTGTCAATAGTAGTGGTTGCGTTTTTATACGCAGTCGGTGTTTTGACGGCAAGGTTGGGAAGAATGGAAAAGTCAAAGGCAGTTATGCACCGCTGCATGACCTGCTTCGGCAATGTGGTGTTTATGGCATTTCCGCTGATACAAGCGCTGTACGGCGCGGAGGGGCTTTTATATGCGGCTATTTATGAGCTTGCAAACGATATGTTTTTATGGACAGTAGGCGTGTATAGCATGAACTCATCAAACGGAGAAAAGCCCTCAATCGGCACAAATCTGAAAAGGCTTTTAAACCCCGGAACAATAGCCTTTGCAATAGCGTTTGTAATGATGGCATTCGGGCTTAAATTCACGGGAGTGCTTGGAACGGTGCTTACGGGAATAGGCGGCACTACCACATATCTGTCCATGTTTTTCATAGGCGGAACACTTGCGCTTGTGGATTTCAGACACATATACAAGCGTGTATGGCTGTTTGTGCTGACAGCGGTGAAAATGATTGCGCTGCCGGTGCTTCTTATACTGATACTTAAGCTGTTTAATCTTGGAGATATGGTAACGGCTGTAATAGTTTTGCAGGCGGCAATGCCCACCTCAACGGTGCTTGTAGTACTTGGAATGGAATATGGTGGAGATGTGCTGTACTGCGCCGAGGGAGTGTTTATAACACACCTTGCGGGACTTGCTACGCTTCCGCTTGTTTACTACCTTATGAGCGTGCTTTAAAACAGTGTGTAGTGGGGTTTTTCCTCGTCAAAGAACAGGTATCGGATATAGTCGTCAACAACGATACAGACGGGACTGAGAAGAAACCATAAAATCATGTACGGTAGACAAATCTGACCGAGAATATTATATGGCATGTCGCTGTAACTCCACACGTTGAGATGCAGCCATAAATTAAGAATACACCCGGAGATAAATTCCAGCAGCGTAATTATAAATGCGCCAATCAGCATTTGTATCCAAAGCGGAATGTCCCAGGTGTATTTTTCGTTTATAAGCCCCAAAAGCACAAAGCACAGTCCGCCGAGGATAAACATACTCCAGTGCGAATAGCCGCGCCATAAAAGTTCAATCAGGATATATATAATTCCTCCGAATGAGAATAAAAACAGGTATTTTAATGTTTTAGCCATAATATCAGTCCTTTTTTGTTATATAAACATATTATATGACCAAACCAAAAAAATAATCAAAAAATCATGACAAAAGTGCCTGCGGTGATGAGCAGACCGCCGATAACCGTTTTGGCAGTGACCTCCTCTTTCAGAATGACAAAAGCGAGTACCATGGAAATGACCACGCTGAATTTGTCTATCGGCACAACCTTAGAAGCGTCGCCCATTTGCAGCGCCTTGTAATAGCACAGCCACGACAGTCCCGTTGCAATGCCCGAAAGAATGAGGAATGTCCAGCTTTTCACGTTAATGTCGCGTATACCCGTATGCGAACCTGTGATGAATACAATGCCCCACGCCATTATAAGCACAACGATTGTTCTGATGGCGGTGGCAAGATTTGAATTGATGTTACTGATGCCGATTTTTGCAAGAATGGACGTGAGCGCGGCAAAAAACGCGGACCCTGCGGCAAAAATAACCCAGCTTTCCTTGAACATATGTATTATCTCCCTTCAAAAATACCGCACACAGATGTGTGCGGTATTTGTCTATGCTTTTGTGTATCAAGCAGTAAAATCGTCTTTACCGCAAATTAAATATCAAGATTTGAAACGTATTTAGCGTGTTTTTCGATAAATTCACGTCTTGGCTCAACCTTATCACCCATAAGGATTGTAAATGTCTGGTCCGCAACGATTGCGTCCTCGAGGTTGACACGCAGCATTGTTCTCTTTGCAGGGTCCATGGTTGTCTCCTTAAGCTCGGCGGGGTCCATCTCACCAAGACCCTTATAACGCTGAACCTTTGCGCCGGGACCCATTTCAGCGAGCAGAGCGTCGCGCTCATCGTCCGTGAAGGCAAATTTTTCAACAAGGTTTTTGTTCTTGCCTTTAAATACCTTGTAAAGAGGCGGCTGAGCGATATATATGTTGCCGTTTTCTATAAGTTGCGGCATATATCTGAAGAAGAACGTCAGAAGAAGCGTTCTGATATGCGCGCCGTCCACATCGGCATCCGCCATTATAACTACCTTTCCGTATTTCAGGTTGTTTATATCAAAATCCTCGCCGATACCGGTACCCAAAGCCTGTATAACGGGGAGCAGCTTTTCATTTGAATAAACCTTGTCGATACGTGACTTTTCCACGTTAAGCATTTTACCCCACAGGGGAAGAATAGCTTGAAAACGTCTGTTACGTCCCTGCTTGGCGCTGCCGCCCGCGCTATCACCCTCGACTATAAACAGCTCCGCATAATCCGCGCCCTCGTCGGTACATTTGGCAAGCTTTCCGAGAAGTGACGAATTGTTTGCGTTTGAATTTTTCCGCGTAAGCTCTCTTGCGCGCTTTGCGGCTTCTCTTGCTCTTGATGCGGTGAGCGTCTTTTCAACGATTGTCTTTGCAACACGTGGATTTTCCTCAAGGAATGTGGACAGCTTGTCGGTAAGGGCGTACTCAACAAGCGCTCTTGCCTCGCTGTTGCCAAGCTTTGTTTTCGTCTGTCCCTCAAATTGAGCCTCAACTACCTTTACGCTGATTACGGCTGTAAGTCCCTCACGGGTATCCTCTCCCGAAAGGTTGGGGTCTTTTTCCTTAAGAAGATTGTATTTTCTGGCGTAGTCGTTTATAACGCGGGTAAGACCTGATTTAAAACCTGTTTCGTGCGTGCCGCCGTCTCCTGTGTGAATGTTGTTGGCAAAGCTTAAAATCGCCTCCGAATATGCGGTGGTGTACTGCATTGCCACTTCAACCATCATGTCCTTGCGCTGCGCCTCAAAGTAGATAACATCGTCATGCAGCGGGTCCTTGTTCTTATTGATGTACTCTACAAATTCCTTTATACCGCCCTCCGCGTGGAGTGTAACGGTTTCGGGATTTTCCACTCTGTAATCGGTAAGCAGTATCTTTACGCCTTTGTTCAGAAATGCCTGCTCACGCAGACGCTTTAAAAGAACTTCATAGTCAAATTCAAGAGTTTCAAATATTTCACCGTCAGGCTTAAAGGTGATTTTTGTACCTGTCTTGTCCGTGTCGCCGATAATCTTTAGCTTACATGTCGGCTTGCCGCGCTCGTAGCTCTGATAATATACATGCTCGCCGTCACTGACCTCAACCTCCAGTTTTTCCGAAAGAGCGTTAACAACTGACGAACCAACACCGTGCAGACCGCCGGATACCTTATA
>JBJEIU010000211.1:0-2496 GCA_051877355.1 Hominilimicola sp.
CGCTCTGTTTTGTTCTTAAGGATAACGGCTTGCCGGTGCTTGTTTTCATTTCTTCAACGGTGGTTTTCCACTTTTGAAGTATCGGGGTATTGAGCTTGTCAATCCTATAGTCGCCGAGTGTAGGAATTACATAGTATTCAAGCCTGCGTTTCATCTTATCAAGAGAACTCTCTCTTACTTCGTATTTTTTTACATTAAGGAATTCGCCTGTAAGTTCCTTTAATGTGATTTTCTTGACGGTCTCCTCTTTCAGGTCGCGGTTAAGCTTCCGCTCAAGCTCCTTTGCTTCCTCTTTACCATACGCTACGCGGTCAAGCTGCTTGCTCTTGCCTTCGCGGTCGATGTAATTTATACGTACTCTGTACTTCTGTTTTCCGTCTTTTTTGCCCTCCATTTTATAAATTGGCATAAAAAATACACTTCCTTTCTTGCATTTTAAGAAGTGCTATGATATAATACCAGTTGTGTAGGGTGTGTTATATCATAACATATTCTCTTTCCCTCGGCTGTTGGCGCAGCTGGGGGATTTTTTTATTTATTTAAAAGCTTTTTCTTTTCTGCATCAAATTCCGCTTGAGTAAGTGCACCATCATCAAGCAGTAATTTTAATTTTGCTAAATCATCAAGTTTATTTGATTGGTTTGATATAATTTTTCTATCTGCAATAGAGGACGAATTGCGGGTTTCTTTCGACAGGTTATGCTGTATTTTGTGAATTACTTGAACTATTAAATCTGCCAATTCGCTGCTGACATTAACAGTAAAACCTTCTGTATTGCCGGAAATTGTTATTATTGCTTTAGATAACTTAGAATCAGTACGCACAGATTGAATATTTCTTAACTCAATCTGCTTTTCTGTAGCGGAGCCTATAGTTTGCCGACAACAGAAAACTCTTTTATTTGTTATGACAAATACATATTGATTTTTCTCATAAAAATATTGATATGAGGAAATAGACATGTTCATATGGTGGATGCCGGCATAATATACCCATTCATCAGGCAATATCAGATTTTGTGCTTTTAAAACACTGCCTTTATTAAGATTGACTAAGCGTTTATCTTCAATCTCCATAGCTTGGTCAAATGTCATCTTTTTTAGTTCCCCTTGCAAATATTCCTTTTTTGCTTTTATAATGGATCCTGATTGCATTGATTGGATTATTGCAACAATGAGAATAAGTAGAATGAATAAAAGTATTGCTATTAGTGCTATCATGCGAATTCCTCCTTAGTGTATTAAAATTCTATTATTGTTCTGATTGTTGTACAACTTGCTGTTCGCCGCTTGATGTGTCTGGATTATCATTACGAACATCGCCCAAAGACAAACTAACAACCAATAAAACAGCGGATATAGTTCCAAGGATTATTCCTGCAACAGCTAATCTGTTGTTATTTACTACGTGCGATAACTTTCGTGACGGGTCATTTTCTGTTGTATTCATCTTGTAACAATACATACACCATATAAAGCATACTACGCCCAAAACTGTAAAGCATCCCAAAACAATTTGCATCAATAAAGAGGTGATAACTGTAACAATCAAACTGATAATAAGAATAATAGCTATAACAGTTCCGCACCCACAGCCAGAGCGGACTTCTTGTACATCAACTAAATATCTTCTTATATTATTCACTCCCTAATTATAACTTTCTCTTTATTTGTTTAACCAATCCACATACTCTAACGCGTAAAACATCTTCATTTTCAAAACGTCTGACCGGATACATCGGATTGATTGAGTGTAGCTCAATAAAATCTTTACCATAAACAACGCGTTTCACAACTCCATCTTCATCATCTATAATAACAACGGCAATTGAGCCGCTGTCAACGGAAGTCTGACTGCGTACAAGTATCAAGTCACCATCTTCAATCTTGGGATACATGCTATCACCAACAACCCGAAGAAAGCGATAATCCTCAGCGCCGTTGATGTCCTCCGCATCTGTATATTCATAACCGACAATTTCATTATCTGCCAAACAGCCTAAGCCTGCCGCTACTCGTCCTATAACAGGGACTTTAACATATGCACCTTCTATGGGAAATACATTTTTTGGTTCGTTTTGCGGAGCTTCCTCCCAATCCATTAGATAAGCAGGGGATATTTGTAGCGCTTTAGCGAGTTTTTCTATTTTATCTCGTCTGACATTTTTAATTGCTCCACTTTCCCAACGTTGAACAGTAGCCTTGCTAACGCCGACTATTTTACCGACTTCTTCAAGGGTTATACCTAATTCACTACGTCTATTTCGTACAAGGTCTTTAAATTCCATTCGGAGCACCTCCTTTTATTTCATATTATCATATTTGTAACGAAAATGCAACTATTATTTTAAAAAAAGTAAAAAAAGTTTCGTTTACGTATTGACAAAGATTGAAATCTATGATACTATAGTTACGTAAACGGAACAAATAATAAATTAGGTTGAAAATTAAGATACAAAGGAGGTGTGAATAATGAACCCAGGAAAAATAGAAAAA
>JBJEIU010000212.1:0-11495 GCA_051877355.1 Hominilimicola sp.
GTCAAGCGTTATTTCAATTTTCTTATCCTTGTCGGGGTGCGCCGCAAGAAACGTCAGTTCAAGTGAGTTAAGCGCCTTACGCACATCACCGCCCGACGAATTTGCCATATGGCGTATAGCGTCCTCGCTTACGCTTACGTCAAAGCCTGCATAATCGGTATTTTTAAGTTCCTCAACAGCTCTTAACAGAGCCTTTTCAATATCCTCGGTCTCTATCGGCTTGAACTCGAATACCACGCTTCTCGACAGCACTGCGTTATACACGTAAAAATACGGATTTTCCGTTGTGCTTGCGATAAGCGTTATTTTGCCGTTTTCCATGAATTCCAAAAGCGACTGCTGCTGCTTTTTATTGAAGTGCTGTATTTCATCAAGATACAGCAGCACGCCGTCCATTGCAAGAAAGCTGTCCAGCGTTGAAACGATATTTTTTATATCCGCTACAGACGCGTTTGTCGCGTTAAGACGGTGTAATGTTTTGCCTGTACGCTGCGCGATTATGTTCGCAACGGTGGTTTTTCCCACGCCGCTCGGTCCGTAAAATATCATGTTAGGGATTTCATTATTTTCGATTATGTTTCTGAGAATTTTCCCCTTGCCGATAAGATGCTGCTGTCCCACTACCTCGTCAAGCGTCTGGGGACGTATTCTGTCAGGAAGCGGTGTTTTCATTATGGTTTCTTACCTCTTGCTTCAGATTTTCAATTTCTTCCTCTGTAATTGTCGTCATGCCTGAACGCTTACAGCCTGAAAGATTTTCAAGATATTCTTCCGCTTTTTTATAGTTGCCGCGCTTAACGGCAATCTGCGCACCGTGGTAGTAACCCTCGATAAAGCTATCGCTTTCCTTTAAAAGTGCGTCCGAAACTCTCTCTGCATCCTCGTATCTTCCAAGTTTATAATAGCAGATTGACAGATTGTCGGCTATATCCCTGTTGTCGCTGTTATAGTCATAGGCTTCCTCACACAGAACAAGTGTTTCCTCAATCGGGTCACCATGCAAAAGCTTAAAATAACCTAGCATACCATACAGGTTAGTTGTTTTATATCCGCTTTCATATAGCTCTGTTACTTCCTCAAGTGCTTCCTCCAGTCTTCCCTGCTTGTAATAAACCATACATCTCTGCTGCTTTGCAAGATTTCTCTTTTCTATTTTAAGACCCTTTACTCTTATAATCGGGTCAAGCACCTTTTCAGCCTCGTCCGCATAGCCTGTCCTGAGCAGTATATACGCGTATGAGGTCTTTGTCTCAACCTTTGTTCTGCCCGTGTCATATGCCTTTTTATACCACTCTCTTGCCTCATCCTCATCGCCTGCCGCATATGCCTGATTTCCCTTTGTGACATAAAATGCCGGAATAAAATGATATATTCCGTATGCGGCAATCACTGCGAGAAGTCCTATGCCCAGCCAGACATTAAACTTGAATGCTACAACGATAATTATAATTCCAAGTATAATATAAAGAAAACTCATGTTAAATCCTCCGATATTTTTCTATACAGAACAGGGAGGCCGCAAAGCCTCCCGAAAATAAACTTAAAATTCAGCAGTTCCGACTGTTCTCGGGAACGGAAGCACGTCACGTATATTGGATACGCCCGTTATATACATAACCGCCCTTTCAAATCCCAGACCGAAGCCAGCATGCTTGTTTGTTCCGTACTTTCTAAGGTCAAGATAGAAGCCGTAATCCTCTTCATTAAGACCAAGCTCCTTCATTCTTTCAACAAGCACGTCATAATTTTCTTCTCTCTGGCTTCCGCCGATGATTTCTCCGACACCCGGAACAAGCAAATCCATTGCCGCAACAGTCTTTTTATCATCATTAAGCTTCATATAGAAAGCCTTGATTTCCTTCGGATAATCCGTAACAAACAGCGGACGCTTGAACACCTGCTCCGTAAGGTATCTCTCATGCTCCGTCTGCAAGTCACATCCCCACTCAACGGGATAATCAAACTTAACCTTGCCTGCCTTTGAGTCTTCCTCAAGAATTTTTACAGCCTCGGTATAAGTAACATGTGCAAATTCGCTGTTTACCACATGGTTAAGTCTGTCAAGAAGTCCCTTGTCGATAAACTGGTTGAAGAACTGCATTTCCTCAGGCGCATTTTCAAGACAGTAGTTTATGATGTATTTCAGCATATCCTCCGCCAATTCCATATCGTCCTGCAAATCAGCAAAGGCAATTTCAGGCTCGATCATCCAGAATTCAGCCGCGTGACGTGCCGTGTTTGAATTTTCCGCGCGGAATGTAGGTCCGAACGTATAAACGTTTCTGAAAGCCATACAATAGGTTTCAACGTTAAGCTGTCCGCTTACGGTAAGATTGGCGTGCTTGCCAAAGAAATCCCTTGAATAGTCAACCGTTCCGTCTTCGTTCCGGGGAAGATTATCCAAATCCATAGTTGTAACCTGGAACATCTCTCCCGCGCCCTCACAGTCGCTGGCTGTGATTATCGGCGTATGCACGTACACAAAGCCACGCTCCTGGAAAAACTGATGAATTGCGTATGCAATCATAGAACGTACGCGGAACACCGCTGAAAATGTATTCGTGCGCGGTCTTAAATGCGCGATTGTACGCAGATATTCAAAGCTGTGTCTTTTCTTCTGCAACGGATAGTCCGGCGTTGACGCGCCGTCTACCGTCACCTTGTCAGCCTTTAATTCAAAGGGTTGCTTTGCTTCGGGCGTAAGTACAAGTATGCCTGTCGCTGTAACGGCAGAGCCGATGTTAAGCTTTGAAAGCTCAGCAAAATTATCGAGCTTATCGGCTTCAATAACTATCTGCAAATTTTTGAAAAATGTTCCGTCATTAAGCTCAATAAATCCGAAATTCTTTGAAATTCTTATGTTTCTTATCCAACCTGATATTGTTATTTCCTTTTCGCCGTACTCCTCAGTATTACGGTAAAGGCTCTTTATAACTGTTTTCATCTTTTAAAAACTATCCTTTCAATTACAGTAATTTAATGCCGTTTTCTTCGCACGCCCTGCGCATATCATCGGGCCATACAGATGCCTGAACCTCTCCTATGTGCGCCTTGCCAAGCATAAACATGCAAAGTCTTGACTGACCTATTCCGCCGCCTATTGTATAAGGAAGCTCTTTATTAAGAAGCCTCTTATGGAAGTCAAGCTGCAGCCTGTCCTCGCACCCTGCCGCCTTAATCTGAGCAACGAGTGAGTCCTCGTCAACTCTGATACCCATGCTTGAAAGTTCATATGCCATGTCAAGCAGCGGATAATATACGATAATATCACCGTTAAGCTCCCAGTCGTCATAGTCCGGTGCTCTGCCGTCGTGCTTTTTGCCCGATTTTAAATCCTTACCAATCTGCATGAGAAATACAGCCTTTTTTTCGCGAAGCAGCTTGTTTTCCCTCTCTTTCGGTTCAAGGTCTGGATACATGTCCTCAAGTTCCTGTGTTGTTATAAATGTAATTTCCTCAGGGAAATTATTTTCAATAGCCTTATATTTCTGACACACTCTGCTCTGTGTGGACTTCATAGCCGTATAAATTTTCTTTACGAAATCCTTTAATGTTTCAATTGTTCTGTCGGACTTATTGATAACAGCCTCCCAGTCCCACTGGTCAACGTACATTGAATGAAGATTGTCAACCTCCTCATCGCGTCTTATTGCGTTCATGTCCGTATACAGACCCTCGCCGCTCTCAAAACCGTATCTGCCGAGCGTCATTCTCTTCCATTTTGCAAGCGAGTGAACAATTTCAAGCGTTGCCCCTCCGATACAAGGAGCGTCAAAGTTTACAGGACGTTCAACACCGTTTAAGTTATCGTTAAGACCCGTTTCAGGACGCACAAAAAGCGGCGCGGATATTCTTTGCAGATTAAGCGCGGCAATTATTTCATGCTGAAATGTATCCTTGATGAACTTTATTGCCCTTTCCGTTTCGCGTCCGTCAAGTTTTGGATTATAGTTTTCAGGAATTGTAAGTGACATTTTTTATTCTCCTTTATCAATTATTTCAATACTGTCAAGCGTCTGTTTGAAATTCTGACGTATGGCATTAAGATACTCCCTGCGCAGCACATCACGCTCGGCTATTTCTTCCTCCGTAAGACCGGCCGTTTTAGCCTTTTTTGCAAGGGCGTTAATTCTCTCTATTTTCTTTTTTTCCAAAAGATTACCTCCCCAAGAAAATATCACTGCTTCTATTGTAACCCATTTCTGTAAAAAATTCAAGTAAAACATGCGGACAATCTGCAAATTTTACAGAATAGTCATAATATATATTACAAAACATTGAAAGGAGGAACTTACAATGGGAGAGTGCTGTGAAAGAAATGAATGCTTCCGCGGCTGTGATTTCGACCTTGATATGATTCTTTGGGTTCTTATCATAATCGTAATCGTAACATGTATGTGCAACTAATCCGCAGAGTAAAGGGCGGGAGATTTTTCTCCCGCCTTTTTGGTGCGTTTTTTTCCTTTTTCATCAGCATATTTGTTTATAATTTTATTTTTATGGAAAAAATATGAAAAAATATCTTGATTTTATTTACATTTTATGGTAATATACTTTATGTACTGGAAATTATTTACATATTTACAGTGTGATTTTGTTATATATACGATAGGAGGATTAATTTATGAACAACAAAATATCTGTTCTGATAGCAGATGACAACGAGGAGCTTACAAAAGAATTAGCTGACTTTATCAAAGCAGAAAATGACCTTACCCTTGCCGCTACGGCTCTCGATGGCGAGGAAGCCTATAATCTGATACTGGAAACACATCCCGATGTGGTTATTCTTGACCTGGTAATGCCCAAACTTGACGGAATAGGCGTTCTCAAAAGGCTCAAATCATCGCCGCTTCCGAAAAGACCGAAGATAATCGCTTATTCGATTTCTTCCATCGCCATAAATATGGCTTCATCAATAAGTCCGGGCGTGGATTACTGTCTTTTAAAACCGCAGAGCTGCGAAAGAGTGTGCGAGGTTATACGCGATATAGTCGCCGCCGCAAAACCCTCCGCCATATCAATCGGTCAGAATGTTATTTCCTCTCCTGCCTCAAAGGATGAGGAAGTTGATCTGGAAACCGTTGTAACAGACTTTATACACGAGCTTGGTGTTCCTGCTCACATAAAGGGCTACCAATATATAAGAAGCGCAATTATGATGGTTGTGGAAAACATGGATTTACTTAATTACATCACAAAACAGCTTTATCCCGAAATTGCAAAGGCGTACAACACTACTGCCAGCCGCGTTGAAAGAGCGATAAGACATTCAATTGAAGTGGCATGGAGCAGAGGCAAGCCCGAAATTATGAATGAGATTTTCGGCTACACAATCCATACGGGCAAAGGAAAGCCTACAAACTCTGAATTTATCGCAATGGTAGCGGACAGAATTCGCCTGACACTGAAATAACTCAATCTCAAAATTCCCACAAAAAAACTGATGGAACAAATTCCATCAGTTTTTTTACTATATTTCCGGCGCAATATAATTCTTTTCTTCCAGAGCCGTTTCGATAAGGTCAAGTGTTTCCTCGCTGTCCGCCTTAACGGTATGATAATGGTAACCCGAGGTTATGTTCATAAGCGCGGTTGATTTTCCGCTCACAAGTCCCTCTATACACTGCTGCACATTACGTCTTGATGAAATATTCAGCTTTGCTTCAATTTTACCGTATACCCTGTGCCATACGAACACATCCACAACAGTTCCGCCTATATCGACAATCGTATTAAGTTCATCTTCTGTCTGATCGTTTGTATGGTACACCTTAAACACCCTTTTGCAAGCGGCTGTATCATTCAGTATATAACCCTTATTTGTAGAAAGTATATCATGTCCGGACGCTTTCAAAAGCGCAATATCCTGAACTATAACCTGCCTTGACACATCGAGCTTTTTTGACAGCATGCTGCCGGACATCGGTTCTTCACTCGTAGTTATAAGTCTTATAATCTCATTTCGTCTTTCGACTGCGTTCATTTCATCAACCTCTCTTAAACAGCATGAAGATTTTTCAGAGACAAGTCCATTATGGGCGCAGAATGTGTCAGCGCGCCGCTTGAAATATAGTCAACACCTATATCCACAAGTCTCGTCACATTTTCCTTTGTAACGTTGCCGCTGCACTCCGTCTCTGCCCTGCCTGCCGTCAATTTTACGGCTTCCTTCATATCCTCCACGCTCATATTGTCAAGCATGATTATATCTGCGCCTGCCTCAAGTGCCTCTTTAAGCATATCAAGATTTTCAACCTCAATTTCTATCTTTCTCACAAACGGCGCATATTCCTTTGCCATTTTTACGGCTTCCTTAACTCCTCCTGCCGCGCCGATATGATTATCTTTTAAAAGAATACCGTCACTCAGGTTATATCTGTGGTTATAGCCTCCGCCGACCTTTACGGCGTATTTTTCAAACACACGCATATTCGGGGTCGTTTTTCTCGTATCAAGAAGCTTTGTCTTGCTTCCTTTTAAAAGGTCGGCAATTGAGCGCGTATATGTGGCAATTCCGCTCATGCGCTGCAAATAATTAAGCGCCGTTCTCTCGCCCGAAAGCAATACGCGTATATCGCCGCGCACAATACCGATTTTATCGCCGTTCTTTACGAAATCACCGTCTTTAGCGTTGAGGATAACCTCTGTGTCCGCGTCAAGCAGCTCAAATACTCTTTTGAACACGTCAAGTCCTGCGATAACTCCGTCCTGCTTGCATATAAGGTCAACCTCGCCCTTCTGGTATTCACGCATTACGGAATTTGTCGTGATATCCTCGCTTGTTATATCCTCTCTCAATGCGCTTAAAATAAGCTCGTCCGCGTTCAGCGCCATTGTTATATTATTCATGCTCTTTTCTCTCCCTTTCTATTTCCTCAAGCACCGCCTGCTTATATTTTTCTTCGTAGTTTTTATAAGATTTTTTATCTATGGTAATTTTCTTGTCAAACTTACTCTCGCGATAATTTTCCGTCATCTGCTTTGCCGCGCGATTTGCGAATACAAGGCTTTCAAGAAGCGAATTGCTTGCAAGACGGTTTTTGCCGTGCACGCCGTTGCAGGCGGTTTCGCCGACGGCATACAGCCGCTCCATAGACGTCTTGCTGTATTTATCCACATCAATACCGCCCATGAAATAATGCTGCGACGGCACAACGGGTATACATTCCTTTGTCACGTCATAACCCTCTTCGAGACAATGCTTATAGATATTCGGAAAATGGCTTTTTATCATTTCCGTCGGTATCGGTTTCATGGAAAGCCATACATAAGGCTTATTGTCCTTCTTCATTTCCTCATATATCGCCTTTGCGACTACGTCACGCGGCAAAAGCTCATCCACAAACCTCTGCATATGCGAATTGAAAAGCACCGCGCCCTCGCCCCTTACAGATTCTGAGATAAGGAAGCGTCTGCCCTTTTTTGTTGAATAAAGCGTTGTGGGGTGAATTTGTATGTAATCAATATTTTGCAGCTTTATCCCGTGATTTAACGCTATAGCAAGAGAATCACCCGTCAAGTGTCTGTAATTGGTTGAGTGCTTATACAATCCTCCTATGCCGCCTGTGCCAAGCACCGTGTAATCCGCGGTAATAGGCATATAATTGCCGTCCGCATCATGTCCGATTATACCAAAGCATTCGTTATTTTCCTCAATTATATCCACCATTGTAAAATGCTCAATCAAGGTTACATTGTCAAGCTTTCTGACAGCCTCAAGCAGATGCGACGTAATTTCCTTACCCGTTATATCCTCATGGAAAAGTATTCTCGGCGTTGAGTGCGCGCCCTCTTTTGTGTACACAAATTCGCCGTCCTTTTTCTCAAACTGCACACCATAGTCCACAAGGTCTTTTATAACGTCCTGAGATGAGCGTATCATTATATCAACCGACTGCTTGTTATTCTCGTAATGTCCCGCGCGCATGGTATCCTCAAAATAGCTGTCGTAATCGTCCTCATTTTTCAGCACGCATATACCGCCCTGCGCAAGGAATGAATCGCTTCTGTCCGCGTCATCCTTCGTGACTATTATTATTTTTTTATCACGCGGAAGATTAAGCGCGCAGTAAAGTCCGCCTACGCCGCATCCCGCGATGACTATATCTGTTTTCATTTTAATCTCCTTAATTACTTCGCCAGCTCTAACATTCTGTCCAAAGGAGCAAGCGCTCCCGCGCGGGTTTCATCGCTTACATGAACCTCGTTTTCACCTGTTTTAAGCACATGACAGACCTTTTCAACCGTGTTAAGCTTCATATTCGGGCAGAAATGCTTTGTTCCCGCAAAATAGAACTTCTTATTGGGGTTCTGCGTTCTCAGTTTGTATCCTACTCCGCTTTCAGTACAGATAATAAATTCCTCGTTATCGCTTGCGGTTGCGTAGTCGATAATTCCGGACGTGCTTCCTATGTAATCCGCTAAATCCAGCACCTCCTGCTTACATTCGGGGTGCGCAAGTATAAGTGATTTGGGGTATTTTTCCTTTATCGCCTTTACATTTTCAACCGTTACAGATACATGAACGTGGCAGAAGCCGTTGTTCAAAATAACATTCTTTTCAGGCACCTGCTTTGCAACGTGTCTGCCAAGGTTTTCGTCAGGAATAAAGAAAATATTTTTATTCGGCAGTGCTTTCACAATTTTTACCGCATTTGACGAAGTCACACAGACATCACTGTGGCACTTAAGCTCTGCCGTTGAGTTTATGTAGCACACAACCGCCAAATCACCATATTCACTGCGCATTTCTTCAATCTTTTCCACATCAGCCATATGCGCCATAGGGCAATCTGCCGCCATATCGGGCATAAGAATTGTCTTGTCAGGATTTAAAATCTTTGCGCTCTCGCCCATGAATCCAACACCGCAGAATACAATCGTCTTTGCGTCCACGCTTCTTGCAACCTTTGCAAGGTAGTATGAGTCGCCTATGTAATCTGCAATTTCCTGCACCTCGTCATTGACGTAGTAATGTGCAAGGATAACCGCGTTTTTCTCTTTTTTCAGCTGTTCAATTTCCTTTGTAAGTTCACTCATAATCCTTTTCCCCTCTTAGTTTGTTTTTTCCAGTATATCACTTATCATGTCACCTGTCAAGACAGGTGTAAATCATATGTGCAATATTCTGCAAAAAGCACAAAAAAAGCAGGTTTTAACCCTGCCTTTTAAGATATTTGTTAAATTCTATTATATGTTTTTTCGCTTCGATGATGATTTCCTTATCTAAGATATAAGGCTTTGCATTAAAAATATTTTGAAGTACAGCTTCAGCATCAAAGCTGTCTGAGGGATAAACCGCGCCGTTATAACCGATTTCATTTAAAGTGTTTATGGTTTTATCAGAATACGCCATCGGTACAAACGGAATATTCATTCTTGCGGCAAGCACATTGGAATGAAGTCTTATTCCCAAAATCACACCGCATTTTTTCATATTTGCAAGCATGTCGGAAATGCCAGCATAGCGCGTAGTGTAAATCATGCTCTTATATTTTGCGCCTCCATACACCTTTTCTGCCGCCTGCGCGTCATTTTCAAGACCTGTATCAAAGCACAAAAGCATTACCTTTTTGCCCGTTTCCTCTATGTATCTGTCCGCCACACTCGAAAGAGCCGCACAGTCCGCGCTGTTATGCACAGCTATTCCGAGCGCGTTTTCACAGGGCGTATCGGGTATCATGCTGTCAGGTATTGAAAACGCCATATCGGGATATGTTTCACAAGGCACATCGGGTAAATTTCTTCTTATATAATCATACGAAAATTCATCGCGCACGGTTATGAAATCATAACCTTTTATATGACGCTGTATCAGTTTTTCCGCTGTTTTATTTATAAATCCGCTTATATTACAGTTTATAACTGCCCTTTGGGGAGCGTATTTTTTCTCTCTGCGCATATCGAGCATCCGGTAGAGTATTCCCGCGTTATTATGTATGAGGAATCCCGAGCCTGTGACCTTGAGGTATATGTCAAAGCCGCTTTTCGCGCGTGTGTGTTCAATATTTTCTATATGAAATTTGTCGGACGCAGTATAAAGCTCATGCTCATTAAGCCCGTTTGCCGCAAGGGTAAGCATTAAATCATCGCCGAAATTATTATCGGCGTATCCGTCAAGAAAAATCCTCATATACGCCACCTCTCGCTGTATATTTGGGCAAGCGTAAGCCTTACATTTACAGGCATTATGCGCATTGCCGAAAGAAATATCCTGTGCTTTAATTTACATTTACGTTTCAGCGCGGCTGATATGTACGATCTTAATTCCTTGCCCGAAAGAACAGCCTTTGCCGTTTCTTTGTGATTTTCCACACAAAAGCCTGCGTTATATGTGATTATCATCGCCGCCGTATACGACGCGGCATTTTTCATCGTCTCGTCCGCCTGCGAAATATATGCTCTGAACAGCTCACATAATGAAACAAGTCTTTTTTTCGCATTTCTATGTAAGTGACTATTTTCATTCTGATAATAATTATAATACGGTGCGGAAATAAAGCTTACGGTCTTTAAATGATTAATCAATTCAAGATTAAACATCAAATCCTCTGAAAAATATTTCCGCGTGTCACGGAATTTAAGCCCTGAATTTTCAATTATGCTTCTTCTTATCAGCTTGTTACACACCTCATAGCTGTGACAACAGGGTGTGAAATATCTGTCGGTATATTCACCCTTATCTGTTATATTTACCGTTTCGTCTGTGGCTTCAAGCTGAACGCGCTTGCTTCCGTCGGGATATATATCAAGAATATTGCACTGCACCATATCCGCGCTGTCACGTTCCGCTCTTTTGTACATCTCCTCAAGCATGGCGCTTTCTATTGCATCGTCGGCGTCCGCAAATGCAATGTACTTCCCCTTGGCTATCTCAAGTCCGAGGTTACGCGCAAATCCCTGTCCCGCATTGTTCTGTGTAATAATTGTAAGCCTGTCGTCAGTAAAAGAGCGCAGAAAAGACAGTGTATTATCCTCGCTGCCGTCGTCTACTACAATTATTTCAATACCCGAAAGCGTCTGATTAAGTATACTTTCAATACACCTTTTTATGGTACTCCCGCCGTTAAACACAGGCACTATCACGCTTACAGCCTTTTCCATAATCTTCTCCGTCCTTTAAAGTTTAGCTACATCATATCACAAAGAATATTTTTTGTAAATACTTATAATTGACTACAATATCAAAGCATGATATACTTATATTGGATTGTTATGTAAAGGAGTGCAGACGTATGAACCCAACGCTTAGTATAATTGTGCCTGTTTACAATGTCTGCGCCTTTCTTGAAGAATGTATTGACAGTATTCTCGCTCAGACGTTTACGGATTATGAGCTTATAATAGTCGATGACGGTTCAACGGACGGAAGCAGTGAAATATGCGACCGTTATGCGCAGACGGATAGCAGAATAAAGGTAATTCACAAGGAAAACGGCGGTCTTGTAAGCGCACGCAAGGCAGGAATTAAAGCGGCAAGCGGCACATATGCA
>JBJEIU010000213.1:0-2471 GCA_051877355.1 Hominilimicola sp.
GGATGAATATTATGCTTCCACTTATATGGGAGAGGACGGCAGTATTGATTATTCCCAGACCGGCGGCAGAGTGTTTTACAAGGACAAGGTGCTTGAGGTTGACTTTGCGATTAAAGAGCAAAACAAGACAAAACGCAATTGTATTATAGAGCGGTTTGCGGCGTGGATTGCCGGCGGAAAAGGTGAGCTGATACTGGACGATATGCCACTGATTAAGTGGATAGCATATCCCGTCAGTACAGACGATATACAAATATCTTTGAACAGGCTCGGCAAATGTACCGTAGAATTCCGCTGCGAACCATTCAATCAGTTTCTTTACAACACAAAAGAGGGAATACCGCTTGACAGTGATATACCGCTCGACAGCGATATTCCTATCGGCTGGGGTGAAGAAATGGACATATCAGACGGACAAAACATAATCACGGTCACGAATGACGGCTCGGCGGCGGTTCGTCCTACAATATATTTTGAGGGCGACTTCAAGAGCATAACAGTAACGCACGGGGATAATACAATTACTTATAACATTCCTTTTACGGAGCTTGAAATTGACTGTGAATGTTTTGCAGTATTTTCGGATGGCGAAGATGTAACGGATAAAAGCCGAGGCGATTTTACGGAGCTTGCCCCCGGAGATAATCAGATTATTGTCACAGCATCAGGCAGTGGAATAATTGGATTTGATTTCACTCCGCGATATTTCTACAATACTTTATTTGATTTCGGAGGTTGATAATATGGATTATATAAGAATTTACGACCGCAATGCGACTGATTTCGAGGGTAACGGTAAGGCGGTGCTTGAAAAGGCGTCAGATGTTCATGTAACAAGGGAAATCAACGGCGATTATGCGCTTGACTTCAAGTATCCCGTGCGTGATGCCAAAATGAAGCACATACAAATGGAATCAATATGCCGATATGAAGGTCAGTTGTTTCGTATCCGCATAGTCTCACAGGGCGAGGTGAGCGCCAAAGCCATTTATCTTGACGCAGCCCGGAAACATTTGCAGTACGTTGAGGATATGATAGGTGAAACACCGTATAATATTATGGTGCGGCTGTTTCAGGATACGCCGATACATATTATGACGGAAAAGGAAGTATCTGAAAAAGGTATGCAGTGGGTGACGGAAAGGACGGATTTCTTTGAAGCCTCGAAGCTCACTCCCATCGGCGGATTGCAGACCTTAACCGAACAGCTTGAAAAGCAGAAAGCCGTATGTGAATTGTACGTTGATAATTATAATATTGCGCTGGTGCGGCGGATAGGTGCGGACAATGCCGGCAGAATTACATTGCGTTTCAACGCAAAGGAAACAAAATCCGAACTGAACAGCACAACGTTAGTCACAAGACTATATCCTTACGGCATGGACGACCTTGACATTTCGACAGTCAACGGCGGAAAGCAGTATATTGACAGTCCGTATATAGGCACATACGGAGTTATTGAGGGTTTCCGTGAATTCAGCGACTGCGAAGACGCTGACGAGCTACTCAAACTGGCTCAGTGGCAGTTTTCAGAGGACAACCTTGAACGAATAGATGTCCCGAAATATAACATGGAGGTCAAATATGTTGATGTGCAGAGCGCGTATTACAGACGTCACTTAAAATCACTCAAACTGGGTGACCGTGTAAAAATCTTTGATGAACAGACAGAAATTGAAACAACACAGCGAATTATCAAGACGGACATATATCGGCTTGACCCGTCAAAGTCTATTATCGAGGTAGGCCAGCCGAAGGTGACCTTTGAGAGCTTCCTCGGCGGCATGAAGGAAGCGACTACATATTATCAGGCTTCCACCAATGACAGGTATCAGACAAAGACCTCGGCTCTTGAAATGATGCAGTATAATAAGCGCGTCAGCATAAATAACGCCCTGAATAATCAGAAAATCAGCCTGTATAAAACGGGTGCGTTATTTGAAAGTCCTGACGGCTCCTGTGCTGTTGCTATTATAAACGGCGTGCTTGCCATAGCGGCAGGGAAAACTAACGGTGAATGGGACTGGACAACGGTAATCGATGATAATCAGGTTCTTGTATCGGAAGTATTCACCGGAGCATTGTATACGAATATGTGTACCGTACTGTCGGATAACGGTAAGCTGATTATAAAGGACAGCCTTATTACAATGAGGGACGATAAGGACGCGGTTCGCTTTGAATGCGGATACAGCGGCGGAAAGTATGTATTTTGTCTGTATAATGCAAAAGGTGAAAAAACTATATATATAGATGATGACGGAAATGTGGTTTTTGCCGGCATACTTGAAACATATAACAAGGCAAGTATAGGAAAAGAGCTGATTATTGGTGCTGTTGATGAGAGTATAAGTAAGATTTTGCTCCAAGGTGAAACTAATGCAAGTGAGATAATCAATGACGATATAAATAAAATATTCAAAATATCTCCGTCATTCGGTGGTGATTTGCAAATTGACGAAAACGGGATA
>JBJEIU010000214.1:0-11394 GCA_051877355.1 Hominilimicola sp.
CTGTACAATCCTTAGCTTTGCTGACACCAACTACCTTAATTGAACCTCTGTTATTTTCAAAACCTGTTACACTTTCGATATCGTCAACATCATTAATTGTGTATGTTTCTGACTTTGAAGAATCATATGTTACAGCAAGCACTTCAGCTGTTTTTCCGCTGTTTTGCTTATAATAATATGTAATCTTCTGAGCAATATAATCCTCAAGATCCTTTAGTGAGCAATCAAATACCTCTGATTCCTCTGCTTTATCCTCCTGGATTTCTATCTGTCCGTCTGAAAGATCCTTATTACCGATAGTAGTCTTTGATGTACCTATAAGAATACCCTTCTTATCAATTACGTCAAACTTAGCCTTTGCAAGAGTGCCCTTTGCGCTATAAGTAACGCCGCCGTTTTCATAACCGCTGATTTCTCTATACTGACCAAGAAGAGCATTGTAAACCATCTTAATTACAACACCACGGTCTGTAGCTACATCCAACTCGCCCGGAGCATTCTTAAGAAGGTCAAGGTCTGTTGAAGCAGCCGCCTTCATGTAGCCTGAAGCCCAATGAGTGCCGTTAGTAAAGTAATTCGCATCGTCCTGATAGTTCATTGCATTTACAAGCATTACAACAACCTGAGCATATGTAACGTCACCGTCCGGAACAAATGTTCCATCGCCCATACCGCTGATAATACCTGATTCCTGAGCCGTCTGAATCTGGTCAGCTGCCCAGTGAGCAGATGTCACGTCTGTAAAGCTGTTCTGATAAGGTGTCCACGAAGTAATGGCAAGCATTCTTAAAACGATTGATGCCATTTCTGCTCTTGTTACCTTAGATTCAGGCTTAACACTTCCATCCTCATAACCTGAAATAATACCCAGTGAGCTGCATAGTGCAAGTGACTTCTGATAATAATTGTCATTATCATATGCACTGCTGCCTACCACAGGTGCCTCTGTCGCTGCCGGTGCCTCAGTCACAGCTGGTGCCTCAGTTTCCACCGGAGCCTCTGTTGCTTCCGGTTCATCAACAGTGTCTGCTGTATCGGTATTCTCAGCAGTGTCAACTGTCTCTGTTGCTGTAGTATCAGCCGCATTTTCATCTTTGTCTGCATCTGCAAAAGCGACCATGCCTACTGAGCTTACAAGCATAGCTGAAGCCAAAAGCGCACAGATTAGTTTTTTCATCTTCTTACCCATGTGAATTATACCTCCATAAAGTTTTTTATAATAAAACCGGAATTGTCCCGATTTTTATTAACGTAAGTTATATGTACAAAAAGAGACCGTGTGTAATTATATAATATAGTCTTGTCCTAAAACAGCAAAAAAACAGTCTAAAATGTTTAATTTTAAGTGTTATTCTGCTCATCCTTCTTTTCATGTGTCAGCCTTGCAAATTCTTTATATTCAAGCGGCGAAACGCCTGTATACTTTTTGAACACCTGACTAAAGTACTGGGAATTAGAACCATAGCCTACCTTTTCGGCAACCTCGTATATCCTGTCTTTTTTCCCCTGCAGAATAAGGTCCTTTGCCATTTCCATACGCTTTTCCATAACATAATGAGAAAAGTTTTTCCCCGTTTCCTTTTTGAAAAGTTTTCCGAGATAATCTACATTTGTATACAGAATAGTCCCCGCCAGCCATCTTAAGGAAAGATTTTCATTTTCAATATTTTCATCTATAATATTTATAGTGTCTCTGATTAAAGAGCTATAAATCTTATTTGATTCGGGAGCGTTCAAACCCGCAATTTCAAGACCTTTTTCCTCAATAAAAGATCTTAAATCTCGGATAGATTTTGCCTCCTGAACATATGTTATCCCCTTCATATATC
This sequence comes from Hominilimicola sp., assembly GCA_051877355.1. Lineage (GTDB taxonomy): Bacteria > Bacillota > Clostridia > UBA1381 > UBA1381 > Hominilimicola. The sequence continues at coordinate 1,830 of JBJEIU010000214.1, forward strand.
TGTCAATTTTTTCAACGCTGCAGCAACGTATTATGCAGACATACAATTCCAGACAATATGTCTTTGCCAGCGCAGGAGCAGGCATAGCTTTTTCAAGCGCTTTAAAAAAACCTGCCATAAGCATTTTCACCTTATCTATGTCTCCGCTGCATACAGCATGCTCCACTGCCCCATATTCGGGAGAAAGCGCATCATTGCTGTTATTGATTTTTACATCATTCTCATATAAAGTCCCGTCACTGTCAGAGTAAAAAGAATATCCCATACACATTTTCAATCGTTCATAGGAAGACGGAGCTTCTGAAACAGGTGATACCTTACTGTATACTGCCATAATGTTATTGTCATAGCACTTTCTGACTGTTCTGCGGATTTTATCAAGCAAATCCAGAATTGCAGACTTGTCCAAAACAGTCGTAATTATGAATAAAATATCATTTATTGTTGTGCTTAGCAATATATTTTTATCACCAATATATCGCTCAGCAGTATTTTTGATAAAAGATAATACTTCAAAATTAATTTTGCCCGACGGTCTGAGGATAATCATACGTGTATCCTGCATAGCGTCTACGCCAAAGGTTTCGCAGTATAAATCAAATATTTCATATGTATCTCCCATACCAAGGATATATTCACGCAGAAACTGCTCCTTTATTATGGGCTTTACTCTTTCAGCCTCAGAAATTACCATTTCCTCAAACTTATTCTGAGAGCCGTCACAGTCCGGACTATGTATGCAATTATACTTATACATAGCACATCTCTCCTTTATAGGCACTTTCGTGCACTATATATTATATTATATACGCTTTTATGTATAATTTCAAGTAAAAAATTTTGTTAATGCTGATTAATTTTTTTAAATAGCGTATATTTCTACACATCACGGAGCTCAGCCACAATATATTGTGTTTCCGAAAAAAATTACCGCTTTGAAAGCGGTAATTTTTAGGATTCTCTACTGATTAGTTTATTGAAAACTTTGTATTTGATTTTGCGATTGTAACATTTCTCATATCGTAGTTATATGTCTTGCCTCTGATATAACCCCAGCAGGTTATCTTGATGCCAGCTAAGCCCTCCGGTCTCTCTGCATTATATGCAGCACCCTCAATCATGCCAACAGCCTTACCTGTGCTTATATCTGTTATAACCGCATTATATTCTTCAAGGTTATTATCAATAGTAACTCTTACCTTATACCACTTATCAGTCTGAAGATTTGCAAGATTTTCTGTTCTTATGCCATTGTTAGCCGTTACACCGTTAGGACCGAATTTAATTGTCAGCGCAACGTCTGTTGCAGCATTAAATCCGCCGCTCGTCGGGTCCTCAAACCAACCCATCATAAAGTTGAAATCCTGTGAATCAGGCTTTATACGAACATCGAATTCAACAAGACCGTACGGACCCATCTGGTTTGCAGGTGTAAGATTTCTGTTATAGAAATACATTGAGCCAGCACCGTCGCCTGAGCCTGTCTTATCACTGTTCGAGTAGAAGTTGCAGTAATTTACCTTTCTTTCGTTGTCATAGCTGAAAGTCTGGTAGTGTACGCTTGCGCTGCCCTTTGAAAGCCACGGAGAACCGTCTATGATAATGCCAAGACCATGGTAGCCTGTGCCCTTTGCTCCGCCGATTGAAACATCATTGAAGTCTGAATTGTTCACGTACTGTACACTCTCCTCAGCACTTGCCATCATAGGAACTGCCAATGCCTGTACGCCGAGTATACCGGCTGCTATAATTGAAATAAATTTCTTTTTCATATCATTCTCTTCCTTTCGATGCTTATAAATCTAATATATCATATTAGTTACATTTTACCTTGTTTTGCACAAAAAATAAATATAAAAAGCCGATAAAAATGTTCAAAAAAACGTAAACCTATTTTACCCCTTTTTCAGGAATAGAGAGACGCTTTTCTATGTAATTGAACGCAAACGTAAGTACAAGCGTGATTATCAGATAAAACAGCGCCGCCACCAGCAGCGGAGATATTTTCATATCACGGTTTACCGCTCTCTGTGACGCCTTCAGAAGGTCTATAAGCGCTATCGACGAAGCCAACGCCGTGTCCTTGACAAGCACTATAGTTTCGTTTGCAATAGGCGGTATAACCGTTCTTATCATCTGCGGAACCACCACATACCTCATTGTCTGTATGCCGGTAAGTCCGAGTGCCTTCGACGCTTCATACTGTCCCTTGTCCACGCCGATTATTCCGCCGCGGAATATCTCCGCAAAATAGGCGGCATAGTTCAGCACAAAGGCTATTGCCGAAGCCGTAAACGGCGCAAGCGCAAAGCTTTCGCCGTTAGACAGCTTTATCATCGCCGCGCCGAAATAGAAGAAGAACAGCTGTAACATAAGAGGCGTGCCGCGAAATACCCAAAGATACAGATTGATTAACAATCTTACAGGAAATTTCACAAACCATTTTATTATAAAATTGTCCGTGGATTTCTTTGTCACAGCCTCCTTAAGCAAGGACACAAGAAGTCCCAAAGGAAGTGAAAGCACAAGCGTCAGAGCGAACAGCTTTAACGTGACCTTAAGTCCCTCAAGAAGCTGAGGCAATATCTGAATTATATAGTCCATAATTATTTTATAAGGTCCTCACCAAACCACTTAATTGAAATTTCAGAGGTTGTTCCATCCGCTTTACATTCGTCAAGGGCCTTGTTTATAGCCTCCATAAGCGCGTAATCACCAAGTCTGCCGCCTACGCCGTAATCTTCTTCATCAAATCCTTCGTCAAGCACAACAAACTTATCAAGCATGTTTTCCTTCTGCAAATAGTATCTTACAAATACTTCGTCGATTACAGCCGCATCAGCTCTGCCTGCATCAACCTCCATAAGCACCTGTGAGTTTTCCTTGAAACGTGAAATATTGTCATCACCGATTGACTCATATGTTGCCGTATCCGCCTTAAGAGCGTCCTCTGAAGTTGACCCGTCCTGAAGCGCAATCTTCTTGCCTGCCAGGTCTGCCTTTGTCTTTATGTCTGAGCCTGCCTTTACGATAACAGATTGCTTTGTTGAAAGATACGGATTTGAGAACAGTATTTCCTGACGTCTTTCATCTGTAATTGAAAAACCGTTCCAGATAACGTCAATCTTTCCTGTCGAAAGCTCCATGGACTTTGAATCCCAGTCAATGGGCTTAACCTCAGCCTTAACGCCCATTTTTTCAGCAACAGCGTTAGCAAGGTCAATATCAAAACCGACAATTGTTCCGTCGTCCTGTGTGAAACCCATAGGCGCAAAATCAGCGTCCAAACCAAGCGTGAAATATCCCTGCTCCTGAACCTTCTTCAAGGAATTATCCTCTTTCACTTCCTCCGTCTTTGATGCGCCGCAGCCTGCCAGCATTGATGCGCCGATTACACCTGCAAGTGCCACTGTTAGTATTTTTTTCATATTCATAGTTCCATTCTCCTTTATTTGTTATTATAATCACTATTATACTGTATCAGGCTAAATTAGTAAAGTATTTTTTTGATTTTTGTGAAAATTAAATATATATGCTAAAAGAGGATGCCTAAAAGCATCCTCTTTTTCCATACATAGTTTATATTAATTTATTACCCTTTTACCACCTAAAAATCTTGATGAATAGTAAGATGAATCAATAGATGTATACTGAATTACCTTACCTGTTGACGGAGCATGAATCATCATACCGTCGCCTACATACATACCAACGTGAGATGCGTAATCGCCGCTTCCGAAGAATACAAGGTCACCCGGCTCAAGCTGATTTCTTGTAACATATGTACCAGGTCCGTGAAGCTGGTCGTCAGCTACACGCGGAATTGAAATACCGTTTGCGCGGCATACATACTGTACAAATCCTGAGCAGTCAAATCCCGAAGGAGTTGTTCCGCCCCAAAGATACGGTACACCAAGATATTTGGACGCTTCATCCAAAAGACCCTGCGCTATCGGATTCTGTGCAAGGTACTCGCTGTTTGCAAGAGGTGCCTTTGACTTATATCTGAAATCTACAGGAAGGCTGTAAACCTCGCTGCCGTCGTTTAAAACAGCGCCTACTGTGATTGAATAATCTCTGTCTGCTATAAGTGAACCCTCTTCGATTTCAACACCGCTTCCATCATATACATCTGAAAGAAGAACCGAATCCGCGTCAGCATCCTTTATTATCACGTGATAAGCCATCGCGCCGCTGATTGGTGTCCACTCAACTGTGAAGTTACCCTCTTCGATTTCAGCGCCGTCCTCGGGAAGTGTAATCTCAGGAAGCTCAAGTGAAAAATCACTGTCGCCGAAAGTGTTGAATGAACGGTTAACGCTTGATATTGCCTGTTCTCTTGTCGTTGAACCAAGAGGTTGGAATGTTTCATCATCAACACCGCTCATAAGTGAATAGTTAAGCATTGTGATAACAGAAGACTTTGCCCAAGAGCTTACTTCGTCTGAATCTGAAAATGCGTCTATTATGTATGAGTCCTCATAACCGTCTGAGAGGTCAAAAGCAACCTCGCTGGCTGTAAGAGTGCTTACAAGCATCTTAGCCATTTCCTCACGGGTTACAAGTCTGTCAGGCGTGAATGTGCCGTCGCCTGTACCTGAAACCATTCCATAGCAGTAAGCCTGTGCAACTGCCATGCTGTCCGTATCACTGAACGGTGATACTTCAGGTTCTATCATATCTTCACCTGTAAGCTTTTCATATAGGTTTACTACAAGCTCACAGAACTCTTCACGAGTAATGTTATCCTTCAGGTTATTGGAAACTACCGAATATGAAACAAGTCCGGCTTCGTTAGCCTGCTGGTAATCGGATACTGCCCAGCCGCTCAGGTCTGCCGCAAGGGCTGAAGTACCAAGCACTGCTGACAATGACATAACAGATAAGATAATCTTTTTTGTTATTCTATTCAAGATAAAATCTCTCCTTTTTACTTTAAAGACATTTCCTATGAGTTCTATTGTGTTATCCATTTTAAAGTTTATTACGTCCGTATGTTCTATGTATCTGTGTCTATATCTTTGACGTTGACTGTATTTTAACACTAAAAAAACACGCTGTCAAGCCTTTCGGGCGTGAAATTGTTAAATTTCTTAAAATTTCTGTAGTATTCTTGTTACTTTGTTGTAATTCTAATGAAATATTGCTGTAATCGAGCTGAAATATTACGAAAATTTGTTCATTCTATTTACATTTTCTTACATAATTTATTTACATAAAAAAGTTGACCTCCACAAGATATTGACAATTTTTTCGAAAAATCCCAAGATATTGTTCAAATTATGGTGAAAACACCGAAAGATATTACAAATTTATTACAAGATTTTAAAAAGTTGTGAAGAAATTGCTACAGACCGCATGGTTATGCGATTTTTATGCGTTAATTTTTTCTAAAAAAAGTTTTACAATTCTAAATAATTTCACAACAGAAAATCGGATTTCTACTTATTTATATGCAAAAAAAGGAGCCTGACGGCTCCTTTAACAAAATAGCTATTTAACATCAACCTTTTCACCTGCGAGAATCTTGTTCATGGTTCTTGCGGCGCACATTTTACCGCACATTGAGCAGGTGTGCTTTTCCTCGGGCGGAAGCTCGTTGTAATATCTCTGCGGCTTCTCCGGCTCAATCGCATACTTGAACATTTCCTCCCAGCATACTCTGCGTCTTGCGTCACTCATCTTGTTGTCAATATCCCTTGCTCCAGGGATACCCTTTGCCATATCGCCCGCATGAGCAGCGATTTTGGCTGCGACAATACCCTCCTTAACGTCATCAGCGTTCGGCAGACGTAAATGCTCGGCAGGAGTTACGTAACAAAGGAAATCCGCGCCGTTCGCCGCCGCAACCGCGCCGCCTATGGCGGAGGTAATATGGTCATAGCCGGGCGCTATATCCGTCACAAGAGGGCCTAAAACGTAAAACGGCGCATTGTGGCACAGACGCTTTTCAAGCTTCATATTTGCCGCAATCTCGTCAATTGACATATGTCCTGGACCCTCAATCATAACCTGTACATTCTTTTCCCATGCGCGCTTTGTGAGTATACCAAGCTCAATCAATTCAGTAATCTGTGACGCGTCCGTTGAATCGTGGGTCGAACCGGGGCGGCACGCGTCGCCGAGGCTTATCGTAACGTCGTACTTTGCAAGTATGTCAAGCACCTTGTCATAATATTCATAAAACGGGTTTTCATTGCCCGTCATTTCCATCCATGCATAAATAAGCGAACCGCCTCTTGAAACTATGTTTGTAAGACGTCCGCCTGACTCCTTGAAAATCTGCGCTGTTCTGCGGTTGATACCGGCATGTATTGTCATAAAATCAACGCCCTCTTTTGCATGGGATTCAATAACCTCAAGAAATTCATCGGCAGTGATGTCCGCAAGCTCCTTGTCAAGGTAGCCTACAGCGTCATACATAGGCACTGTGCCTATCATTGCGGGGCATTCGTCAATAAGCTGCTGACGGAATTCATGGGTTTTGCCGTAACAGCTAAGGTCCATAATTGCCTCAGCTTTCATATCCACCGCCATTTTTACCTTTTCCCATTCAACGCTGTAGTCGGTGCAGTCCTTTGAAATACCGAGGTTTACGTTGATTTTTGTTTTCATTCCCTCGCCAACAGCCTCGGGACTGAGCGCCTTATGATTCTTGTTCGCAGGGATTGCAACGCTTCCCTTTGCTATTTTATCACGAAGTACCTCAACATCTACATTTTCCTTTGCGGCAACAATCTCCATTTCAGGAGTGATTATACCCTTTTTTGCAGCGTCCATCTGTGTAGTGTAAGCCATTATGTATCCCTCATTTCCTAATAAATAAAATAAAAAAGCTCCCAAAAAGAGAGCAAAAAAACCGATACTCCCGTTACGGCATTATCCGCGTACGGTCAACGGGTCGAAGCATGCGCTTCCTCTCAGCAATAAGCTCCCCTCTTATATAGATTATTATATAATAATCTATTGTATGTGTCAAGATAATTTGCTTTTCTTCTTATTGTATTTCCTCATCATACATAATAATCCTTATGCCCGTACCTCTGCCGTATTTCATCATCTCATATGCGCCGCCATAGTCGCGCTCAACGTAACATAGCATAATATCCGATTTGTCCGCCATATAACGGTTGCGCATTGTTATGGCGCGCTTATAATGAACATCGCCCAAATCGGGAATAATAATTTCATCAAATATTCCGCTTTTATACGCATAATTTTTTGCCGTTAGATACGGCGCAATACAGCACAGTCTGATATTTTCATATTTATTTTTCGCCGATACCACACAATTCTCGCACAATCTGTCAAACTCCCCCATGTGACCGCTGTAAAAGGTTGTCACGTCCTCATGCTCTATTAAATAGGTAATAATATTTTTAGTTTTTGTCGGACAATCCCTCGACAAAATTTCCCTGTGTCCGCAGAAACAGCATATTTTTTCTTTCATATTAACACCTCTTAGTACCTATAGGTTCTGCTTATAACATTTTATACCAAGCCTGTGATATTGTCAATAGTACCTATAAATACTAAAATAGAGGTGAATTTTATGTACTTTCATAGATTAAAGGATTTACGTGAGGACAAGGACTTAAAACAAAAAGATATTGCCGATATGCTCGGCATTCAGCAAACAGTTTATTCCAGATATGAACGCGGTTTTCAGAATATTCCTCTTGAATTTTTGTTGCAGCTTGCAGATTTCTATAATACATCGACTGATTATCTTCTCGGACGTACAAATGAATTTAAACCTTACCCGAAAATTAAATGATTTTGTACTTTTGACTGACCAAAAGTACGAAAAGTCAGCAAAGAAGGGCTCCTGCGCCGCCCTTCTCTGCACACAACCTGCTTAAAGGTTTAGCTGCTGACAGATTGTTAAGATAATGTCAAAAAACAGCATGACAAGAAACGATAATTTTGTATAAATTTTTATTGCGGCAATTACATTAATATGATATAATAAAAGTACCGAGCGGTTTTCCGCAGATGATGAAAGGAGTAATAGTATGAAATATTCAGCAGAAGTAGAAAAGATGTGTCCTTTAGCAAAAGGTACATATCACGGCCCTGCTCCGATACCTGAAGAAGGTAAGTGGGTACAGGCTAAGGAAATCAAAGATATTTCCGGTTTAACACACGGTATCGGCTGGTGTGCACCGCAGCAGGGTACATGTAAGCTAACATTGAACGTAAAAGACGGCGTTATCGAGGAGGCTCTTGTTGAAACAGTCGGCTGTTCAGGCATGACGCACTCAGCAGCTATGGCGGCTGAAATTCTTATAGGCAAGACTATTCTTGAGGCTCTTAATACAGACCTTGTCTGTGATGCTATCAACACAGCTATGAGAGAGCTGTTCTTGCAGATTGTTTACGGACGTACACAGACTGCGTTCTCAGAGGACGGTCTTCCAATCGGCGCAGGTCTTGAGGACTTGGGTAAGGGACTTCGCTCACAGGTTGGTACAACCTATGCGACAAGCAAGAAGGGTCCAAGATACCTTGAGCTTGCAGAAGGCTACATCACAAAGATTGCTGTGGATGAAAATGATACAATTATCGGTTACAAGTTCGTTCACCTTGGTAAGATGATGGAAATGATTAGAAAAGGTGTTGACGCTAATGAAGCCCTTGAAAAGGCAAGCGGTCAATACGGTCGTGTTGATGATGCTGTAAAGCTTATCGACCCGAGAGAAGAATAATAAGGGAGGTAAACGATAATGGCATTATTTGAAAGTTATGAAAGAAGAATTGACCAGATTAACGCAGAGCTTCAGAAGCACGGTATCAATTCTATTGAAGAAGCAAAAGAAATATGCGATTCATACGGCGTTGACGCATACGGTATAACAAAGGGCATCCAGCCAATCTGCTTTGAAAATGCCGCTTGGGCATACGAGGTAGGCGCGGCTATCGCTCTAAAGGAAAAGGTTGCAAATGCCGCAGAAGCTGCTGAAAAGATTGGTCTTGGTTTGCAGTCATTCTGTATTCCGGGCAGCGTTGCAGACGACAGAAAGGTTGGTCTTGGCCATGGTAACCTTGGCGCAATGCTTTTAAGAGAAGAAACAAAGTGTTTCGCATTCCTTGCAGGTCACGAGTCATTCGCTGCCGCTGAAGGAGCTATCGGTCTTGCAAACAGCGCTAACAAGGCAAGAAAAGAGCCTTTAAGAGTTATCCTTAACGGTCTTGGCAAGGATGCCGCTAAGATTATTTCAAGAATTAACGGCTTCACATATGTTCAGACTAAATTTGACTATTACACAGGCGAATTAACAATCGTTGAAGAAATCGCTTACTCAAAGGGCGAAAGAGCAAAGGTTCGCTGCTACGGCGCAGACGACGTTCGCGAGGGCGTTGCTATCATGCACAAGGAGGGCGTTGACGTATCTATCACAGGTAACTCAACTAACCCGACACGTTTCCAGCATCCCGTTGCAGGCACATACAAGAAGGAATGTATCGAACAGGGCAAGAAGTACTTCTCCGTTGCATCCGGCGGCGGTACAGGACGTACACTTCATCCTGATAACATGGCTGCAGGTCCTGCTTCATACGGTAT
>JBJEIU010000215.1:0-11350 GCA_051877355.1 Hominilimicola sp.
CCGAAGGTATCGGACTTTTCAGAAGTGAGTTCCTGTATCTTGAAAGCAGCGATTATCCTTCAGAGGATGTGCAGTTCGGCGCGTACAAAGAGGTTCTTTCAAAAATGGTCAACAAGCGCGTTATTATAAGAACGCTTGACATAGGTGCTGACAAGCAGGTAGATTATTTCGATATGCCAAAGGAGGAAAATCCCGCAATGGGCATACGCGCAATAAGAATTTGCCTGCAAAGACCAGATGTTTTCAAAACACAGCTCCGCGCGCTTTACCGTGCTTCCGTATTTGGCAAGCTGGCTATCATGTTCCCCATGATTGCTTCCGAATGGGAGGTTTTAAAGGTACTTGAAATTATTGACGAGGTCAAGGCGGAGCTTGACAGCGAGGGCATTGCATATTCAAAGAACATTGAGCTTGGCTGTATGATTGAGACGCCGGCGGCCGCTGTTACAAGCGATATTTTGTCGAAGCATCTTGATTTCTTCTCTATCGGCACAAACGACCTGACGCAGTACACTCTTGCGGCGGACAGACAGAACCCAGACATTGGCGAATTCTGCGACACACACCACGTTGCGATTTTACGTCTTATTAACATGGTTGTACAGAACGCCCACAAGAACGGCACATGGGTAGGCATATGCGGTGAACTGGGCGCTGATCTTGAGCTTACGGAAACATTCCTTGCAATAGGTGTTGACGAGCTTTCCGTTACACCGAGCGCAATACTGCCTATCAGAAAGAAAGTGATTGAAACAGATGTTTCTGAGATAAAAGATAAGGTTCTGAGCAAATATCTGATGTGATGCTGCATTAGCAGCATTACATCAAAAAAACTCCCAATCGGGAGTTTTTTTGTTGTTTATTTACATATTAATACATTCCGCCCATGCTTGGGTCTGCGGCAGGGGCTGCCGGAGCAGGCTCAGGAATATCTGTTACAAGACTCTCTGTTGTCAATACCATTGACGCAACAGATGCGGCATTTTGAAGAGCGCTTCTTGTAACTTTAACCGGGTCAACAATACCGGCTGAAATCATGTCCACATATTCCTCCGTAAGAGCGTTGTAGCCCTTGCCTGTGTCGCACGACTTAACCTTATCAACAATTACGCTGCCCTCAAGACCCGCGTTCTTTGCGATCTGCCATGCAGGCTCTTCAAGTGCCTTAAGCACAATCGCAACGCCTGTCTTTTCATCGCCCTCTGTTTCGTCAAGAAGCGCTGCAACTGTCGGAATTACATCAATATAGCTTGTTCCGCCGCCTGCAACTATACCCTCCTCAACAGCTGCCTTTGTAGCGGCAAGAGCATCTTCAATTCTCAGTTTCATTTCTTTCATTTCAGTTTCTGTAGCTGCGCCGACCTTAACTACAGCAACGCCGCCTGCCAATTTAGCAAGTCTTTCCTGAAGTTTTTCTCTGTCAAATTCTGAAGTTGAAGCTTCAAGCTCACGTCTTATCTGAGCAACTCTGTCTGCAATAGCTTCCTTGCTACCGCCGCCGTCAACGATTACTGTAAGCTCTTTCTGAATTTTAACCTGTCTTGCTGTTCCAAGCTGTGAAATCTGGGTATCCTTAAGCTCAAGACCAAGCTCCTCGCTGATTACCTGACCGCCTGTAAGAATTGCGATATCCTGAAGCATTTCCTTACGTCTGTCGCCGAAGCCCGGAGCTTTTACAGGCACGCATATAAAAGTGCCGCGAAGCTTATTTACAATAAGTGTTGACAGTGCTTCACCCTCAACGTCCTCTGCGATAATAACCAGCTTTCTTCCAGCTTGCATTACCTGCTCAAGAAGCGGAAGAATTTCCTGTATGTTTGAAATCTTTTTATCTGTAATCAAAATGTACGGGTCATCAAGAACGGCTTCCATCTTTTCTGTGTCTGTCACCATGTAAGGTGTGATGTAGCCTCTGTCAAACTGCATACCCTCAACAATTTCAGAATATGTTTCGGCTGTCTTTGACTCCTCAACTGTGATAACACCGTCAGCTGTTACCTTTTCCATTGCCTCTGCAATTAATTCGCCGATTTCTTCATTTGCGGCTGATACTGCGGCAACTCTTGCTATATCCTCTTTACCCTGTACCTGCTTTGCCGTTGCAAGAAGCTTTTCAACTGCTGTATCAACTGCCTTTTGGATACCCTTTCTTACAATCATCGGGTTTGCGCCTGCGGCAACATTCTTTAGACCTTCACGTACCAACGCCTGCGCAAGAAGTGTAGCGGTTGTTGTACCGTCGCCTGCAACGTCATTTGTCTTTGTTGCAACTTCCTTTACAAGCTGTGCACCCATGTTTTCGAACGGATCCTCAAGTTCAATTTCCTTTGCAATTGTAACGCCGTCGTTTGTGATAAGCGGCGCGCCGAACTTCTTGTCAAGTACGACATTTCTGCCCTTTGGTCCAAGTGTAATCTTTACTGTATCCGCAAGCTGATTGATACCCTTTTCAAGAGCATGTCTTGCGTCCTGTCCATACTTTATTTGCTTTGCCATAATTTTTTTACCTCCTGATAAATTATTCTACTATTGCAAGTATATCACTCTGACGAAGGATTGTGTATTCCTCACCGTCAACCTTTACCTCTGTACCAGCATACTTCGACATAAGTACCTTATCTCCGACGGAAACTTCCATCTTAACTTCTTTTCCGTCTACCACTCCGCCCGGACCTACTGCAATTATTTCAGCCACCTGCGGCTTTTCCTGCGCCTTTGAAGTAAGGATAATGCCGCTCTTTGTGGTCTCCTCCGCTTCAAGCATCTTCAGAACTACTCTGTCTGCTAATGGTTTGATATTCATTTATATTACCTCCTATATTTTGGTCTGTTTTATTGTTAGCACTCAACCTCTTCGAGTGCTAACAATGCTATTATGTGCTATTTTGCTGTATTCTGCAAAGTCGGTTTTTTTGTTTTTTTACCATATTTTCTCTTGTTTTCATTATTTTACTTTTGTTATCTCCCGTTATCTCACTTTTCACGTTTTAACAATTTGTTCATAAAGTTAAAATTTTATTCTAACTGACAAAATTTTCAAACATCTGCTGGGCAGCTTCAAGACGCTCAAATTTAACGCCCTTTTTCAGTTCCTCGATGTCATCTTTCGGAAATACGCTTTCGCTTATCCCCTCACTTGTTATAACTGTCTTTTCATCACCTATGCACTTATATATTTTTAAAATTCCGTCCTCTATTATAAGCTCGTACACAGGACTTTTTATTTCAGGCTCTGCATTTGCCATTGCGGCTCTCATAGTCGGAAGCGGCGCGGTTGTCACATCCTTTCCCGTACCTATTTTCCCAAGAGCATAGCCTCCCGTAAAAAACAGCGCCACAAGTAATACATATGATGAAATTATTAGCGTATTCTTCAACTTTTTCATAATATTTCCTCCAATATATTTTTTATGATTATGCCCATTTCAAGGCTTTTTTATTCACATTTGCCGCTCAAAAAATAAAGGTTGCAAATTTATGTATTTTAGGATATAATTAAGTAGTATAAATATCTTTACAGACAGGAGGATATATTATGGCAGACAATAATGGAAGGAACAGAAGAAACTCCGGATATTCATCTAATGATGATTTCAATTGGGAAGAATATGATATGATAACCTCCCGCCAGTCAGACGTCCCAAGACGACGCAGGCAAAGTTCATCAAATCAGCGTTCACGCTCTTCCGCAGCGCAGCGCAGCTCTTCTTCCGCTCAGCGTCCTGTATCCCAGACACGAAGTTCAAGTCAGGTACCGCAGAGGAGACGCACGCAAAACAAGCCGCGCAAGCGTAAAAAACAGCTTACGGAAAAGCAGATACAGTTCAGACGCCGTCTTAAGCTTACGATATTTACGGCAATATTTATATGTGTCGTCATCGTTGCTGGTATGACTGTCGGAATGTACGCGGCTGTATCTCGTGAAATCAAGGATATGAATATCCAGACTCTCGCTCTGAATTATTCCTCCTTCATATATTATGAGGATGAAAGCGGAAACCCCCAGGAGCTTGAGCAAATACAGTCAGATTTCAATCGCATATGGGTTGATTCATCGCAGATACCGCAGGTTATGAAGGACGCTATAGTTTCCATTGAGGACGAGCGTTTCTACAAGCACCACGGTGTGGATTTAAAGAGAACACTTGGCGCGACGGGTAAATGGGTGCTTTCCAAGGTGGGTATAGGAAACGCCAGTTACGGCGGCAGTACTATAACCCAACAGGTTATAAAGAATATTACAAACGAAAAGGAAAATACGCCTTCACGTAAGATTAAGGAAATGATGCGTGCCATTGCCCTTGAGAAACAGCTTTCCAAGGACGAAATACTTACAATGTATCTTAATATAGTTTACTTTGCAAACAACTGCAACGGCGTCGAGGCTGCTGCAAACACGTATTTTAATAAGGATGCCGCCGATCTTACACTTGCCGAAGCGGCAAGCATTGCGGGAATAACGCAGTTCCCATCTGAATATGACCCGTTTGTTCACCCGGACAAAAATATAGAAAAGAGAAATCTTGTTCTTGGCAAAATGCGTGATTTGGGATATATTACAGATGCTGAATATGCCGAAGCAGCAGGCAGCGACCTTAAGGTAAGCAATGCTCATAAGGAGAACAAGGGAAAAATCACCTCCTACTTTGTTGACCAGGTGGTAAATGACGTCATCAATGACCTTGTGGAGCAAAAAGGCTATTCAACGGACTTTGCCACACAGCAGGTATACAACGGCGGTCTTAAGATTTACGCAACTATTGACCCCGAAATACAGGACATCATGGAGGATATATTCACAAATACCTCCAACTTCCCATATACAGGCAAGGGTGCTCAGTCAGCTATGGTTATAATTGACCCGTATACAGGTAAGGTAAGAGGACTTATAGGCGGTCTCGGCGAAAAGACGGATATACGCGGCTGGAACAGAGCAACGCAGTCAAAGAGACAGCCAGGCTCTTCAATCAAGCCGTTATCGGTTTATGCTCCCGCCATTGACACAGGTAAAATAACCGAGGTAACAACTATTACCGACGAAGAAATAACAATCGGCAACGATAAGTGGAAGCCTAAAAACTCGTATAACGACTTCCTCGGCGACATGACAATCAAAGAAGCAGTTGCAAGGTCTGCAAACATACCAGCCGTAAAGGTATTGGATATGGTGGGAGTTTCCACATCATACGGATATTTGCAGAACAAGTTCCACCTTACCACTCTTGAGGAGAGTGACAAAAACTACAGTTCACTTGCTCTCGGAGGTCTTACGCAGGGCGTAACAGTTGAGGAAATGGCTGCTGCATACGGCACATTTGTAAACAGCGGCAAATATATCAAGCCCTACACATACACACAAGTGCTTGACTCAACTGGTCAGGTAATTCTACAAAACACAGCAAATTCGACTCAAGCTATCAGCGCCGCATCAGCATTCATAACGGCGGATTTGCTTTCAGGCGTTGTAAACAGCTCTGTTGGTACAGGTAAGGGCGCAAAGCTTGACTGCGGAATTTCGACCTACGGCAAAACAGGTACAACAGACGATGACTGTGACAAGTGGTTTGTCGGATTTACCCCTTATTACGTAGGTGCGTGCTGGTACGGATTTGATACACCGGCTTCCATATCAGCGGCAGGTGTTTCGGGTAATCCTACCGTCACCGCATGGAAGCTTGTAATGGAAAGAATTCACGAAAACCTTAACAAAAAGGAACTGACAAAGCCAAACAACGTGGTTGAAGCGCAGGTATGCGAATATTCAGGCATGCTCGCAACCGAAACATGTCCTACCACAAAGGGGTATTTCGTAGAGGGTACTCAGCCAAAGACTTTCTGCGATGCGTCACACGCAAGCAGAAAAACAAATGCCTCACCATCTCCCTCTCCGTCAGTTACACCTTCGATAGAGCCAACATCTACACCTGTGGCTGTTCCTACAATGAACACTTCTGAAAACGGAACAACAAACAACTCACAGAACACATCAGGCAACACGGGAAATAATCCTGCGCCTCCGGTCAACAATGGAAGCAGTTCAAGCAACAGCGGCACGGTCGGAAATGGAAGCAGCAGTGAAACCGGCAGCACCAGCAGCAGCGGGGGCAGCAGTTCAGGCAGTGGCGAAACCGGCAGTGCCAGCAGCAGCGGCTCAGGCAGCGAAAGCATCGGCGAAACCGGTGGTGAAAGCGAAGATATTGAATAGTAAATAAACAAAAATATGACATGCGATTGCATGTCATATTTTTTACGGTAGATTTATTTATTCAATCAGAAAAACGGCACTTGTGAAAGCGCCGTTTTTTGATATTTTCATTAACCGTTTAATTCCTTATCTATTGCTTCTGCCGCAGCTTTACCTGCTCCCATTGCAAGGATAACCGTTGCGGCGCCTGTTACAACGTCGCCGCCTGCGTATACATGGTCTTTTGATGTCTTACCTGTAGCCTCGTCAGCTATAATACATCCTCGCTTATTTGTGTCAAGACCCTTTGTTGTCTTTCTGATAAGCGGATTAGGTGTCTGACCGATAGCAACAACTACTGTATCAATGTCAAGCGTTTCTTCACTGCCCTCAATAGGAACAGGACGTCTTCTGCCGCTTGCATCTTCCTCGCCAAGCTCCATCTTGATAACCTCCATGCCTGTTACCCAGCCGTCCTCGTTGCCGATGAACTTTGTCGGGTTCTGAAGAAGTTTGAACTCTATTCCCTCTTCCTCTGCATGGTGAACCTCCTCTGCTCTTGCAGGAAGCTCTTCCTTACCGCGTCTGTATACAATATACACATTTTCTGCACCAAGACGCTTTGCGCTACGTGCCGCGTCCATAGCAACGTTACCGCCGCCAAGAACTGCGACATTCTTGCCTACATAAACAGGTGTGTCATATTCGGGGAACTTATAACCCTTCATAAGATTAATTCTTGTAAGGAACTCGTTCGCGCTGTAAACGCCGTTAAGGCTCTCGCCCTCAAGTCCCATGAATGACGGAAGACCCGCACCGCTGCCTATGTATACAGCGTCATATCCCATTTCGTCAAACAACTCGTCAACCATGATTGTCTTACCAATAATTACGTTTGTCTGAATGTCAACGCCCATAGCCTTTAGGTTTGAAATTTCTTTCTGAACAATATCCTTGGGAAGTCTGAATTCCGGAATACCGTACATAAGCACGCCGCCTGCCGTGTGGAATGCTTCGTATACAGTTACCTTGTAGCCTCTCTTTGCAAGGTCTCCCGCAACTGTAAGTCCTGACGGACCGCTGCCCACAACAGCAACCTTTTTGCCGTTAGGCGCAGGAACCTCAATCTTTTCCTCCACATTCTTCATGTGCCAGTCAGCGACAAATCTTTCAAGTCTGCCTATGCCGACACTCTCGTGCTTTATACCTCTCACACACTTTGACTCACACTGCTTCTCCTGCGGACATACTCTGCCGCATACAGCAGGAAGCGCGTTTGTTTCCTTAATCTTCTGATAAGCCTTTTCAAATTCTCCCTGCGCGATAAATGCGATAAATTCGGGAATTTTTACGCTTACAGGGCAACCCTGCATACATGGCTTATGCTTACAGTTAAGACATCTCTGTGCCTCGTCTATTGCCATTTCCTCTGTGTAACCTGTTGTTACCTCAAGGAAGTTCTTGTTTCTTACATTAGGACATTGCTCCGGCATCGGATTTTTGTCCGCTCTCATATTAGGCATATTTCCAATCCTCCTCTATCAATCTGCTGTATTGGTTCTGCCGATTCTGCAGTGACCCTCTGCGCATGATTTTGCTTCATATTCCTTGAACATTGCTCCGCGCTTCATTGCGCTGTCCCAATCAATCTTATGACCGTCAAAGTCAGGACCGTCCACGCAGGCAAACTTCGTTTCGCCGCCAACCGTTATACGGCAGCCGCCGCACATGCCTGTACCGTCAATCATTACAGGGTTCATTGAAACCGTTGTAGGAATATCATATTTTTCCGTCAGCTTACAGACAAACTTCATCATTACAAGCGGACCGATTGCAATAACCTCGTCAAACTTCTCGCCTGCTTCGATTTCCTTTTGAAGCATATCCGTAACGAAGCCCTGATTGCCGTTTGAGCCGTCGTCTGTTGCAACGATAAGCTTGTTTGAAACCTCCTTAAGCTCGTCCTCAAGGATAATCAAATCCTTGCTTCTAAAGCCTGTGATAACGGTTACATCAGCGCCAAGCTTATGCAGTTTCTTTGCCTGCGGATAAGCGATAGCTGTACCAAGACCGCCGCCGATTACGGCAACCTTCTTTAGTCCCTCAAGCGGTGTAGGCATTCCCAAAGGTCCTGCAAAGTCAAGGAGTTCTTCGCCTTCTTCAACCTGCGCAAGATCTTTCGTAGTCTTACCTACAATCTGCACGATTATTGTAACTGTTCCCTTTTCCCTGTCAAAATCTGCGATAGTGAAAGGTACTCTTTCGCCGTATTCATCAATTCTCAATATGATGAACTGACCCGGCTCCGCTTTCTTCGCAATCAAAGGAGCTTCAACCTCCATTAAAAAAATTTGCGGATTAAGCACTTGCTTTTTTACAATTTTGTAAGCCATTATATCACCTCTTAAAATTAGTTCATGGTTTAATATTTTCACGCTATTAGTTATCATATCATAACTTTGCGTTTTTTTCAACAATTTAACAAAATTTTTTCATATTATATATAATTTTACATTTATTTGCATATACGTCCGATAAAATTCTTCATATCCTGCGCCATTTCGTTTTCAAATTCCATCACTTGTCCCGAAACGGGATGAATAAAACGCAGATAACAGGAATGGAGCATTTGTCTTTGCACAAGATTGTGGTCTTCCGTTCCGTACAGCCAATCTCCCGCAAGCGGATGACCGATATGTGCCATATGCACGCGTATTTGGTGCGTACGCCCAGTTTCAAGCTCCATTTCAAGCAAGGAATAGTCGCCGTAACGCTCAATCACTCTGTAATGTGTGACGGCTCTTTGTCCGTCTGCCGCCACAATGCGGTTTATCACGCTACCGTCCGCGCGCTTTATGGGCGCGTCAACAGTGCCGTCACGGTCAATATCTCCGCAGACGATACATTTATACTTTCTTCTAAGCGCCTTTGTCTGTATTTCCTCGCCAAGCCTTGCATGGATATAGGCGTTCTTAGCCACAGCCATAAGTCCCGAGGTGTCCTTGTCAAGTCGGTTTACGGCGCGGAATACACGTCCCTCACCCTTGCTTTGAAAGTAGTACATAACACCGTTTGCAAGAGAATTTTCATAATTCCCTATTGACGGGTGCGTCGGCATATGGGGCGGCTTGTTTAAAACAAGTACATCCTCGTCCTCGTACACTATATCCAGCGGAATATTTTTAGGAATTATATTTTCTGATGCGCTGTCCCGCAGCGTAACCGTCAGAGTGTTACCTGTTTTTACAGTGTCAACTGTGCGTATATGACTGCCGTTAAGGCGCAAACCGTCCTCATATTTTTTTAAGTCCTTTATAAGGCTCGTGGACATTTTAAAATGCTGTTTCAGCACCGTTGTCACATTTGCGCCATCATATTCTGGCGCAATCACATATTCAAATACTCTGTCCATCAGTTATTAAATCCCTGCAAAAGCTTTGTGGCATATGATGAATCAACCATTTCCCATTCAAAGCTGTAGGGCTTTACGCCTGACTCCTTTAGACTTGCGTCCAGCGTATCGTACGTTTCCATTGGCACGCTTGATGTGTATGTCTGATTCTCCTTTGCGTCATAAATCATAAATTCCAACACATTATTTTCGCATTTGCCGAAACGGCAGACGCGGTTTTCTGACTTTTCCAAGTCCTGCGATAAAATCATCAGCTTTATAACCTCTATGGTCTTATCGTTCATATTATTATCAAAAATAAGGATTTTTTCAAGCAGTTCATTGTAATCCGTTATAAAACGCAGATTATACCCCTCCAGTTTTTCAAGTTCTCCCGATTCCTTTGAGGTTTTCTGCACGTTATCAAAAAGCTGATTTTTAAGAACTGCGTCATCACACGGTGAAAATGAAATCATCAGACGCTTTTCCTCGTCATGGTACAGCATTGGCGTTGGCATAAGCGCCGTATGAGAACAGGACGGACAACGGAACATATTAATCCTGCCCTGTAACAAGTCCTGCTTTAAATCCTTACTGTCCTTTACCGTTATGGAATTCCATACTGTAATCTCTGTCATCTGTCCGCACTGAGGACATCTGACGTTTTGTTTTGTATTTAAACTCATATTATTCCGCCTTTCTGAACATGTTTTCGGCAGCTACCATAATGCCGAGCTTTGCGCTTTCATAGGTCAGTCCGCCCTGCATATATGCGATATACGGCGGCTTTATCGGCGCATCGGCAGAAAGTTCTATTGACGCGCCCTGCACGAATGCGCCCGCCGCCATTATTACCTGATCACTATAGCCGGGCATGTCCCATGGTTCGGGTGTTACGAAGCTGTCAACAGGCGCGCCCTTTTGTATTCCCTCGCAAAAGGCGATTACCTTGTCCGCGCTGCCGAATTTTATTGACTGAATTATATCATGGCGTATTTCGTTTGGCTTCGGGTCAACCTCAAAGCCAAGCTTATCAAACACCACGCTGCACAATACAGCCGCTTTAAGCGCCTGTGATACGGTGTGCGGCGCCATGAAAAGTCCCTGATAAAGTTGTCTGTTAAAACCAAGCGACGCGCCTGCCTCCTTGCCTATACCAACCGATGTAAGGCGGTACGCGCACAATTCCACATACTTTTTCTTTCCTGCAATATAACCGCCCGTGGGTGCAAGTCCGCCGCCCGGATTTTTTATAAGCGAGCCGGCGATAAGGTCCGCGCCGAACGCCGTAGGCTCCTCTGTTTCAACAAATTCACCGTAGCAGTTATCTACGATACAAATCGTTTCAGGCGATATTTCCTTTACAAAATCAATCAGCGCGCCAATGTCTTTCGCGCTGTACGTGGGACGCCAGCCGTAACCCTTACTGCGCTGTATCGTAACCGCCTTAACGTTCATATGGGTAAGCGTAAATTTTATCTGTTTAAGGTCGGGTGTGCCGTCATGCTTTAAATCTATCTGTACATATTTTACACCGAAATCCTTAAGCGAGCCGTTACCGGCCTCGCCCTGTATTCCAATTACCTCTTCAAGGGTGTCGTAGGGCTTGCCCGTTACGGACACAAGCACGTCACCCGGTCTTAATACTGCAAACAGCGCCGTAGAAATCGTATGCGTTCCCGATATAAAGTTATGGCGCACAAGCGCGTCCTCCGCGCCCATTATGTCTGCGTATACCCTGTCAAGCGTGTCGCGTCCTATGTCATCATAGCCAT
>JBJEIU010000216.1:0-2439 GCA_051877355.1 Hominilimicola sp.
GTGATATTACCGCCTTTTTTAAGAGATGATGTGTCAACCGTTGTCGTTTCACTATCAGTATCTGCCTTAACCGTAACGCTGTCTGCCGCGTTTGGGTCATAGGTGTAAGACGGGTCGGAGCCTGCCGCATCCTGAGCTTCATTCACCTCAAACTCTGTAAGCATCAGTCTGTAATCACCATCATTTGTTGCTGATAATTTTGTCGCGTCAAGGCGGACGTATCTTACGTTTTTCTTTTCAAATTCAAAGCTCTTTGCTTCGGTTTTATCAAGAGTGTAGCCTGTTTCAGTCACAACGTCAGTCCATGCCAAGCCGTCCTCCGACACCTGAATTTTGAAGTCAACAGGGAATCCTGTTCCATCGTTCTCAACATCGTTCATCGGGCTTAATATTACCTCGTCAATCTGTTCATACGCACTGAGGTCAACTGTCAGTGTCACTTCATTATCCGCCGAGTCAAAGCTCTCGCTTCTGTAGCCCATTACCGCCGTTGTTCCCTCGTTCACCATATCAAGCGCAAGACGCTGACCGTCCGTTAGGTATGACGGATACCAATACTGTTTCTGCGTTTGTGTGTCGCTGATAACGCCTACCCTTGTGTTTTCGCCCACGGCATCCTCTGAGCTTGCAGTAACTGTCTTTTTAAATGCAAGGTTTATTTCCGGCTTCGGCTGCTCCTTGGTGTATTCCTCCGTCACAGCCTCATCCGTAGGCTCTAAAATGATCTCAAATACGCTGTATGCGGGCATTGTGATCGTTTTCTCGTACTTTGTCATTCCCTCCGTAACAGTCACCTTTTCTGTGGGAAGCTCATGCGGAGTTACGCTGTAGCCGCCGAGGTCATTGAAGTAATCTGCCGCATAGTTGCCGCTGTTTTCGCTTATTTCTCTCACAGTTGCCTTTACATTCTTATCGCTGTACGGCAAGTTATCAACATTAAACTCAAAATCCTGCTCACTGTCCGTATAGTTAAACGCAAACATAGTCACGCGCTGCGTTTCGCTGTTCTTTGTCGCAAAGCCTGTCAGAGGATTTGTTTTGTTCGTCTTTATATCCTCCTCGGACGAGAGCATTTCCGGTTCCATATCATTGAGCATATTGAACACGTTTGACGCCGCTTTTCTGTGTCCGTTTATTGTGTAGAGTCCCGAGTCGCCGTTCAGCAGAACTGTCGGGTTCTGAGCGTCTGACGGAGTGAAGTAGAACACATAGTCCACGTTATCCTGACCAAGCGCTGAAAACAATCTCTTTGAAATATACGCCGCATTATAGTTTGTGTCCTTGTTGCTGCCCGGCGAATTTACCGTCCAGTCGTAATTGTATTCGGAATAAATTATAGGAATATCCGCTCTGCCGTATTCTGCCGCCATAGTCTGATACGCATCGCCCGATGAAAATGTTGTAACCTCGTTGTATTCGTGAATTGATATGTAATCGAGCGGCACATCAGTATTACTCTGCAAGTAGCTGAAAAATGCTGTTTTCCAGCCCGCGTCCTTGTTTACATCGCCGTTTCTGAAGCCTATACCTCCGACCTTCGCCGTTGAGTCAACCTCTTTAACAGCCTTTGCGAACACTCCGTACTGCTCGGCTACTTGGTACGCGCTGCCCCATTCGCCGCTCTCCGGCTCATTGTGAGACTCCCAGTACCAGCCTGTGTATCCTAAGTCCTTATAATGCTGAACATACGCTTTAATTACAGCGGCATAATCGCCAAGATTTGAAATACCGCTTTTTGCGCGTCCAACGAATCCCCAAGGCGGTTCAATCACACCCCCGATTGCTTCGGGAGTACCTGTCATACACATATACGGTGTAATTCCGCGTTCAAGGAGCGGCATAATGATTTCATCAAGCTTTGTAAAATCATACTGCAATTTGCCGTTTTCATCTCTTGAAACAACATGGTAGTACTCATCAGATGTAACCCAGTCCATTCTTACCATGTTTATTCCGTCTTCTACATATTTATCGTAATACGACGGCATCCAGTATTTATTTCTGTTTACAAAATAACCGCCGCGCGAAACATTGAGCAGCTTATCCTTGTTATATGTTCCGTCCGTAACGGTATAGTCAACGTCGATTGACGGGTTATTGATTATTTCCTCCTCGTCCGTTTCCGTTACGGACGCATTGTCAACCCATACGTCACTGCCTGACGGAACCCATACCTCCACAAGGTATTCCTGCGTAGCAGTACAGTCGAGAATAACGCTCTGCTCCGCGAAGTTGCCCGTCCAATCAACACGCACGTCTATTACCTTGACGGAATTTGACGCGGGATATGTTTTTGTCGCGTCATAAAATCCCATAGTTATTCCGCTCGCGTAAAATACCGTGGGATACATCATAACGCTGAACTTATACTTTTTACCCGCTTCAAGCGTAACCCTTTGACCTACCGCGCCGCCGTTCAGCTTTACGGAATTGTTACCC
>JBJEIU010000217.1:0-11106 GCA_051877355.1 Hominilimicola sp.
TGGGGTATCTTGCCGACAGGGGCTATAAAATAATTGTAACAGGCGAGATGGGCATTGGCAATACTACCACCAGCTCCGCTGTGGCGAGCGTGCTTCTGGATAAAGATGTTGAAAAGGTAACAGGCAGAGGCGCGGGACTTTCAAAGGAAGGTCTTGAAAGAAAGATTGAGGTCATAAAGCAATCAATCGCGCTGCACAAACCCGATAAGAATGATGTAATTGACGTTATATCAAAGGTGGGCGGCTATGACATTGCCGCGCTGGCAGGCGCGTTTATCGGCGGAGCGGTTTATGGCGTGCCGATAGTGATTGACGGATTTATATCAGCCGTTGCGGCGCTTTGCGCGTACAGACTATGCAAGGAAAGCCGCGATTTTATGATAGCGTCGCACGTTTCAAAGGAAAGCGCGGCGGAAGAAATCTTAAAAATCCTTGGGAAAAAAGCACCCATTGACGCTATGATGTGTCTTGGTGAAGGCACAGGCGGAGTTATGCTGCTTGCCGCGCTTGACACGGCGGTTTGTGTGTATAATGAAATGTCAACATTTGAGGACATTAATGTGGAAAGCTATAAGGAGCTGAAATAGATGTTTGTATTGATAACGGGCGGCAGCGGCAGCGGAAAAAGTGAATTTGCGGAAAAGACCGCAATGGAGCTTGGCGGCGATATGCTGTACATAGCAACTATGCAGCCGCAAGACGCAGAGTGCGTAAAGCGGATTGAACGTCACAGAAAAATGCGTGCAGGAAAGGGCTTTCGGACTATAGAATGTTACGGCGGTCTTTGTGAAGCGGCAGAGACAGCTGATACCATGCTTCTCGAATGTGTGTCAAATCTGACGGCTAATCTAATGTTTTCGCCGAATGGCGCAGAAGATACCAAAGATGAGATAATGCGCGGAATAGCCCATCTTCTTAACCGCTGTGATAATCTTGTTGTTGTAACGAATGAAATTTCGTCCGATGGCATTGAATATGACGGCGATACTGAAATGTATATGAGAAATATTGGCGCTGTAAACAGTGAAATCGCAAAATTGGCTGACGCCGTTTATGAGGTGGTGTACGGCTCGGCGGTCAGATTAAAATAATTTTTTGGAGGAATGTGTTGTGAGGGTGTTAAAATCTTTATGTCTGGCATTTTCGATGTATTCAAAAATTCCTATGCCCAATGTTTACTGGAGCAAGGAAAACATGAGATATGCTATCTGTTTTCTGCCGCTTGTGGGGGCGGTGATAGGTGGAATTTTGATGGCGTGGTTCGCTGTATGCCTGAAGCTGAATATAAACAACGCCTGCTTTGCGGCGGTGGCGGCGGCGATACCTGTTTTTGTCACGGGTGGAATTCATGCTGACGGATTTATTGATACGAGCGACGCGCTGTCCTCCTATGGGAATAAGCAGAAAAAGCTCGAAATATTGAGCGACCCGCATGTCGGCGCGTTCGGAATTATAAGCGCGGTTATGTATTATCTTCTGTATTTTGGTTTTACGAATGAAATAACGATTTACGGCGAAACAGCCATGATTGCGCTTGGGTTTGTGATGTCGAGGGCGCTTTGCGCAATAGAAATAGTGCTTATGAAAACGGCGAAAAATACGGGACTTTTATATGAGTTTTCGTCATCAATTAATAAGGCGGCAACGCTCATTGTAACAATCCTTATGCTTGCCGCGTGCGGACTTGTGATGATATTTCTTAGTCCTTACATAGGCGGCGCGGTGCTGTTTTTCCTGATTTTGTTGGTTTTGTATTATAAGTTTTTTATAGCAAAAAAAATCGGCGGAATTACAGGCGACACCTGCGGTTGGTTTATACAGATGTGTGAACTGATTACGGTTATTGTGATTGTTATAGGAGGAAGATTGGTTTGATTTTTGTGTGCGGAGGACGGTATTCGGGCAAGGGCGAATATGTAAAAAGTGAGTTGGGCATAAGTGAAATTGTCGGTTGTAACGCGGAATATGACAGGCTGAAAACAGCAAAGGCGGTGCGCGACTTGCATTTGCTTATAAAAAAAATTATGCTATCTGGCGGCGACCCAATGGCGCATATACAAAGACTTATGGCGGACAACCCCGATATAGTCATTATTTCTGATGAAATAGGCTATGGCGTGGTTCCGATTGATAAATTCGACCGCGAATGGCGCGAAGCAGTGGGCAGAATAAGCTGTTATGTATCCAAAAGGGCGGAAAAAGTAATCAGAGTTGTATGCGGAATAGGTAACACGATAAAATGAAAATTATACTGATACGTCATGGAATGACAGAGGGGAATTATAAAAAAAGATATATCGGCACAACTGACGAGGATTTGAGAGATACAAAATGCCTTGAGGGTGAATATCCCGACTGTGACAGGGTTGTGGCAAGTCCCATGAAGCGGTGTGTGCAGACGGCGCGGTTTATATATCCCGATAAGCAAATAAAAATTTGCGAAAAGCTTCGCGAATGTGATTTCGGAGATTTTGAAAATAAATCCTATGAGGATTTAAAGGACAACGCCGATTATCAGAAATGGCTTAACAGCGGCGGAAAACTGCCGTTTCCGAACGGCGAAGCGCACGAGGATTTTGCATGGCGGTGCGTTGAGGGATTTTTTGAAATGACAGGCGGAAGAACGGCAGACACCGCCTTTGTCATTCACGGCGGAAGCATTATGGCGATTATGCAGAGGCTGTTTGGCGGAGGGTTTTACGATTATCAGGTAAAAAACGGCTGCGGCTTTGAATTTGAGATTGAAAGGGAAGGAACAGTAAATGATTATAGCACAATCGGCGGCGCTTAGTATCGGAGCGTTGATGGATATAATATTCGGCGACCCGAATTTTGCGCTGCACCCCATACGTTTAATGGGAAAATTAATTTCCGTTTTGGAAAAGCTGATGAGGAAGATTTTTCCCAAAACAACGTGCGGTGAGATTGTCGGCGGAGCGTTTATGGCGATTATTACGCTTGCCGTATGCGGCGGCATACCTTTTACGGTTCTGTTTTTTGCATATAGATTTAATATAGTATTGGGTGTGGCTATAGAGGCTGTTATATGCTATTTTATGCTTGCGGCTTCCTCACTTAAGAAAGCAAGTATGAACGTTTATACTCCGCTTATTCAAGGCGATATTGAACGCGCAAGGAGGAATGTATCCATGATTGTGGGGCGCGATACACAGAGCCTTGACGAAACAGGCATAACAAAGGCGGCGGTGGAAACAGTTGCGGAGAATACCTCTGACGGCGTAGCCGCACCGCTTATATATATGGCGATTGGCGGCGCGGTTTTAGGCTGCATTTATAAGGCTGTCAACACGATGGATTCGATGGTCGGCTATAAAAATGACAAATACATCAATTTCGGAAAAGCCGCAGCGAAGATTGATGACGCGCTGAATTACATACCCTCGCGCATATCGGCGTATCTTATGATTTTGTCCGCATATCTTCTCGGATTTGACGGTAAAAACGCGTCATATATTCACAAGCGTGATTCGCGTAAGCATGCCAGCCCGAACAGCGCCCAGACGGAGTCTGTCATGGCAGGCGCGCTTCGGATACAGCTTGCAGGCGACGCGTATTATTTCGGCAAGCTTTATAAAAAGCCGTTTATCGGCGACCCGATAAAGGATGTGCAATATATTGATATAAAAAATGCCAACAGGCTTATGTGCATGACGGCATTTTTGACGTTTTTGCTCTGTATTGCTGCGAGAATTGCGGTTTATATAGGCATACATTTTATCCCGTGGAGTATGATATGAAGGAATTTGAGCACGGCGGAGATGTGTACAGAAACAAGGTTCGGATTGACTTTTCCGTGAACACAAATCCGCTTGGAATTAGTGAGAAAGTGAAAAAAGCTGTTACGGAAAACGCGGACAGATTTGGTATTTATCCCGACATTCAATATACCGATTTGCGGAAGGCGATAGCCGATAAGGAGGGAGTAAACGCTGAAAATGCGCTGTGCTCCAACGGCGCGGCGGAAATGATTTTCGCTGTTGTCCGCGCGGTTATGCCGAAAAGTGCTCTGCTTACCGCGCCGACTTTTTCGGAATATGAAAGAGCGTTAAAAAGCGTCGGCTGTGAGATTGATTATTACGCGCTTACGGAGGAAAACGGATTTTCTGTAAAAAGCGATTTTCTTGAAAAGCTAAGCGGAATTGATATGGTATTCATCTGCAATCCGAATAATCCCACAGGCAATATCGTGGAAAAATCCATAATGGAACGCGTGGCGGACGTTTGCGCTGAAAATAATATTGTTTGCGTAGTTGACGAGTGCTTTATGGACTTGGCGCAGGGATATTCAATGAAAGGAAAGCTGCCTGTTATTAAGGCATTCACAAAAACCTATGCGATGGCAGGTTTGAGACTTGGGTATCTGATAGGCGAAGCTGAATTTACAGAAAAGGTGAAAGGACAGCTTCCTGCGTGGAATGTATCTGCCGCGGCACAATCGGCAGGATTGGCGGCGATTGGTGATGAGGAATATCTTATAAAAAGCTGTGAGATTATAAAAACAGAACGTGAGTATCTTAATGCGGAGTTGAAAAAACTCGGTCTTAAGGTGTTTAAATCCGAAACGAATTTTATTCTGATAAAAGGTAAAAGAGGAATTGACGGCGAGCTTCTTAAAAGAGGAATACTTATAAGGTGCTGTGATAATTTCAGAGGATTGGACGGCAGCTTTTATCGCATTGCGGTGAAAATGCATGAGGAAAATGCGGAATTAATCAGGGAATTGGGTGATATTTGTGGCTAAGGCGATAATGATACAAGGGACAATGTCCAACGCGGGCAAGAGCGTGATTGCCGCGGCATTGTGCAGAATATTCAAACAGGACGGCTACAAGGTTGCGCCGTTCAAGTCACAGAATATGGCGCTCAATTCGTATATAACGCATGACGGTCTGGAAATGGGCAGAGCGCAGGTGGTGCAGGCGCAGGCGGCAGGCGTTGAGCCATCCGTGCTGATGAACCCGATACTTTTAAAACCTACGGGCGACAAGGGTTCGCAGGTTATTGTAAACGGCGAGGTACGCGGCGACATGAGCGCGGCGGATTATTTCAAATATAAAAAGTCGCTTATTCCAGAAATAATGAGCGCCTACAGGGCGCTTAGCGAGCAATACGACATAATCGTTATCGAGGGCGCAGGCTCTCCTGCCGAGATAAATCTCAAGCAGGATGATATTGTGAATATGGGCATGGCAAAAATGGCGAACGCGCCTGTACTGCTTGTGGGCGATATAGACCGCGGCGGAGTGTTTGCGCAGCTCTACGGTACTGTTATGCTGCTGGAGGACGAGGAAAGGGCGAGAATTAAAGCGACTGTCATAAACAAATTCCGCGGAGATGTGGAAATACTGCGTCCCGGACTTGATATGATTGAAAAACTCACAGGCGTTAAAGTAGCAGGCGTTGTGCCATATGGTAATTTTAAAATTGACGACGAGGACAGCCTTTCCGAAAGGCTTGACAATAAGCAGGTCGGATTGATTGACATTGCGGTTATACGCTTTCCGAGAATTTCAAATTTTACCGACTTTAATGTTTTTGAGTGTATTGACGGCGTGTCGGTGAGGTATATTAAAAATGCAAAAGAGCTTGGCAATCCTGATATGATAATACTTCCGGGCAGCAAGAACACGATTTCCGATTTGCTCTGGATACGTGAAAACGGTCTTGAAGCGGCGGTGAAAAAAAGCAAGTGTCCTGTTTTCGGCATATGCGGCGGTTATCAGATGCTGGGTGAAAGGATAATCGACAGCGAGGGTGTTGAGGGCGGCGGCAGTGTGCGCGGTATGGAATTGCTGCCTATGGTGACGAAATTTAGAAGCGAAAAAACGCGTACAAGGGTAAAGGGTGTTTTTGAAAATGTTTCGGGGACGCTAAAAGACCTTTGTGGAGTTGAATTTGAGGGATATGAAATCCATATGGGACAGAGTGCATTTAGTGTCCCTGAAATGACCAAGCTTTCAAACGGCAGACGCGACGGAATATCGCAGGGCGACGTCTACGGCAGCTATGTACACGGTATATTTGATACCTGCGCGCCGCAGGTGGTGGAGTGCCTTTGCAAAAGAAAAGGCATAAGCCTTGGGGACATAAAAAATATAAATATAGAGGATATTCGCGAAAGTGAATACGACAGACTGGCGGACATGGTGCGTGAAAGTCTTGACATGGATTTAATTTATAAAATTCTTAATAAGGAAGTGTGATTATGATACACGTTTACTGCGGTGACGGAAAGGGAAAAACAACCGCCTCAATAGGACTTGCCGTGAGAATGGCAGGCTATAAAAAGAAGGTACTGTTTATGCAGTTTCTCAAAGGCTCATATACGGGCGAGCTTGAAATTCTGCAAAATTGCAAAAACATAATCGTTATGCGCTGTGACAAAAACTACGGATTTTACAGGAGTATGACGGACGCTGACAAGGAAAATATTGTAAGATATCACAACGAAAATCTTGAATATGTACTGAAAAATATGACCGACTTTGACATGATAGTGTTTGATGAAATTTTTGCGGCGTATAATTATGACCTTGCCGATAAGGAAAGGGTTAAGGAAATCGTTGAAAAATACAGCGGCGAGCTTGTTATGACGGGACGTGACCCTCAGGAATGGTTTGTGGAAAAGGCAGATTACGTGTCTGAAATTAAGAAGATAAAACACCCGTACGATAAGGGAATTACAGCGAGAGAGGGGATTGAATTTTGATTGAATTTGAGAATGTGCTGCCGGCCGACATTGAACGGCGCAGCTTTGAAATAATAGAAAGCGAGCTACCCCGCGAAATCGAAAGCGGTATAAAGCCGATAGTGAAACGCGTTATCCATACAACGGCGGATTTTGATTACGTTGATAATCTTTGCTTTTCGGAAAATGTTGCGGAGATAATAAAAGCAGCGATAATGAACGGCGCGGATATTGTGACTGACACGCAGATGGCGAAAAGCGGAATAAACAAAAACCGTCTTGCCGCGTTCGGCGGTGAGGCATATTGCTTTATGTCTGACAGTGACGTGGCGGAAGCGGCGAAAAAAAACGGTACGACGCGTGCCGCGGCAAGCATGGAAAAAGCTGCAAAGTTAAACAAAGATGTGATTTTTGCCATAGGCAATGCGCCGACGGCGCTTATAAAACTGCATGAGCTTATTGAAAACAAAAAAATAAGCCCAATTGCCGTAATCGGCGTGCCTGTGGGGTTTGTGAACGTGGTACAGGCAAAGGAGCTTATTATGACGGCGGACGTGCCGTATATAGTAGCGCGCGGAAGAAAGGGCGGCTCAAATGTTGCCGCCGCAATCTGCAATGCTTTGATTTATGACTTAAAAGCCGATTGATTTCAAACTTTCCTTAAGCGTTTTTGCGCTGTTACGAAGGCCCGCGATTTCATCATCGCTGAACGGAACGTCAAGAATACGCTCCACGCCGTAACCCGAAACCTGCATAGGAACGCTGAGCGCAATGTCGTCAATTCCGTATTCGCCGCTCAGCACGCCTGAAATGGTTAATATGGAGTTTTCCGCTCCTGCAATACATTCAACAATACGGGCAACAGCCGCCGCGATAGCGTAGTAGGTTGCGCCCTTTTTTTGTATAATCTCATAGGCGGAGTTTTTGACCTCGTTGTACATCATCTGCAAATCCTCGTCTGTGCATTTGCCGTAATGTTCAAAGAAACGGTGCATATTCATTCCTGCAATATTTGTAATACTCCACGCGGCAACCTCGCTGTCGCCGTGCTCGCCTATGATGTATGTGTGGCAGTAGCGCGCGTCAATGCCCGTGTGACGGCTGATAAGATACTTAAGACGCGATGTGTCCAACACTGTGCCTGAGCCGATTACCTGATTTTTCGGGAGTCCGGACAACTTGTAGGTTATATATGTCAGTATGTCCACAGGGTTTGTGACCGTTAGAAGTATCACATCGTCGGGGGCGTACTTCATCACATTTTCGATTATATCCTTGAATATATCCGCATTGCGCTTTAAAAGGTCAATGCGTGTTTCGCCCACCTTCTGATTAACTCCCGCCGTTATAACAACGATGTCCGCATCGGCGCAGTCACGATAATCGCCGCTGTATACGCTTACAGGCTTCAAAAATGAGGTGCCGTGCGCCATGTCCAGCGCGTCACCCTCTGCCTTATCCTTGTTTATATCTATAAGAACTATTTCCTGAAAAAAGCCGTCCAGCATTATTGTATACGCCGTGGTTGAACCCACAAATCCTGCGCCGATAACAACTATTTTTCCTCTGAGCATAAAAATTCCGCCTTTCGTTTTTTATTAGTATGCGCACAAAGACGGTAATTATTCTGTTATATTAGCAGCGCGAATATTTTTATGTTGAATTTTACACTAAAATATTATATAATAAAATTTAGAGGTGAATTAAAATGAAAATAAAAAGAATTTTATCATTAATAGTAACAGCATCAATGCTGTCGGTCTGCATAGTACCTGCGGTACATGCGGAGGAAACAAAGCTGTTTTCCGAAACCTTTGACATGACAAATGTTAAGGCGGACAAGGATAACGGCGTTATAAAGGAAATTGAAGTGCCTGACGGCGACTACACCGTAACAGTTACTACGGGCGGCAAGACGGAAACAAATGCAAATATCTACATAAACGGCGGCGAGCGTGTGCGCGCGTACACGCTTGAGGCAGGACAGTCTCAGGAGAACGAACAGCCTGTTGTGCCGCAGGATGGTAAAATTACCGTACAGGTGCTCGGCGAAAATCCGAATGTAACGGAAATTGAGGTACAGCAGCTTGAGAACAGAACAGAGAAAGGTGAAAAAACTACTATATATATAGCAGGCGACTCAACAGCGCAGACATACGATTATACCAAAGTATATCCGCAGACTGGTTGGGGACAGGCATTGGCTGATTACTTCACTGATGATGTTGTTATCGAAAACCGTTCAATGGCGGGCAGAAGCTCAAAGAGCTATAATAATGACGGCAGACTGGATAAAATTCTTACGGAAATGCACCCGGGCGACTACGTGTTTATTCAATTCGGTATAAACGACGGCGCGGAAAATAAGCCCGAAAGATATATCAGCGTTGAGGATTATAAGAAGCTTATTACTGAAAAGTATATGGGAGAGGTAGAAAAGCGCGGCGGTACGCCTGTGCTTATGACGGCTTCAGCCGCAGGCTGGTGGGACGAGGAAAATAACAACTTTATGGAGTCGCGTCAGGACTACGCCGACCCTACGCGTGAAATCGCAAAGGAAACAGGCTGCGCATTTATTGATGCGAACAGAATAATGACCGACGCATGGAACAGTATGGATAAGGATGAGGTGTTGTCGGGTTACTTCATCTGCGAGCCCCTTGAAAGCAAAGCATACCCGACGGGTACGGACGACCATACACATATGAAAGCCAAGGGTGCAAAGACAGTTGCGGGACTTATTGCAGAGAATATCAAAACAAGCGTTCCTGAGCTTGCGAAGTACCTGAAAGGCGAAAAAGTATTTAACGATATATCGGGACACTGGGCAGAAATATATATCAAGGCTCTTGCTGATAAGGGTATGGTTGATGGTCTTGATCACGGCAAGTTTGTGCCTGACGGTGATGTAACACGCGCTGAGTTTTTGAAAATGGCTATGGACGCGGCAGGAATTGTCGGTCACGCATACCGCGAGGGCGAGTGCCTTGACGCGGCGAACAGTGATTGGTATTGCTATTACTTGCAGGGCGCACTGGATAAGGATTTAATTCCTGAAGCAATGATTGAAAACTGCGAGAGTGAAAAGGTGACAAAGACTCTTGCGGAGGCGACGGAAGAAAAGGAATCTGTTACAGAGGATGTGACTGTTTATACAGGTAAGTTTGACGGTACAAAGGCAATAAAGCGTGAGGAAATGGCAGTTATAGCGGTAAACTGCCTGTCATACGCAATGAAAAACGCAAAGAAGCCTGTTGAATTTACTCCGTTTGAAAATGATAAAAACGGATTTATTGACAGTGATATTTACGAGGGATATGTAAACAGTGTTGACGCGGCGTATGAATACGGACTTGTAACAGGTATGGGTGACGGCACATTTGCGCCGAAAGCTACGCTTACACGCGCACAGGCGGCTGTTGTTATAAACAAGCTGGCAAATTTATTAAAGTAGGAGACAGGGTAGAATGAAACTAAAGAGATTAACAGCGGCGATAATATTATCGTCAATAGCCATCGCGTCCGCAGCGTCGGCAGCAGATTTTGCTGATATTAAGGGACACTGGGCGGAGAATATAATAAACGGACTTGCTGACGCAGGCGTGGTACATGGTGTGTCTGATACAGAATTTAATCCCGATGGTACTGTAACGCGCGCGGAATTTCTGAAAATGGCGCTCGGTGCGGCGGATATTGAGGAAACGCCTTACAGAAAGGGCGAATGCCTTGACGTAACCGCGTCAGACTGGTTCGCGTCCTGCGTGCAGAGCGCGCTGGACAAGGGGCTTATTCCTGAGGGCATGATAAGCGGTTACAGCGCCGAAATTGTTGAGGGCGAAAACGGCTCA
The DNA here is from genome assembly GCA_051877355.1 of Hominilimicola sp. Classification (GTDB taxonomy): domain Bacteria; phylum Bacillota; class Clostridia; order UBA1381; family UBA1381; genus Hominilimicola. Next base: position 10,558 of record JBJEIU010000217.1, read on the forward strand.
AAGGTGGTTTACGGCGGACAGTTTAACGGAAACACACTAATAAAGCGTGAGGAAATGGCGTATATAACGCAGTCTGTATATCAGTACAGTCTTGGCGAGGGTTCTCTTGCAACGCTTGAGGTTCCGGTTGATATACCGTTTGAGGACGTAAGCAAAGTGTCGGTGTGGGCGCTTGATGGTGTAAAGCATGCGTATACCAACGGGTTGATTGCAGGTATGGAGGACGGCACTTTCCGTCCGCAGGATACAGCAACAAGAGCACAGGCAGCTTCCATAATAAGTAATTTACTTGACAAAAGGGGTGTAGATGATGTTCAGTAAAAAAGCTATCAGAATTATCTGCCTTGTTGTAGCTGTAGCAATGCTTGTTCCTATTTGTATAGGCATTGCGGCAATGTTTATGAAATAAGAAGTGTCGCCGGCAGAAGCCGGCGACACTTTTGTATATAATATAGTAGAAACACAGTCCACCCCCCACAATATATAGTTCGAATAAAAAAAGATTGAAAAAAGTTGAAAAAAAGTGTTGACAAAGGGAGAATAATGTGT
>JBJEIU010000218.1:0-2387 GCA_051877355.1 Hominilimicola sp.
TGCAAAGACCTGCACTGTTGAAGTAATAAACGGCACAGGGAGCGGAGAATATATAGCCGGTGAAAAAATAAATATTATGGCAGAGCCGAAAACAGGTATGGTATTCACAGGCTGGAAAGCCGAATCAGTGTACTACACAACTGAGCAGAAGGAAGAAACAATATTAGATGCTGACGGCAATGAACAGACAATTACCGTATATGTCAGAGAAAGACACGCTGAGCCTGTGGCTGATACCGTTTTTGGAAGTACATCGATACCGATTACCACACTGACAGTTCCCGAGCTTGAAGATGGCAATATTCTGGAGGTAACGGCGGAGTGTCTTGACGCTGTAACGGCGGTCGATTTTAAAATGACGCTGCCAAAGGGCGGAGAAACAATGCCGGCAGAAATGACAACAAATTCGGACGGTGTGAGCATTGTCCCTGACAGCTTTAAGGTAACACCTGCTGACACCACAGCAAAATATAACACAACCTATACAATGAGCGTTGATATTACCATCAATGAAGGATATGCTCTCGGCGAAAATGCCGTATTCAATGTAAACGGCGGTGTGGCAGCGGTAAGCAAAAATGATAACGGCAGCTATACCGTAACATATATCTACAAGACCGGCAAGGATTCGGTTATCAGTGTTACACAGCCTGATGCTCTTACAAATCTGCCGAACGGTATAAGCATGGGCGATATTATCAGCTCTCTGCCGGATACGCTCACAGTTACAACCGAGGGAGGAACGGTTACTGATGTGCCTGTAGTGTGGGAGTCCAATCCCGTAGAGGGCAGCTACAGCGCAGAGCGTGATATAGCCCAGACCTTTAAACTGCGTGCAATATTGCAGCTCCCCGAGAATATAAGCAATCCACAGGAGCTTTACGGAGATGTGCAGATAAGCGTTAATGGAGAAACACCTTACAGCGTAACGGTAAACGACGGCAGCGGCAGTGGAAATTATAAGAAAGGCTCTGTTGTGCCTGTTTCGCTTACGGATATACCGAATGACAAGGTATTTACCAACTGGAATGTTGACGAGGGCAATGTAACGCTTAATAACAGCGCTGCAAGAAGCACTTTCTTTACAATGCCGGCTGAAAATGTAGTTATTTCAGCAGCCTATCGCGATAAAATCAAGAATGTTGAACTGACAGTCAACGAGCCGACAGCAGTTGAAAATCTGCCGACAGAAGTAACCTGTGAAACAGAGGGTGTAACCGCGTCGCTTGTGTGGACGCCGAATGATACAGTGGCAGGCTATAACAAGAGCTATACTGCAAGCATAAGGCTAAAAGCCGACAGCGCAAACTTCTATGAATTTGCCGACAGCGTCAGCGCATATGTAAACGGAAACAACGCAGATGTTGCCGTAAACGAGGATAAAACAATTACGGTTACATATGATTTTACCACAGCAAAGGCAAAGCTTACGGAAATATTCCCGTCAAAGCTGACAGGTATTAAAAACGGAACAGCGCTTGCAGATATGCCGCTTCCTGACAGGGTAAATGTTGTAACGGAGGATTCGGACATAACAAGCGCAGAGGTTGAATGGGATATGTCATCTGCTGCATATGACAGCACAGACACAGGGGAGCAGAGCTTTACAATAATAGGTGCGATTACGTCAGATAACATTGATATAAGTGAATATAACGGTGTTCCGACACTCAATGTAACAGTAAGCGCGGCTGATAAAGCGGCGGCGCCGATTGCAGAACCGATTGAGGGAATATACACCGAAAATCAGGCAGTAACGCTTACCACAGCCACAGAGGACGCAAAAATATTATATTCAATAAACGGCGGTGAATTTACTGAATATACCGTACCGATAGAGGTAAATGGAACAACGGGTGAAACGGTTAGAACAGTAATCAAGGCAAAGACCGTAAAAGCAGGCTTGAATGAAAGTGAAGTGGCAGAGTATACCTACACAATAAAGCTTCCCGAACCGACATACACGCTGACGGTAGTTAACGGCAGCGGCAGCGGTGAATACAAGGCAGGGGAAGAAGTAACAATAATGGCTGACGCGGCAAAGGAAAACACCACCTTTGCAGGCTGGGAGGTATCTGACGGAACAGCATTAGCGGCAGAAGAAAAGATTACATTCGCAATGCCCTCATATCCTGTTACCGTAACGGCAAAATATCGGGATAAGATAACAAGACTTAACCTGACAATCACAGAACCAAAGGCAGGCGAAACGCTTGACGATACAATCAGCTGCGGAGATACAACGGGTATCAGTGAAGCGATTATGGCATGGTTTACAGAGGATATAACGGCTCAGTACGACACAGAATACTGGATGCTTGCGGCAGTTGTTCCCGACAGTGATAATTTCTATGAATTTGCGGATAATGCGGTCGTTGCAATAAACG
>JBJEIU010000219.1:0-2375 GCA_051877355.1 Hominilimicola sp.
AGATTATTGTATTCCTCTCCTGTTATGGGAATGACCGTTCCATGGCGATATTTCATGTCAAAATCAAAGTCTGCGGCTGATACAAATTCGCCCCTTGTAATGTCCTCCGTCACAAACGGCTTGTATCCTCCCGATTTTGAGTAATAGTCAAGCAGCAGACACCATTTGTTTTCGCCGTTAATTTTATAAGCTGTAGGGCCCTCGTAACCCGTTACAGTATTGCCTGCCTCGCCGTTTATTGTGTATGATGGTATCTCCGCAAAGCCATAGTCAAGTGAATTACTGCCCATCATGGTCACGGACGAATTGCTTTCATTCTTTGTAAATCTGTAATATGTATCGTTATTTTTTATAAATGTAGTATCTATGTTACTGATGCTACCGTCATCAATATAAACCTCTGCGTCTGTGAAATGCTCAAAATCCTTTGTGTAGCACCTGTAAATACGCTGCGTTGAGTAATTATCATCACTTATCTTCGATGCCCAGAACACCATATACTGTCCTTTTTCGCTGTCATACACGCTTTCGGGCGCCCATGTACAGCCCGCGCTTTCAGGCGCAACCTGTGCCATACGCTGATTTGACCAGTTTACAAGGTCGTCAGATTCCCATATCATAATTGATTTGGAACCTGCCGTCTGACAGGTTGACCAGCGGTTTTTATCATATGCGCGATTATATATGCTTAAATCCGTAGCAATAAGGAAGAACTTATCGCCCTCTGGTGAGCGTACAATATGCGGGTCACGCACACCTCTTTCACCCATTGTGCTCGTAAGTATAGGCTGTTTATTATTAAGCGTTTTCCATGTCTGCCCGTCCTTTGACACGGAGAAATAGATTTGCTCCTCATCCTCCGTCTTTTCAGTACCTACGAAATGTACGAACAAATACGCTTCCATGTTATCTTCATTTTTCATATCAGGCATAGCAACCACCTTGCAATTATATTCTCTTGAATAGATTTCTCCGTCCTTGGAAAATTCTGCTGTTATTTTCACGTCAGTGTCATTTTCGCCGCGTATCACCGTTCCGTCTGCGCTGACAGCACTGTTATCCGTTGTCCATATTATTTCTGCGCCATTATATTCCAATGGCATATATTGATCTGTTCTGATTTCGCTGTCAGGCGCTAAATCCTCTGACATTGTTTCAAGTTCGGAAGCAGCCTCAATTATAAATGTTGTTATTGAGTTTTCTTTCAGTGCCGCGCAAAGCTGTCTGCCCGTAATTTCAATCGGTTCAAGCTCCGCCCAGTTCTCACCGCTGTCCATATCACCGCTTGTGCGTATTACCCTTGCGCTTTTTCCTGACAGCGGCATTTGCGCAAGATTAAATACATATTCCTTATCATCTGCACTTGTATTAACTGCTACGATAACAGTTTTGCCGCTTTCCCTGTCATATGCCGCAAGTGAGTTGTCACCCGACGCGATAATTGTCATACCCGGCTCGATATATCTTGAAAACTGCCCGAAGGCATAGTATTTTTTCGTGAGAACTATGTCCTTTGTGTCATGGTCAGCCATTGCAACTCCCCATATGCCGCCAGTCTGCGAAATTTCAGTCTGCGCTTCGCTTTCCGTACGGTACGGACTGGTGTTATCTCTGTGACAGTCTATAATGTCCCACATTACCCATGCAGACGGCATAAGTCCGTTCATGTCCTTAATTATCTGATTGGCAAGTCCCAGTCCGGCGGTCATCTGTCCCGCGTCATCACCAGCCTTGTATGAGCCGTCAACCTCGCTCATCCATAAATCCTTGCCCTTGCCCTGCGCAAGTGCTCTGAGTTCCGTGCGCTTTGAGCCGCCGTATGTATGGGTATCAATTCGTCCAAGGTTGTTCAATGCGTCCTCCGACAGCTTGTTTACGCTCGAAATCGTTGTATCAATACTTGTTTCATCAAACCCTGCCACAAGAACGTCATTCAGATTATGATTATCAAGCGCATCTCGCAGCGCGTTTATCATTTTTGACTCACTGTATCCGCTGTTAAAATGACAGCCCTCCTGCTTATAGCTGTACTGCTCCCAATAATTGGTGTACGGCTCATTCATAGGCGAGTAACTTTTAAAGTCAATTCCCCATTCGTTTTTGAAATGCTCCGTCACCTCAGCAATATATTCCGCAAAATTATCATATTCCGTAGAACGCAGATTGTCATAGCTTGCTGATACCGCTCCTGATGTGCAGCCTGAATTTGTCATAAAATATGGCGGTGAATTTGAAAATCCCTCAAAATATACGTCAGGATTTGCTTTCTGCACCGCCAGAGCCACATTGCGCTGATTAGCGTCCGCCGTCCAGTCATATAAAAGATTGCCGTTTTCGTCATAGCATTTCTCATCATGTTTATGTTCTTCTTTTAT
>JBJEIU010000220.1:0-2357 GCA_051877355.1 Hominilimicola sp.
CTCTCCAAATTTTGCAATCAATTCACTTGCGTCTTCGGCAAGACTGAGGAGTGCAGGTCCGGCAGACTGCATTATCTGCTCTCCTAAACCGCTTAAGGCAACTTGCACCTTCTGAGCGGCTAATTTTGCATCGTCTGACCCATCAATAATCATTGCATATGTATTGTCTACTGCTCCGCCTGCATTCTGGAGAGCTTCCATATATTCAGATACTTCAAATCTACCGCCCTTTATTGCGTCTGCAAGGTCAGAACCAGCCTTTGAACCGAATACTTCAATCGCTTTTGTTGTTGCTGTTGCAATATCAGGAGCATCTTTAATCTCCTGCATAGTCTTTTGAAATTCAACACGGCTATCCTTACCTTCTTTTCCCCAGTTGGAAATAGCTTTTTTCATACCGCTGAATGCAATCTCCGTATTTACACCTGACTTTTCCCACGCTGCGAACAGAGCTATCGAATCAGATATATCCAATCCCAGCGCACGCATAGGAGCGCCGTATTTTGTAAGATTAGATGTCAGGCTTTCAATTGATATACCGCTCTTTTGAGATGCTACTGTCAGCGCATCTAATACACTTTTATATTCATCTGCCGGTATAGACGCGTCACCCATTGCACGGGTTACAAGCTGTACAGAATTATTTACATCAGAGCCGTTTATTTTTGCGAATTTCAGAAAATCTTCCGAGGCTGTCTCTAATTTATCACCCGTGAATTCAAGTCTTGTGTTCAGTTCGCCCACAGCTGAACCTATATCATTAAATTCACTGGGAATGGTATTTGCAACTTGAGTATATACGTCCTGTAATTCTTTCGCCTGTTCGCCTGTTGCTCCTGTCTTTGTCATAACTATGTCAAGTCCATCATCAACTGCGTTGAAAGACTTTACTGCATATGCCGCCGCGGCAACAATAGGTGCGGTAACACCTGCGGTCAGAGTCTTTCCTGTTACAGTAAGACCTTTTTGCACACCTGCGGTCTTTTCATTCAACTGATTATATTTTTCCTGTACCTGTGCTATATAGCTTGACTGTTTCTTCAGAGCTTCGGAGGTCTGCTGCAATTCGTTGCGTAAATTTGCTTCTGCAAGTTTACTTTTTGACAGCTGATTGTTCCATTTTTCATATGATTTATCGGCAGCATTTACGGCAGACTGAGCTTTCTGAACCTCATTCTTTAACTTCTGCATTTCCTCACTGTTGCCTTTAAGTGAGGATTTTCCCTTTTCATATGCCGCATTTGCTTTTTCCAAACGCTGACGCGCTGCTTCCTGTGCTGTGGAAGCCTGCTCAACCATCTGCTTATATTTTTGTGTTATCTGTGTTTGCTGATTTAACTGAGTAGACAAACTCTGATATTTATTCTTAAGCCTGTCAAGACTTGAGCCTGTAGTTTTCAGTGTAGTATCTGTAATTTTAAATTCATTCTGCGTCTGCTTCATGGCATTTCCGAGAGATTTTATTTCCTGCTGGGCTTCTTTGGTATTAAAGCCAATTGAAACGCTTGTACTGTCTGCCATGTATCACACCTCCTATATTCCGAAATCCGCCAAAGTAGGTAATTCATCGGTTCCCTGCGTTTTCCCGTTCATTAAATCGAACAACTTCCAGAATTTCCTCGGCGGACAATCCCAGAATTCATTATCGGTAAAATTAAGGCGGTAACGACCTATGAAATATAACATATCCCAGTTATACGGTTCGTACCGCCTCAGATTTCCCCCTGTTCTGATTTTTCGTTCTTGGTTCCGATGCTTGACAATATAGCTTCAAATATTAAATCATGTAAAATAAAAATAGTGGATAATGAAATCCATTCTTCAATGTCGGTCTTTTTCAGCTTATATTTCTCACCACAAGCGGCATATAGAAAATTGAGCACGTTATCATATAAGTTTTCATTACCCATGAAACTGTCAAGAGCCGCACCTAAATTCCCATACTGCTGTTCAAGAGAATGAATAGCCCGGAAATCAAATTTTATTTCATATTCCTTACCCTCTATGCGGATTACTTTGCCTTTTGCAAGGCAGGCTGTTAAATCAATTACTTCATCCATTTTATTTTTCCTTTCTACGCAAAAAATGCACATCAGAGATGTGCTTGACTTTTAGATGTTTACATTGTATAATTATATTATCAATAAAAATATTTCTTTTACATTTTGCCCGCCACGAAGGCGGGCTTTTTTATGTATTATTCTGCCGTTCCTTCATCGCCGGAAGCGGCATCAGACTCAGTTTCGCCTTTCTTGACCTTCTTATATATCTGATTCAGCTTTTCTTCTGACAGGAAGGCAAGCGCTTCATCTTCGCTTTCAACGTGCTTATATATACGCCACATACCATCAGCCTTA
>JBJEIU010000221.1:0-42918 GCA_051877355.1 Hominilimicola sp.
TATAGTTACGGCTTCACGCCTAACCTTTTCAGTTAGGAACGTGTCGCACGGCAATCAAGGTCGTGAAGCGCTACAAGTCTATCCTGCACATTCATTCCGGCTCCCATTTTAAAGGTTGAACCCATAAGCACACGAACCTGTCCGCTGCGTACCTTTGCATAAAGCTCCTTCTTGCGAACCTCGGTGTTTGCTTCGTGTATAAAAGCTATTTCCTCACGGGGGATACCACGGCTCACGAGCTTATCACGAATATCATCGTACACCGTAAATTCTTTGGTTTCAGGGGCGTCGTTAAGCTGTTCAAGCGCGTGTATTTCTGGGCTGTCTATATTACCGCCTGTCGTCTTTGCGGCGCGCCGTGAGGTCTGTATATTTTTCGGAGTGGAAAGGTCACAGAACACAAGCTGTGTCAGTTTATCACTTTGACCGTCCTCCCAAATCTTAAAAATATTATCCACACACATATTTACCTTTGTCTGAGGCTCATCGGGTAGGTCGGGGTTTATAACACGCTGGTCAAGACCGAGCTTTCTGCCGTCGCTTGTAATTTTCAGCATATTATCGACCGATGCGTCAACTGTACCGGAATGAACCTTTGCGGCGCGTTCTGATAGCTCCTGCACCATATTTTTCTGTATTTCCGTAGGCTGCGCGACAACATTATGATATACCGCTGTCGGCGTAGGCAGATTAAGTTGATCGCTTGTCTTTATGTCGGCGGCTTCCTTAAACAAATTCATCAGCTCAGGCAGATTGAAGAATTTTGCAAATCTCGTTCTTGCCCTATAGCCCGTTCCTTCGGGAGCAAGCTCTATCGCCGTAGTGGTTTCGCCAAAGGTTGAAGCCCAACAGTCAAAGTGCGAAAGCCCTTTACTTTGTATGGTATCGTGCTGAAGATACCTCATCATAGTATAAAGCTCCGTCATTGAATTTGAGACGGGAGTTCCCGTTGCGAAAACAACGCCCTTGCTGTCGGTCTTTTCATCAATGTATCGGCATTTGAGGTACATATCCGAGGACTTCTGAGCGTCGGAGGTGGAAAGTCCCGCAACATTACGCATTTTTGTGTACAGAAAAAGGTTCTTAAACGCGTGTGCTTCATCTACATACAGTCTGTCTACACCTAACTGCTCAAAGGTTATTACATCGTCCTTGCGGTCGCTGTCCTGTAGCTTTTTAAGCCTTGTTTCCAAGCTGCGCTTGGTTCTCTCAACGCTTTTTATTGTAAAGCGTTCTGCCCGGCTTGCTTTTAATTCCTCAAGTCCCTGTTCAAGCTCATCAATTTGTTCTGCAATCAAATGCTCCTGCCGTTCCTTTGATACCGGAATACGCTCAAATTGGCTGTGTCCGATAATTATAGCATCATAATCGCCTGTGGCAATCCTCGCACAGAATTTCTTGCGATTATGAGGTTCAAAATCCTTTTTTGTAGCTGCCAATATATTTGCTGATGGATAGAGTCTTAAAAACTCGGAAGCCCATTGTTCGGTAAGGTGGTTCGGCACCACAAACAATGCTTTCTGACAAAGTCCAAGCCGTTTACTTTCCATTGCAGCGGCGACCATTTCAAAAGTCTTGCCCGCGCCCACTTCGTGTGCAAGCAATGTATTACCGCCGTAAAGAATATGTGCGACTGCATTTAGCTGATGTTCCCGAAGCGTTATTTCGGGGTTCATACCACTAAAGGTTATATGACTTCCGTCATACTCACGGGGACGGGTAGAGTTAAACAGAGTATTGTATCGCTCCACAAGCTCCTGCCGTCTGCTTGCGTCACTCCAAATCCAATCCTTGAACGCATCCTTGATAGCCTGCTGCTTTTGCTGTGCAAGCGTGGTTTCCTTGCTGTTTAAGACTCTGCGTTCAGTTCCGTCTGCGTCGATTTTGGTGTCGTAGATACGAATATCACGGAGATTAAGGGTTTCTTCAAGTATCTTAAACGCATTTGCCCTCTCCGTTCCGTAGGTCATATACACATTTACATCATTGTAGCTTGCCGAATTTTTATTGGTGATATTCCATTCTGCGGTGTATGGTGAATAATTTACCTCAATATTCCTTCTCAGATAATACGGCATATCAAAGGTTTCCCACATAAATTCCTTGATGTATTCCTTGTCAATCCAAGTAGCTCCGAGACGGACTTCTATTTCGGAAGCGTCAAGGTCTTTTGGCTGTGCTGTTTTGAGCGCTTCGACATTTACACTGTAATCATCGGGGTACAGCTCCGCACTGCGCTTTGCGACCTCCAATTTCTCGCGTACATTTCCCGACAGATATTCGTCTGCCGGAAGGTATTTTTCCTGTGTATTACCGCCGTAGCTGTAAAGCGGATTAAGGAAGATAACGCCTTTAAGCTCCGCAAAAATTTCCTGTTCTGTTTTGCCTGTAAGCTGTGACATATATTCCATATCAATACGAGCTTTTTCGCCTATTGATACCGCAAGAGCTTCGGACGCTGTATCAACTGAGGTAACAACCTTATGCGGTTTTATGGTTCGCTTCGTGAACATATCCGCTTTTTCAGCGTGCTGTCTGTCCTCGTCAGGCTTTTCAAGGGAGCAGAGAAGATAGTAGGAGCTATCGTCTGAAAAAGCTAATGAGTTTCCACGGCTGTTTATGATACCGTATTTTGCAACATAGTTATCATACAAGGTATTAAGCTTGCCCTGTACTCTCTTGATTTCGCTGTCGGGCATATCGGCATCCATCTGCTTATCAATAAGCTCATTCACACAATCCCGAAGCTCAATCATACCCTTAATTCTCTGCATAGCAGTAGCGTTTACGTCGGGCTTTACCATTACGGAATTGCGCCTGAAATATACTTCGTCGTCAACAAGGGTATATGAGTAGTTTTTCACGTTCGGATCGGCGGGAATGGTGTTGTTGTCTTGTTCGTCAAAGTCCTCGTTAATTTCGGCTTCCGTATATGCTCCGTGTATATTTTTAATAGCTTCTTTTAGCTGCTCGTCAAGAGTTACGCCCTCATAAGGAACGACTGTAAAATCCTCTTTCCCGTACTGAGTGCTTTCAGTGGTCTGCCGTCCAAGTACCATATCCGGATTGTCTATAAAATAGCTGTTTATAGCAAAGCCGTCTTTATTTACACCGAGATGAACCCAATCGGGTTCAATTTCAATCGGGCTTTCACGCTTCTGTAAAAAGATAATATCCGATACGACGCTTGTACCCGCATTTGCTTTAAACGCTGTGTTCGGAAGTCGTATCGCGCCCAAAAGCTCTGCTCTCTTTGCAAAATACTGTCTTGCTTCGGGGGATTGCTTATCCATAGTATAGCGGCTTGTTACAAAGGCGATTACTCCGCCGGGACGAACCTGATCTATTGCTTTTGCGATAAAATAATCGTGTATCGGAAAACCGAGTTTGTTATATGCCTTGTCGCTCACTTGATACTGTCCGAACGGCACATTTCCAACTGCCAAATCGTAAAAATCCCGTCTGTCCGTTGTTTCAAAGCCCGCAATGGTTATATCCGCTTTCGGGTAGAGCTGTTTTGCGATTTTACCCGTTATACTGTCAAGCTCAATTCCGTACAGATTACTCTGCGACATACTTTCGGGGAGCATACCGAAAAAGTTTCCGACGCCCATTGACGGCTCAAGAATATTGCCCTTGCTAAAACCCATATTTTCTATTGCTTCATAAATGGCTCTGATAACGGTGGGACTTGTATAATGCGCGTTCAGCACAGACGCTTTTGCAGCTTTGTATTCATCGGGAGATAATGCGGTATACAGCTCTTGAAATTCGTCAGCCCAATTCTCTTTTGTTTCATCAAACGCGTCCGGCAAGCTGCCCCAACCTACATACTTTGAAAGTATCTCCTGTTCCTCCTCAGTTGCCTGTCGTCCGTCAAACTCAAGCTCCTTTAACAGATTTATCGCATCCATATTAGCGCGGAATTTCGCTTTTGCGCCGCCTTCGCCGAGACGGTCATCGGTTATATGAAAGTTTCCGACTTCGGGAGTGGGAGCGTCCGAGGGTATGCGCTCGATTACAATATCATAGGGCATATTGTTTTCTTTCGCGGGGTATATCGCCACAGTTTCGGTCTTTATAGACTCGTTTTGCGTCTGCAATTCCATAGCGCGCTCTAACCATTCAAGGCTCTCGCTTCTGAATATCGGAAATCCCACATCGCTCTGAAATGTTATATCCCTCAATTCAACGGTTTCAAAAAGGTCATTGATACGATCAACAACAAATCTTCGGTCATCAACCTCAATTTCTCTGCCGATATATTGTGAATAATCCTCTGTTTCGGGAATGTCGGAGGCTTCTGTAATAGGTTCTTGTTCTGCCATAGTTTCAGGAATTTCAGCGACAGGCTCTTGTTCTGCCGGAGCTTCAAGGACTTCGTGCTGATTTATTCGTTCCTCTATAATTTGGTCATAGAGTGCAATATCCTCATCGGAAAGCGGTTCACCGTAATCTCTTGTCATATCAATTATCTGAACAAAACTTTCCTTGTCCTCATCGGTCATTTCCCCAAATTTCAAGGGTTCATCTTCGATTGCTCTGTCTGCATCGGTGAGAAAGCTGTCCTCGGCTGTCATTCGTATCAGCGTCCTCTGTACCGTTGTCCACAGCAGTTCTACAGGGCTTAGTCCGTCATAAGTCACGTTCAAAACATCTGTATTTTCACTGCCATATTCATTTGCAAGCCACGCAGCGGCACCGCGTTCACGACCGTGCTGAAGTATATACTCATTTACACGCCGTTTGCTTTCAGCATTACCGTTCCAATTCTTGATAAAAGCATCTATATCATCCTGTGTAATCTCTGTCTTTTGCTCAACCTCCGGAATGAATTTTGCCAATGAATAGGTGCTGCGCTCATTTGAGCTGATGTCGATAGCGGAAATAGTAACGGAAAACTGTTCGCGGAGTTTTTCGGTATTCGCTTCAAGGGTAAAGGCGGGAACACCGCAAAAATCTACCTTGCCGACATCTTTAATCTCCCTTTGAGCGAGGTGTATATCTAAAACATCGGCTGCGGCTTTTGCGTCCTCACCGAAAATTTCAAAGAAGTCGCCCACCTGAAACAGAACCATATTATCGGGGTTGGCTTCTTTTACAACAAGATATTCGCCGTATAAGCTGTCGGCGACGCGCTGTCTTTTCGCGTCCTCATATCTTTGCTTTGCTTCCGGCGAAAAATATCTGTCGGCGCGGATAAGCTCTGTTATGCGTTTTGAAACATTACGCCAAGACATTTGTATTTCGGTACAGTTATCTTTTTTAAAACTAATACCCTTACCGCTATGGTCTTGAAAACTGCCTGATGCGCCCGATAAAGCGTGAGAGCTGCCGCCGATACCATATTCATCTTTTAGAAACTGTGTCTTTTCCTGCTGCGTGTGTTCAGCGGAAAAGAAATCATATATCCGTCCGCGTCCACCCTCAATCGAGCTGCCGCCGCGAAGGTTTTCGTCTATTTCATCGTCTGTGATAAAAGGAACAACATCGGGCAGCTCGTCGTGGTGCATAGGATGTACAATTCTTGGAATGGAAAGCTCTTTTACGCTTTCAAGCAACTCCTTCGGCTTATGGAAACTAAATCGTATAAGGCTTTTGTCGGTTTCAAAGCTGTTTATAAGTTCGGTAAGCTCATTTTCGATTGTCTCTCTGAAGCTTAGTTCTTGTAATTTGTTCGTTATTTCTGCCGTTTCTTCGGGAAAGCCTGTAAAACGTATAGCGCGCAAAGATGAAAGATACCCGAGTTCCTGTGCATCAAGGCTTAAATCGCGGGACAGATACCACAGCTTTTCGGCAATCTGTTTGCGTTCAAACCCCAGAGCTTCGCTAAGCTCAACATTGGTCGCGAAAGTACCGTTTTCAAGCATTTGTGTGATTTTGTCCGCTGCTTCAGCCCACGAATAAATTTGAGCATTTTCCGAAAATCTTGCCGTAGAACCTCGGTTTATATGAATACCGTCCTCAGCATACCACGCTGAAAAATCGTCAATTTCACCTTTGATACCGTAACCACCGTGATAGATTTTTTTCAAAAACGCTATATTGCTTTCCAAGCCCTTATTTTTGCTGAACTCTGTGAAAATACGCTTACGGGCATTATCTGTATTTGAGCCTGTGCGGAGCAGATCTTCAAAATCAGTGTCGGATATAGAAAAAGCGAAGGACAATTCGTTCTTGCTCTCCGCTTCATCAACTATTTTAATTTGTTCTTCTTCTGTGGGGAATAGGCTTAATTGTACACCAGTTCTTGAAGAATAATCTCCTCCGCCTGCGCTTTGCAGTTGTTCATCAAGCCCACCCATTTGAGTTGGTCTGTCGCTTTCAGCTCCTCCGTTATCCCTGCTTTCTTCATCAGCTCCGGCATCATCAGATCTATCCGCTCTCTCGCCGTCTTGTCGATCTCGTTGAGGTGCGGTGTCAGCTTTCCGTGAAGTATCAGTCTGTTCCAAAGCCCTGTCTTGTGCTTCTTGAGATAATCCTCGCGCATCATCCCGTACTTGCCGTAGGTCTGCTCCGTTTCGGGATAGGTCAGGTTCGGAAGGTAATAGTCCCCGTTCTTCGTGTACGTCAGTTCTGTCATAATTCTCAGTCCTTTCTGCGAGCTTTGCCCGCTCATAATTTTTGATGGTTATTTCAATTTCTCTTAATATCTGTTGGTTAATCCCACTTACCGCCGTGCCAAGCTCCGATATGGTATCTACCGTATTAAAATCAAAGATGGGCAGGAAGTCCTCGTGTTCAAAGTATTCGTCAGGCTCAAGTCCACACCTCGACAACACAGAATATGTTGCGCTTACGCTTACGGCATTTATGAAATTAACTCTGATATTGTAACTATCATAACCCTCCAAAAAAGAATTTGCAACGATGCCGATTATATTTCTTCGATTATCCCGCCAATATTCAGCCGCTAATTTTCGGGTTGTGTCCTGTACGGTATCAAAAATGAAATCTCCTTCGGCATTGTGCCTGTCGCTGAGCATAGCTTTTATAACGGGTTCATGCTCGGCATTATATTCCCACTGCTTAAAGGGCTTACTTTTATCTCTCGTACCTGTGTCCGAAACATCAAACACATACCTTGCGCCTTTAGTGCCGGCAACCATAATACCCTTTGAACCTCTTTTTATATATCGCCCCATGCGCTTATTCCAAATATCAAACTCGGCACAAGCCGTCGCGTCAGGACGCTGCGTATATATCATAAGCTGTTCGTTGTACGGGTATTTATACAGCCTTGCGGCAGTTGTTAAAAACGCTGTCCAATTCTGCGAATTTCGCGTCAGGCTTAAAGCCGTTTCATCGGCGCGCTGCATAAATTCCTGATAATTAGCCATAAAACATTTCTCCTTCCTTGAATTTTGTTGTGAATTTTAATTTACTGCTTCATACTGCATAGGTTTAACCTCTGCAAATAAAAAAGGAGCAACCTTTTTAATGATTACTCCAATTAAGATATTTTTTTGTTTTAAATTTTTATTAACAGATAAATCGGAATGTATCTGTCTGGCAATGAACATAATGTGCCACTCAAAATAATATTTGAAACAGTGGTTGTATTGATAATGTACAACACAACTATTTGTTTGTGCCAACCTGACATAGTATTTTAAATAGAATTAAGTGTTACTTTGTCCAGACTCAAAAAGGGTCATTATCTCCACTTTATTTTTATCATAGAATTTAACCCATGGTCTTTCCATATCCCTAAAGTTAAACTCTATCAATTCACCTTTTCTGCTTCTTAACAATGTTTGCCTTTCGTCCTCTGTCATTGCTTGCAGTTTCGCAACAAGTTTTGCCTTTTCAGCATTTAGCTTTTCGTCGATTTCTTCTTTGCTGTGGTTTGATATACTCATTTCCTTATACTTTTGCTTTATTTCAAAGATATCTGATAAATCGTGCTTCCCAACAACTTGCTTGTTCGAAAAACTTATCATGTTGCAATCTTCATCTTGAACAGAAGGGCGAACCCGTCTTTTAACGAGTCTATTAATATAACTCGATTTTTCATTTTTTTCTTCATCGTCACCACCATACATGAAAACAATCAATTCATCAGAATTGTTCAAAAAGAGTTCGTTCAGTTTATTTATTGTACTACTCGAATTCAATATTTTTTTCTTCATATTATAAACTTCACTATCATACATGCAAATGGCAATTCTTGGACTAACCGGGATAATAAACTGTATCCCATATTCCCCCCATCCAAATCCTCGTGATAAATTTTTTTCTTGAAATAGTTGGTTGTAAAATACAGTAGGGTTGTCAGATGTCACATAATCCATAGTACTTCTGTTAATTAGGAGATCCATTTTAAGATCAATTACCAGTGGCACCAATTGTTGAGCTGCCTTTATAAAGGGTAATGCTGGATAATTCATTTTAACGGAAAATCCATCTTCGCCTGCGCTTATTACTCTCTCAAAAAGCTCTGGTTTCTCTACCTCAAGTTCTTTTTTTATTAAAGAAGTATAATCATTATTCATCTGATTTCCACGTTTTAGTGTGCGAGCAGAGGAAATTAATGTGAAATAACGTAGCCATGCTAAATCACTTTCAGTATCAGGAAGTCTTTCTGTTTCAATTATGGCAGAAATAATGTCATTCCATCTGCCCTCGCATTCAGCTAGTTTATTTTCGACCACTGCATCCTCTCCATAAAAATATTCTTTCCAAAGATTATCATTAATGGATCCGTGCTTAATTATCTTATTTTCTTTAAAGAGATATATTCCAACAGACTTTTTGTTTTTGGAAAAATTACGAAGATAGAACTTTGGTACATAATGCTGTCTCCTCTTGTCAATTTTTTGTTTATCCATTATACTTCACCACTTTCGATTTATTCTGCTCGTTGATTCTTTATAACATCATAGCCTTATACATACGAGTCATATAAACATGTATTATTTACATAACTAACATGTTGGCCATTTGTTCATTTTGCTATAATGCGAAACAACAAGCTCCGATTTGTATAACAAAATTATACCACGAAATCCGCTAAAACACAATATATAAACCCAAAAAAGCGGCTCCGCAGAACCGCTTTTTCAGAAAATCAGTAATTGAAGTCCGGGAACTTTTCCATTTCGTCAAATTCCTCATTGCTCATTTTCTCAAGCTTGTCAAGAAGCGAGTCGGACATCTCCAAAAGCTCGGTTTCGTCCTGTTCAAGATACTGACGCATTACCGTGATTGCGTCCATCGTACCAATCCTCGTGTTCTTCTGATAGATACACAGAAGGTTCATTTCGTCGTGTGTTAAATTTGTCATAGCTTTACATCTCTCTTTCCTTGGATTTTGGTTGTGTTTTGTCCTGCTGCGGTGGCAGCGGACGGTTCAGCTTTGCAAGAAGCGAAGGCTTTTCTTCAGCAGCCTTTGAGGGCTTGGATTGTTTCGTTTCTTTGCTTTCTCTTTCAATAGCGTCTGCAAGGTCAAGCAGGGAAATTGACTTGCCGTCCTTTACATCAGCTTCCAGCTCCGCCACAGTCTTATTATCGCCGTTATTTACAATTCCGTCAATCATGTTAAAATCGTCCTCTAAGGACATCTCGGCAGTTTTCAGATAATTGTCTTTTACAGCTTCCCAATCCGGCTTTTCAATACCGAATAAGCCGTCAAAATCGTTTATCTCAGCTAAATCAATTACCATTGACTCGGTATTGTCGCTGTGGAGCATATAAATTGTCGCATCTGCTTCTTTAGCAAGCCGATACGCAGTTTCTTTTTCAAGCGGTAACATATTTTCATAATCATACCCGTAGGCTCTCATATCTGCTTGCGTAATATTCGGATCGGGCAAGTCAACCGACATTTGTGACAATGCCTTTTCGGAAATATCATCAAGAAGTCTGTTTTTCTCACTATCAGGCATTGGTTCGCCGTAAGGCAGCTTAACAGAGTATTCAGAGATAATCTGCTCCTTGACCTGTTCGAGCTTCATATCGGGATTGTCGATTTGACCGCCGTCAACGAGTTTTAAGGTTTCCTTATCGTAAACAGAATAGTCCCAAACATTATCGGAATTGCGCTGTATATGCAGATAGTTGATACTGTTTTCAAACATTGCTTCATCAAGCTCAAGCGTCTCATTGTCAAGACCGCGTTCCTTTCTAATTTCAGCATAATTTTTGTCTATGTCGGTAATCATTTTGCTTGAGGTTTTGTTAATGATTTCAAGAGACTCCTTCAGTTCTTTCAGCTCCTTACCGTTACTCCACGAAGCAATATATCCGAAGCTGTTTTCGTCTGTTTTTATACCATAGTAAGCGCAAACAACAAAAGAAATGCTTTCGGCTTGAACCTCCTCGGTATTTCTGACCAGTTTAGGGGTATCGGCTTCCTGATCCTCTGTATGAAGCTCATCGTCTTTTGTTTTTGTATTATGGAGCTTGGAGTGTGCCAGCTCGTGCAAGAGTGCAGATACCGTCTGAACCTCACTCATATTGTCGCGGATAACGATTTTCTGCTCGTCAAGGGAGAAGTATCCGTCCGTATTGCTGTCTATCGGTTCAAAGGTTATGGGAACGGACGCGCTGCGGCGTATAGCTTCAACAAACGCATCGTAATTTTGTACATTACCCGACAAATCACTTGCAAGCAGCGGCAGGGGCTTTCCGGCTGTCTGACTTACATCAAATACAGAAACAACCCTGAACATAGGGATTTGTATTTCCTTCTCAACCTTCATCTCATTGCCGTTATCATCAAGCATAGGCAGCTTGGTATCGGGATCGAGTTTTGTTTCCTCAATCTTTTTCTTATAAGGAGTAGGAGCAATAATTTTAATGCCCTTTTCACCCTTTTTTACATTACGGCTGAATTGGTCACGCCATTTATTAAATCCCGCAACAAGCGTAGCATTGGGCTTTTGCATATAGATAAGCATTTGATTATTAACGCTGTATCTGTGAAAACGGCTCATGGTCTGAAGATACTGTTTGTACTTATCGGAGTTAAACAGCTCTTTTATCCCATTTTCAATGCTGTCGGTAATATCCTTTAACCGCTGCTTGTTTGTTTTCTTTTCTTCCGTTGCCTGTGTAGCTTCAGGTTTTTTCTTCTCAGCCATTTAGAACGCCTCCTTTATTTTTTACTGTTAAAATCAAGGCTGAAAGTCGTTTTTGCACCGTCATCTGTCATAACGATAAAAGCATCGTACTTTTTGCCTGTTTTCTCGGAGTAAATTCCGCTGACATAGGCTTTACCGTCGCGGAGCAGCATTTCAGCCATTTTTTTAGTTAGTCCCACTCTTTTTGAAGTCAGGAAACGGTTATCCTTCCACAGAGCAAACCGACAATCGTTCTTTTCACAAAAGTATCCTCTTTTGCTCTCGGTCACATTGCTTCCGCAGCGTGGACATTTGCCGACAACCGTTCTTCCTGACGGGAACAGTACCTCAGCTCCGTCTATTACCTTGTAATCACGAACAAGCGCATTTACCATATTTTCTATCGCAGACATAAACTCGTCAGGCTTCATTTCACCTTTTTCAATCCGAAGCAACTGCTGTTCCCATTCAGCCGTCAGGAGCGGAGACTGTAATTCTTCGGGAAGTATGGTTATGAGAGATGCACCGATACCGTCCGGGATAAGATTAACGGTTTTCTGTCCCTTTTTCCGTGCAACAAAACCCACAGAAACAAGTTTTTCAATAATTGAAGCTCGTGTTGCCGGAGTGCCTAAACCTTTTCGCTCTGCTTCATCGGGCATATCCTTTGCACCCGCCTTTTCCATAGCGGAAAGTATTGTGTCCTCCGTAAAATGCTTCGGCGGTGTTGTCTTGCCCTCGGTAACGGATATATATTGGGGATTTAATATCTGTCCCTCATAAAGTTCGGTCAGGTTACTGTCCGGCTCATCAGCTTTGAGATATATCTTCCAACCGGGATTAGTGACAAATCTGCCTTTTATATTAAACTCTCTGCCGCCGCAAGATATAACAGCCACAGTTTCCGTATAAACATACGGCTCACTTACGGCGCAAAGGGTTCTTCTTGCTATGAGTTTCAATATTTCGCGTTCTCCGGCGATAAGCGAATTTATATCCGTGTTTTTAACGCTTTTTGTAAGAATAATCGCGTGGTGGTCGGACACCTTTTTGCTGTTGCAAACCTTATCTGCATTTATATTCTGAGGGGACACTAAATCAATAGCATCTTCTGAAATAGCAACAATATCACTTACAGAGCCTTTCATATCATCGGTCAAGAATTTGCTGTCCGTTCTCGGATAAGTACAGAGCTTCTTTTCATAAAGTGACTGCAAATAATCAAGCGTCTGCTGCGCTGTATAACCCAATATCCTGTTAGCTTCTCTCTGGAGTGTAGTCAGATCATAGAGTGACGGAGCTTTTTCGCTTTTTTCTTTACGCTCAACTGATTTTATAACCGCTTCGTCATTGTTACAAATCTGTGCAGCAGCCGTAGCGCTTTCTTCATCGGCAAAGCGTTCACTTTCAGCCCTGAAACCGTCAAACTCAAGAACTGTCTTGTAAAACGGCTCACTCTTAAAGGCTTTTATCTCGGCTTCGCGCTGAACAATCATAGCGAGGGTAGGCGATACAACTCTGCCGACATTGAGCGTCCTGTGATACAGAACGGAAAACAGCCTTGTTGCATTGATACCGACAAGCCAATCCGCCTTGCTTCTGCAAAGTGCGGCGAGGTAAAGATTATCGTATTCTCTGCCGGGATGAAGATTATTAAAACCGTCCTTTATCGCTGTGTCCTCCATTGATGAAATCCACAAACGCTTCATGGGCTTTTTACATCCGGCAAGATTAAACACCGTTCTGAATATCAGCTCACCCTCGCGTCCTGCATCACAGGCATTTATCACCTCAGTGATGTCATCACTGTTCATTAAGCTTGAAACAACGTAAAACTGCTTACGCTTATCCTCGCTGACAGCGTACTGCCATGTTTCCGGAATAATCGGTAAATCCTCATACTTCCATTTTCCGTAGCTTTCGTTATAGCTTTCAGCCTGTGCAAGCTCGGCTAAATGACCGAAGCACCAAGAAACGGCATAGCCGTTTCCTGATAAGTACCCGTCATTGTGCTTCGTTGCTCCGATTACGTTCGCAATCGTCTTTGCTACCGAAGGTTTTTCTGCAATTACAAGTTTCATTCTTCCAAATCCTCGCTTTCATCATCGGATATTTCGCTGTTCTCGTCCTCAACCTCATATTCCGGCTCGGAGTCCGTTTCTACCTCGGTGTCCTCGGTTTCGTAGTCCTCATCGTCCTCCTCATATAAGTCGTTGGGATCGGTCGTGCCTTTCGTGCTTGACTTTTTATTCTTTATATTAAACCAATAGAACGCACCGCCGCCACCTAACAATGCAAGAAGAACAAGTCCGATAATCGGAGTAGTATTGTTCTGTTTCTTTTCGGGCTGCTTTTCCTCTTTCGGAGCGGGGGTATCCATTGCAGTTGCAATACAGCCGTCTTTGTTCTTTGAACATACGGCACAATCTGCATTTATGCTGCCAAGCTCACATTTTGTTGTACAGTTGCAAGTAGCAGTAACCGCTGATTTCTGTTCATCCTCCATAAGAGCCATAAGGTCTGCTTCATCAACAGCGTTTAGGAAATATACATTTTCCTGATCGCCGCTGCGGTCGATAATTATATAGAAGGTATTGCCGTTTTTGGACTGAACCGTTACAAACTGTTTGTCCTCAATCTCGTCCTTGTCGTTTGTCTGATGAACATCGTCAATAACGGTAAGATTTCCACCCGGCGTGAGCGGGGTTTTGCTTTCCACACTGTCATTTACGCTGATTTCCTCGTCTTTGGGAACATTGGCGTATACGGGGAAAGAAAAAGCTGTCATACAAAGTACAACAGCTAAGGTTATTAAAATGGTATGTGTCTTAAATTTCATCGTCGTTTTCCTCCAAATCATTCTTAATTTTGGGAGCTTCATCGCTCTTGCCGAGCAAGCTCAGAAGCTCGTCAATCGTAAGCCCGCATCTGCGAACAGCGCCGATAATTTCAGCGTTTTCAAACTGTGTTATCTTTTCTGCGAGCTTTTTGTTTTTAGCCTGTAAGGATACGATTTTTTCAGCGTTTTTCCCGTATTCCTCCTTGAGCTTTGCAATTCTTATATTCATAGATAACCTCCTTGTTTTTACGGCAGTCTGCCGTACTGCATAAAATGTGAACTGAAATATGATGAATTGACATTTGCATACTGAATGGGATCGCCGCAATGTATCATCATACCGTCACCGACATATATTCCGATGTGTGACGCTCCTGCTGTGTTATACGTCCTCTCAAAGAATATCAGGTCGCCCGGCTTTGCTTCCGACGGCGGTACTCTCACGCATTGCTGCCTTAAACCTTCCGCTGTCGTTCTGCCGACATTCCAACCGCTGTGATTGACTACCCAGCACACAAAACCCGAACAGTCAAAAGATGTAGCAGGAGTAGAGCCGCCCCAAACATAAGGATAGCCGAGATACTTTTTCGCTTCGTTCATCATTGCCGCAAATTTCACATCAGACAGAGCGTCCGGCGGTATTGCATAGTCCTCATATTCGGTATTAATGTATTTATCAACATACACCGAGTCTGTAAACAAATCAGGTCTGTTGCCGAGCGTCTGCATATATGTGGCATAAAGCTCTAATTGGTCTTGCGTTAGTATTTCGGACGGAATGTGCGACAGATTATTATTGACGAGCTTAACGGTACAGATATAGTAATCATAGGTTTCCTCGGAGGTCGAGCCATCGGGGTGAGATACCGTTCTCGTTCTTTCCTCCGTAGTAACCGTTTCTGTCAAAACATACTGCCTTGCAAATAAATCAGATAAATCAGTTTCAATATCTGATACCGTCCACGCTCCTTGTTTGATAGCTGTAAGCGTAGAAATGAGGACATAGGGATCGTGTTCTATATCGTCAAGCTCATAAATATACTCGTCATAGCTGTGGGTACTCTCATAGTTTGAGATAGTGTCCGACAATTCCTGTTCCAATTCTTTATAACGCTCCTCTGCCGCAAGCATTTGACTGTCCTCACTTGGATAGGTAGAGCTTGCTATCGCAGAGGACGCACCCTGAAACATAACGGAGCAGGAGGAACAAATACAGCAGATTATGACGATAACAGCAGCTATGATACCGACTATGGCAAACGCCTTTGTATGCCGTCCGATAAATTCAGCAACCTTTTTTGAGGTTTCAGCCGTCTTTTTTGAAGCATTTTTTGTAACCTCGGACGCTTTTTTCGTTGAAGCTCTGCTCCTTTTAACTTTTGCATACTCTTTTTTGATGGCTCTTTTCTGCTGATGCTTGGATTGAGGGTTACTGCCCGGAGTTTCACGGGACTGATACTTAGCCTGCTTGTTAAGCGCATCGAGATTTGCTTTATCCGCCTGTTTTTCAGCCTTTTCCGCAGCCTTATACGGCTTCAGCTTTGAAGAACGGTATGTAAATTTCGCCGTTCTTATACTTGCTTCAGCCGTTTTCTCAATACCGTGAGTGGCGCTTACAGATGTACTGTCATCTTCATTGTCACGCAGAACATTTACGGCAGCACCCGCCGCGACTTGGGCGGGTACTGTTTTGATTTCCGACTTTAAATGTGATGAAGGCTTCTTTTTATCGACTTCCTCGAAAAGTATTTTAGTTTTGACCTTACCGCTTTTTTCATCAATATACCGCTGTTTCTTTTTTACCCTTTTCTTTGGAATATTCGCCTCTGCCTTTTCCAATCGGTCGGCTGCTTTATCTGCTTTATTAACCGCACGTTTGAGTTCGGGAGCTTGCCGTTCTTCTTCGGTAAACAGAAGTCGTGGTGCTTTCTTGGGCATTGTTTACCACCGCCTTGTCTTGATTTGCTTTTCATAATCAAACCTCACTTCCTGTGTTGATATAGATACTTGCCGAGATTGTAACAGGCTTGCCGGATAAAAATATACCGCCGAGCTGTTCAAGGAAACTGCCCAAATCGGTCTGCTCCGTATCAGGATTATCCTCTGCTTCTCCGGTTGTAATAAATTTGGGTTCAAGCATATTCAAAATCCCCTCGAACATAGCACCCTCATCGTCCTCTGCCATAGCGTGATGAGGGCAGCCAATGCTTTCAAGCGTATCAAAAAATTCACCTTTGAGCGAATTATTCAGGGTACACATATCGCCCTTTCTCGGTCTTTCACAATGGCTGAGAGTTGCGTCTACCACCATACAATGGTCATCAACTATCTGATACAAGCCGATAACCTTGTTTATAAGCTCATAGAGCTTATCCTTGTTAATTATACAGATTTCTGTGTGCTTCATAGTGTTTTACCTCCTGAAATTTAATTATTTTGTTTAACCTGCTCCTGCGGCTTGGTTGTCATAATCGCATAGAGCTTCGTATCCTTCGGGAAACGGTCAACGAACGGCAAAATCGTACTGCCGTAGAACAGCAAGCCCTCGCCCTCGCTTGAATGGGTGACGTAGGAAAGCTGATGGTTTGAGATGTTAAGCTGCTTTGCAAGTATCTGTCTGTCGCCGGACGCCTGATTGAGCATATACACATAATCGCTGTTTTCAAAGATGTTTTCCACTTCTCTTGAAGATAAAAGGTCTTTGACGTTCTGTGTAATACCCGTCGGAATACCGCCCCACTTACGAAAACGCTTCCAAATTTCTACCGTATACGCGGCTGTCTGTTCTTCTTTCAAAAGCAAGTGCATCTCGTCAATGTAATATCTCGTTGACTTATGAGCTTCACGGTTGACGGTAACTCTGTTCCAGACCTGATCCTGAACGATAAGCATACCTATCTTTTTAAGTTGTTTGCCAAGCTCCTTAATATCGTAACTCACAACTCTGCTATGGATATTTACATTTGTCCTATGATTGAATACATTAAGTGAGCCAGTGACGTATATTTCAAGCGCTGTTGCAAGATATTGAGCTTCCTTTTCGTCCTGCTTACGCAGCTCGTTATATAAATCCTCAAGGATAGGCATATTCTCCGGCTTCGGATCGTTTAAGTAATCTCTGTAAATCAGCCGTACACAGCGGTCGATGATTGTTTTTTCAACAGGCTGCAAGCCCTCCTTGCCGCCGACAATCAGCTCGCAAAGCGAGAGAATAAAGTCGGATTTTAGTGACAGCGGATTTTCTTCCTCCGAGTAGTTCAGGTTCAAATCCATCGGATTTATAAAGTCTGCGGAAGTAGGTGAGATTTTTATTACCTGTCCGTGCAGCCGTTCCACGAGCGGCCCGTACTCTGCTTCGGGATCGCAAATAATAATATCGTCCTCGGTTACAAGGAATACATTTGTAATCTCTCTTTTCGCGCTGAACGATTTGCCGCTGCCGGGCGTACCGAGTATCAGACCATTCGGGTTCTTTAAGAGCTTTCTGTCAACCATAATAAGGTTGTTTGAAAGCGCGTTCACGCCGCAGTAAAGGGCTTCCTTGCCTGTCTGGAACAGCTCCTGCGTGGTAAAGGGTATAAAAATAGCGACGCTCGATGTAGTCAAGCCCCGCTGTATATCTATAAAGTTTTTTCCAAGCGGCAGAGAGGACATCAGCCCTTCCTCCTGTCTGAAATCAAGCCGTTCAAGCGTACAGTTATATTTCTGTGCAATGGATTTTGCCTGAAATACATTGCTGTTTAAGCTGCTTCCTTTGTCTCCGCCGAAGTTTACGATAATGAATGTCATTAAAAACATTCGCTCGTTTCTGCTTTGTAAGTCCTGCAAGAGCTTTTTCGCTTCATTGCCGTAAGTGGATAAATCGGATGGGATAATATCCATATCATAGCCGCTTCTGACGGCTTTTTTCTGCTCCGCAATCTTCATAGAGTCGAGGTCTGTGATCTTGCGCTTTATGGTTTTAATCGCCTTTACCTGGTCTACCGACTGAATGTGCATCGATACGATAAGTGAGCTTTCCATATCAAGAAAATCCGCGAGCATCCTATCCGACAGTTCGGGAGCGAGTATCTGTAAAAAATGCGCTTTTCCGCTTTTGTTGCCGACCTTAAATCCGTAGCCGTTTCTAAACTCAAACGACGAGGGGGAGATAAAATCCTTTACGGACAAGCCCGTTTTCGGAAGCCAATCCCACGAAAAGCGGAACGGTTCTGCTGCATCAAGATGGAACATATCATACATCACTTTAAGACGCTGTGCGCCGTTCAATGCCTCTGCTTTAACACCAAGCCGCTTAAAATTATTGAGTATATCCGTTTCGATACGCTCAATTCTCGGTTTTGCCGCTTTGATGGTTTCGGCTTCAATGCCGAATGTGATGTATTTTGTTTTGATAAGACCGTTATTGCCGCGGGAAAGTCTGTCTTGAAGCATATCGGTATATTCCTCACGGATTTCGTCAAAGTCATCGCCCTGCGGAGCGATAACGAGCTGACTTGAAAAGCTGTCATCCTTTGCCGATAAATTCATAAACGACAGCTCAAAATGCACTGAGCTGTCAAAGTAGTTCAGAAATTCGCTCCAGCCGTCAAATATGGCTGTCTTGTCCTCATTCTGATTTAGCTGATAATTGATGTCCTGAAACTGTATCGTTTTTGTGTAGTAGTTATCGTCAACTCTGCATATTCCGTCCTTAAACATCTGCTTAAACGGAATACTGTCCTGAGCCGACATTTGCTTCTTATCTTCTTTTTTTGCCTTACGGATAGCCGTATCAATGGCGTTTTTGTCCGCGCGGCTCAGATTTTTTGTGTACAATTTGCATAACCTCCTTTTCAAGTTCTTCCTGTCTGCTTAAGCAATCATAGAAATTATTTGTCATATACGGACGCTCCTTCGGACGAAGAAAGCAGACCTCTATGATGTTTTTGAGTATTTTCTCAAGCGGCTGCCCGTGTTTCTCATACAACGCAAGCATAAAACAGGGGAGCATTACGATAATCATAAGCATTGCCGAAACGCTTGTACCGAGCGCTTTCTTTGTAATAAAAAATATCGGCAATCCGATAACAATTCCTATGCCGAAGCATATAAGCTGCCGCTTGGTGAGGTTGAACATTACCTTTGTTTTGACTTTCGTCAAGTCCTTTGGTACGGGTACATAAGCCATAATTTTTCCTCCTTCCGATTTTAGTGAGCGTTGAAAACACTTTTAGCCAGCGAGCCTGTCTTGAATAATGTAAAGCACAGAAGTACCGTATAACCCATACACGACCAAATAGCCGTGCTGACGTTGGTATCGACAATCATATTCTGAACCAATACGGCGTAAATCGCTATACATACCATAATTAAGAAGCCCTGAAAACCTAATGCAAATAAGCTCCTCAGATAGTTTTGTCCCATCTGTCCCCATTCACGGTTGACCATTGTGGACATCGGAATAGGAGCAACCGAGGTTACAAGATATATCTCAATCATTCGCCCGTAAGCGATGATAAAGATACAAATGGACAATGCCCACATTGAGATACCGACAATGAACGATTGCAGCCAAAGCCCCAACAGCTCACCGACACCCATTGCTTGCAGCCGTGTTTCAAGGTCTGCAAAATGTGAAGCAATATCAATGTTCAATGTTCCTGTTATGATGCCGGACGAACGGCTTATAACACTCTGGGCTACATCAAACACTCCCATTACCAAATCCCAAGTGTGGGATACAATCAAAACCGCACAGGCTGTTTTGAATATCCACTTAAAGAACATCCAAGTATCAACATCGTGTAAGTTATTCCTGTCGGTGATAAGCTGTATAAGCTCTAAGGTCATTACTATCGCAAGGATAACTCCCGCAATAGGTAAAATAACATTGTCAGACAGGTTTTTTATCATATTGAAGATGCTGCTGTTCCAAGCCTGCGGGGTTGAACCTACCTGCGTACTGATTTCCTGAACTTTAGTATTTACATTATCAAACAGCCCGGACAAATTGTCCATAATCCCATTGACAAGAAGGTTTTTTATCCATTCGGTGAATTTATCAAAAATATAATCCATCGGGTTTTCCTCCTTTCAAAGCCCCCGTAATTAGCCTTACGGGAGCTTTACCGTCTTGTTTCTTTAGCTGAACAGTCCTGACAGAAGCGGCACAAGCGTCATACCGATAAGTGCTACACCGCCGCCCGCCATTAACTGTTTCATACCCTGTGACTTTGCGCCGGGGTTGTCATTACCATATCCTTCCATAAGATTAATAGCTCCCCAAATGCCAAGTCCTGCGCCGAGAGCTATTACAAGTGTTTGCAGTACGGTTACTGCCGAGTTAAAAAATGCCATATTTGTTTCCTCCTTAAAATGATTTGAATTAAAATTTATTATTAAGTAATAGCTGTCTTGTGTCTTGTGTCTTATCTATGTGAACAACCCATTGGGCTGGGATTTTAAGAATTTGCACTAAAAAAGGAACAACCCATAGTTAAAGGTTGTTCCCGCTAAATGCGTTTATTAAATTCTTTCTAAAAGCTCAGTAGGTTTTATTGCTGTGACTTTGCTGTTTACAAAATCTCTGATGTTCCTCGTTATGATGTAATCGGCTTTAATTCTTGAAGCACACGCACTTTGAAGCGCATCTTCAAAATCCTTGAAATCCATTGACAACGCTTTCTTTATATCGTCGGCTTTCAAATCGGCAACGGTGAACACGAGCTGCAATTTTTCAATTACATCTCTTGTTTTTTGCGCGTCCAATTCCTTTCGCATTATATATACGATATTGGGAATAGTCAACGCTGAAATAACGCCTGTGATTTTATTTACCTCACAATATTTCATAATTCTTGCCGCATCTTCATAAAAGCCCTCTCTTTTGCACAAAACATCAAGAACGACATTTGTGTCAATCAACACTTTCATATTTAGCCATCCTTTCCGATCTTGCAGCCTTATCGTCATAATCGTTTTTCAGAACACCGATAAGGGAGTCTGTTAAAAATGAAACGCTTTTGTCGTGAGAAATAAGCCGCGCCATCTCCTTACCGTTTCTCAGAATAATAATTTCTTCGCCTGTTTGTACCATTTGCAGATACTTACCGAAATTGTTTTGAACATCTGTTGCGGTTACTGTAGTCATAATACGCACCTCCTCTTATTAGCTATATTTATTATATTC
Organism: Hominilimicola sp.; assembly: GCA_051877355.1. Taxonomy (GTDB): domain Bacteria; phylum Bacillota; class Clostridia; order UBA1381; family UBA1381; genus Hominilimicola. Next base: position 21,074 of record JBJEIU010000221.1, read on the forward strand.
TATTTTAGCTAATTTGTCAATGCAGTTAGCTAAATTTATATAGATATATTTTAGCCAATGTAACAAGGAATATACTAATGACTGACATTAACCTCAAAAACTTCATATTCTTCATCTTTTTTGACCTTTAATCTGCATTTGAGATATTTTTCAATATCAAAAGCGTTTTTCGGATTTGCGTCCGACAAATACCTATACTTCGGATGCCCGGTTATATCATACTTATCGGATTTAAACGGGCGCACACCGCGTAGCTGTAAGATGCACTTGCCGCCGTCAAGGACGGATAGCTCATCAACTGATGCAAGGTCTTTGCCGAGCTTTTGATAGTTTAAGCTGTGTGAAACCTCTCTGCCGCGGCTTTCGCCTGTGTTATAGGTGTCTATCGTTTCCTTACCAAGTGCTTGATTTAACTCCTTGAGCGTAGTCGGCTCTTTTCCTCCGAGAAATATAGAAGTGTCACAGTTGCCGATTATTGTGTCGGCACTTTCCTTATACAGCGCTTTTAACTGACTCTGAGCCTGTAACACAAGGCAAGCCGATATTTCTCTTGAACGGATGGTCGCCATCAGCTTTTCGAGGTTCGGTATCTGACCGATGTTCGCGCACTCATCTATTAAGCACCGAACGTGTACCGGAAGCCTGCCGCCGTAAACATCATCCGCTTTTTCACAAAGCAGATTAAATAGCTGCGAATAAATCATTGCTATCAGGAAATTGAATGTGGTATCCGTGTCCGACATTATAAGAAACAGAGCTGTTTTCTGATAGTGCTTATCGTTCTTGTCCTTCTCGTTGATAAAGATTTTATCGCCGAGAGTATCAAGCTCTAATTCATCATACATTGTTATTTCTCTAAGCTCAGAAATGTCAAATGGAGCAAGACGAGCGCCGCAGGAAATATTGATAGACTTCGCTGTTTTTCCGGCAGCGAGCTTGTATTTTTTATACTGTCTTACGGCAAAATGTTCCGGCTCTCTTGCTTCCAATTCCTCAAACGCAAGGTCAACATTATTTTTAAAGGTTTCATCGTCCTCACGAACCTCCATAGCGTTGATAAATGCAACAAGGGTAGCAAGGTTTTGTTCCTCCTGCGGAGCTTCGTACCATATCAAGCCTATCAGGGCGCAATACAGCAGCGTTTCGGCTTTTACCCAGAAATCATCGCCGCCCTTGCCCTCGCCCTTGGTGTTGGTGATGAGCGTGGTAACGAGCTTCAAAATATCCTTTTCGCTGTGGATATACGCGAACGGATTGTAGTGCATACTCTTTTTGAAGTTTATCGTGTTAAACACCTTTATACGATAGCCGTTTTGCTGTAACAGCTTGCCGCACTCAATAAGGATACTGCCTTTCGGATCGGTAACAACATACGAGCTGTGCATCTGCATCAGATTGGGCTTTATGAAAAAGCGCGTTTTACCGCTGCCCGAACCGCCGATTACAAGTACGTTCTTGTTTCTTGCCAGCTTCGGATTTTTCGGGCGGCTGTTCATAGTTAAGCGTTCCGTCTGAGTGAGCAGGATATTATTTTCAAATACGGGATCAATATACGGGGCAATATCGTCGCGAGTACCCCAGCGAGCTGAGCCGTATTCCTCATTCTTACGGAACTTTTTTGCGTTTTTTCCTTTCACATACACCGCAATTCTGATAACCACGGCAAGCGCAATTCCTATCAAAAGGTCTGTCGGATTAAAACTCGGAATAAATGATGAAAATGCTTTGCCGTAGCCGATATTCAGATGCAGAAGCTTCTGCGATAAATCAACTCCCGGAGTAAGCCGATAGCCCTGCCCGATTTTTGTACCGAGCAGAGCTATGAACAAGTAGGGGATATTCGGGATAATGAGTTTTTTGTAATTTATCTGCTTCATAATTCCAACCCCTTATCCTTGTTTTTAACCTTCGGCTCTCTATTTTTGACAAGCTCGCCGAGAGATTTGAGCTTTTTAAGGAGCGACGGTTTTGTTTGCTTTTTAAGCTGCTTGTTCGCGTACTCGTTCATAGCGGCATTAAGCGCGTCACCGTCTCTTGCTTTGAAGAATACAAGGTATTTTGGAATATCTGCGGTTTTGTCCTTCTTTATGGCATAGTCCACACCGTATTTTCGGGCTATTCGCTCAAAATCCTTGATACTTTTATCCTCAATTTCAACATTCGTAACACCTTGATTTTGTCCAATAAGCTGCTTGACCGTTTGCTTGCCTGTCGGCTTCACGTCCTTATATGCCTTGCCTTGTGATTTGGCTTTTTGATATGCAATATACTTTCGCAATGTTTCTTTTAAAATTCTGCCTGTCATTTTTGCTGCGTTGACCGATAGTGTAACTGTTCTGTTTTCAACTTCTTCCTGCATAGTAAACGCCTCCTTTCGGGCATATAAAAAGGAGCAACCGACATTTTTTCGATTGCTCCGATTTATACGTTATTCAATTATTTCACCCAATTTTCTCCGTCAGCGTTTGTAACCGCCTTATGAGTGTTCGCCGCTTCGATTATCGTGTAGTATGCCCAATAACCTGTATCGGTCAAATCATCAAAACGGTTGAGGCTTGACAGGTTTTTGTTGACATACTCGGTATCAGCTTCACGATCTGTAACTCTGTTCACGATAGCAACAACCTCGGCGCGAGTGATGTTGTTGTCCGGCTTGAAGCTGCCGTCCACATAACCCTTTATCCAATCCATAGCCGTAGCGCTGTTGATGAACTTGTACGCCCAATGTGAGCTTGCAACGTCTGTAAATTTATTTGACTTAGCGTCTGTTGTCTTATCGAACAGGTTATAGAACCTTGCGCACATAGTAACAAATTCGGCTCTTGTGATAGAAGCATAGGGCTTAAAGGTCTTATCATCGTAACCCTCGATAATATCGTACTTTTCAAGGTATGAAATATACTGATTATACCAAAGTTTAGCGTCAACATCAGTGAATGATGATTTAGCATTTGAAATCTTTTCACCCTTGCACTCAACAATATTTCTTGCGAATATAGCCGCTGCTTCGGCTCTTGTCATATTGCTCTCCGGCTTAAATTCGCCGTCCTCATAACCTACGATATATGACTTATGTTCGTCTGCCGGAAGTATCAGTTTACCGTCCTTATCGGTAGTGCCGTCAGAGGAATTGCCGTTCTTGTCCTTGAGTGTAATATCAACATCAGTCTTTACCTTACCGCTTCTGTCGGTTGTAACAATGGTGTAGTAGTTATCGCCGTCAAGCGTTTTGCCTGTGGGAAGCGTCAATGTAACCTTTCCGTCCTTATCTACCGACTGGGAAACATTAACGGTCTTGCCGTCCTTGTCAGTAACCTTAACATTTGTGGTATTGGTGCTGATATAGCTGCCTCCGCCACCGCCTGATGATGAACCGCCTCCACCGCCGGAGGTCTTTACAGGAACGAGTATCTGACCGTTTGTATCGGTTGTCTTTGTTGCTGTCTTATTGTTCTTATCCGTAACATTAACGCTTACGCCCTTAACAGGCTGTGCGTCCTTATCAAGAACAGTAACCTTTGTCTGATTTGAGGTTGTCAAAGTATGCGTGTCGGGGAGCTTAACACTGATTTTACCGTCCGCAACCGTAACGGCAGCGTTTGCAATCTTTCCATCGTTGTTTTCTACGATAACGGTGTACTGTGTCTTCACATCGTCCTTGTTATCCTCAACAATGCCGCCCTTATCGTCGGTATTATCATTTTCGATTACAGGTACGATTATATAACCCGCCTTGTTTGTGGCATCTGTATCTGTGCCACCGATATTGTCGGTTACAGTAATCTTGATACCCTCAAGCGGCTCATTGTCCTGATTGATAACAGTAACCTTGATACGGTTATCCTTATCAAGCACCTTGCTGTCGGGGAGTTTTACGGTAAGCTCGTTATTATCGCCACGAACTACAACAGCATTTTCGATAATGCCGCTCTCGTCCTCAACCTTAACATTCAGCTTTGTAATCGGCTTTTCCGTAGGTGTCGGAGTCGCGTTCGGATCATCGGTTGATGTCGGATCGTCTGACGGCTCAGGAGTAGCATCGGGATTGGGAGTAGGTGTCGGAACAGGGATTTCGCCGGTGTCGCCCTTGTCGTCTGTTTCAAACTCGTTCCTCGGAGGAACAACAACAGCTCCGTTTTTATCGGTGTTTTCCGTTCTGTCGCCGCCCGCATTATCCTTTACGTTTACAGGAATATCCGAGACTGGCTTATTGTCCCTGTCGGAAACTGTAACCGTGGTTCTGTCCTTGTAATTGATTGTCGTGCCATCGGGGAGCGTTACAGTTATTTTACCGTCGGCAGCCTTTACAACCACACCTTCAATCGCGCCCTTTTCATCGGTCGAAACATTTACATTATACAAATTACCCTCATTATCCTTAACCTGTGCATTACCCTTGATGTCTGTCGTGTCCGTATCCGATACGGGAACAACCGCGATACCGTAGCTGTTTGTAATATCCGAAGCTTTACCGCCGTTTACATCTGAAACATTGACGGTTATAGCCTTTACTGTCGTACCGTCGTTCTCGTTTACAACCTTAACGTAGGTTTTATTGCTTTCATCAAGCAGTTTGTTTTCGGGAAGCTCAATAATCAAATCGCCGTTGTCCTGCAATTTAATCAAGCCAAACTCCGTAATAACACCGTCATTATCCCAAACATATACACGGTATTTATAATTCTTGTTCTGAACAACAGAGCCGTCGCCTAAATCGGGAGTGGGAGTAGGATCGCTCGGCTTATCTGTGGGCTTTTCACTCGGCTTTTCCGTTTCGCCGGGAGTCGGTGTCGGTTCGCTCGGCTTATCTGTTTTGCCGGGAGTAGGTGTCGGCTTGCTCGGCTTCTCTATTTCGCTCGGAGCAGGAGTTACTTCAACTCCGGGGAGAGGTTTAGTTTCCTCATCGGGGTTCGGAGTAGGTGTCGGCTTCGATATAGGAGCTTCGGAAAGCGGAGGAACGATTACTATACCGTTTTCGTCCGTAACCTCTGTACGAAGCCCGCTGCCGTCTTTATTGTAAACGCTGACTTTCCAATCCGAAACAGGTGTTCCGTCTGTCTTTGTAACTTTTACCGTTGTACGGTTAAAGTAGTCAATTACCTTTCCGTGGGGAAGGCATACAAGAACTGAATTATCATCTGAAATCAGTGTGATAAGCGCGTCCTTAATAGGACCTGTTTCATCTGATACAGTAACGATATAGTCATAAATCTTGTCGCCGTTTATTTCTCCGACTTCGCCCTTGCCATCGCCGTCCGTAATATCGGAATTTGACATCGGCAGGGTTATCTGTCCGTTAATATTGGTGTAGCCGTTCTCTACAAAATCGCCGTCACCGATAAGCTGAACTCGCAGTCCCTTCACCGGCTCGCCCTTTTCGGTTACTGTTGTTACCGTAATGCGGTTATCCTTATCAAATGCTGTACCGTCGGGAAGCTTTACATCTATTGAGAAGTTTTCGCCGACAGTTATGCTGCAATTCGGAATAAGTACGCCGTTTTTATCGGTAACTACGACAACATAAGTGTTTTCCTTGTCGGCAACAGTGCCGTTTGTATTTCCCGTTGAACTCTGTGTGTTCGGAACTCTTAACTGTCCGTTCTCGTCAGTCTTGCCCGTTGCCGCGTTATTTTTTGTATCGGAGATAAAGATGTTTATATCCTTGGCAGCCTGCTGTGTTTCGGACCGTGTTACCGTAATAGTGGTAATATCGTCAGTGCTAAGAAGTCTGCCTTCGGGAAGAACGATAGTAATATTGTCATTCTTATCTATCGAAATTTCACTGTCAAAAATCGGCTTGTTGTCCTTATCGGTAATTAAAATGCTGTAATCACCGACCTTCGAATGACCATCCTCGTCTGAATTATCTTTGTCGGTAAGCTGCGGTATTTCTGCGTTCTCAAGAACCTCGCCGCAAACCGTACATTCCTTATGCTTCTCACCGCTATTCTCAATAGTTGCCGGAGTGTCAATTATCCAATCCGACGCGCTGTGTCCCTTAACTGCAACCTCATCAGCACGGTATGTTTCGCCGCAGTCCTTACAAGTATATCTTGAATATCCAAGCTCGGTACAATTAGGCTCCGTTACAGTAATCTCATAATTGTGCGCCGCCTTTGCGGTTTCGTCGGCAATGTATGTGTTGCCGCAGTTTTTACAGATATATGTTGTGTAGCCGATAGAAGTACAAGTAGCCGCTGTGGTTTTCGATTCGTAGCTATGACCTTTTATATCGGCATAGTCCGCTGTATAAGTATCGCCGCAATCAGGGCAGGTATATGTCGTGAAGCCCATTGAAGTGCAAGTAGGCTCTGTAACATCCTTATCGTAATTATGCGGTATTTTTGCTGTTTCATTGCCGTGATACGACTTTCCGCAATCCTCGCAGGTAAAAGTCGAGAAGCCAATCTCTGAACAGGTGGGCGCGGTTACGACCTCTTTGTAATTATGGGGGATAACGTCCGTGTAATCACCTGTGTATGTGTCACCGCAGTCCTTACAGGTAAATACCGTAAAGCCCATTGAAGTACAAGTCGGTTCTGTAACAGCTTTATCATAATCGTGTTCGATTTTAGCGGTTTCATTGCCTGTGTAGCTTTTTCCACAGTCAACACAGGTATATGTGGTATAGCCGATTTCGGTACACGTCGGAACTGTTACAACCTCATCATAATGATGTCCTGTCGGATTTGTATAATCATCCACATACAAATATCCGCAATCATCGCAAGTGTATGTTGTGAAACCCATTTCCTCGCACTTCGGCTCGGTAACAGTCGCATTGAAGCTGTGTTCTATCGGTTCTTTTTCGTCACCGATAAACTCTTTGCCGCAGTCGGGGCAAGTATAAACCGTGTAGCCCTGCTCGGTGCAAGTGGGAGCAATTACCTCTTTTCTGTAATTATGCGGTACAACATCGCTGTAATCCGCAACGAAGCTTACGCCGCAGTCGTGACAAGTGTAGGTCGAATATCCCATAGCCGTGCAAGTAGGCGCAGTCACATCAATATGATAATGATGTTCCGTCTTATCAACATAATCACTCTTGTAGCTATCGCCGCACTCAGAACAGGTATGGGTTGTATATCCAAGCTCTGTGCAAGTTGAGGGAGTGATTACACCGACATAGTGATGTGCCGTCTTATCGGTATAGTTTCCGATATATGAAGTGCCGCAATCGTCACAAGTGAAAGTTGTAAAGCCCATAGCCGAACAGCTCGGCGGCGTTACGGTTTCGGAATAATGATGTCCTACCGGCAATTCAAGAACAACACCGCAGCTTTCGCACACTTGAGGGTCTGTACAAGTTGCAGCCGCACCGGGCTTATGTCCTGTCGCGGAAATTGCCTGTATCATTTTTTCATCACAATGCTTGCAGTGAAATTCCTTTACACCCTCGCTGTCACAGGTTGAGGAAGTAATAACCGTGCCGTTATCCCATTCATGCCCTGTTGCTTCGGTGTAGTCCGAAATGTAAATATCGTCGCAGTTAGCGCAGGCGTGTGTGCTAAAACCGCGCGTTGTGCACGTCGGAGCCGTTACCGTATCTCTGTAATCGTGCTTTGCAAGCGGGGTTAAGTCCGTGATGTATCTGTACCCGCAGTCAATGCAAGTATGCTCTGTATATCCGTTCATAGTACACGTTGACGGCATAACATTTGTCTGATAATGATGGTCGGTCATTGATGTACTTTCAGTATAGAAGCTGCCGCAGTTTTTACAGCTATGAAGCTCCAATCCTCCCTGCTGACAGCTTGCTTCGCGGATTGCAACAGTGTTGTAATCATGCCCGGTTGCCGGAACATAATTCATTTTCTGCAACGCTCCGCACTCGCTGCATTGAAATCTGTCAAATCCAAGCTCGGTACAGGTCGGTCTGACAGTCTCAATATAACGATAGTCGTGAACGTGTACGCTATTTGTACTTGTATTGTCTGAACTGTTTGAATTATCCGCAAGCAGCCATACATAGCTAACGCCGTTTTCGGTCATATTCTCACCGTCATAGGAATAATCAATCTCGTAATATACGGGATAGTAGCCCTCCTCAGTGTAATTCGGTGCGGAGGTTTCGTTGCACTCGTCAGCTTCCGTTCCGTAGCGGATTTTGGTATGCACTCCGTCCTCTGATAAATCATTGACTGTTACGCTGTGCGCCTGTCCGTCAACTTTACCGTAGTAGCTCTGCACAACTGACTTTGCAGCGACATACTCGCTCTTGTCATACCCGCAATCGTCACATTCGCCTGTGATGTGAAAGCGTTGGTTTCCCAGCTCGCCGTCAACCGTTTCATCAACATTGTGCCTTTCCTTTTTGTCGGTAGCTCTTGCCTTTGTTCCTTTGCAGAACTGACAATACTGTCCTTTTTTCAAGGTAGTGGTATGATACTCGTTGTCATACGGTGTATATGTTGTATTATCAAAGTCCAAGAAGAAATCGTGGTCGCAGCTATTCAAGCCGTACACATTTTTGCCGAAGCTGTATGAGTCTTCGCCGTCAACCGAGTTTATCGTGCCGCATATCTGACAAACAGATTTTGTCCAATGGTACGTTGAGTAGGTCGCGTCAACTCCCGGTCTGCCGTCGTCAACATTTCCCTTTGTAACACCGTCCGTCATTGTGCCGTCCGAATACTGTACGCCTCTGTTTAACGCTGTCGTACCCGATTTTGTGTATTCCGGCGTTCTGTAAGTCAGATTTATCGTGTCCTTGTTACACACGGGACACCAAGCTGTTTCCTGCGTAATCGTGGCATTGAAGTCAAGCTCATTTGTTCTGCCGTTTGATGTAATCCAAACATCAGCGGGATCAATGTACTCGTTCACCTGTGCTGCCGAAACGCTCATTGCGGGCATCGCGCCTATCGTCATAACAGTGGCAAGCAGTCCCGAAAGCAGGGATTTTACAGAATGTTTTGTTCTCATAGTATTTTTACCTCCATAAATTAAATTTGTGTTTTGTTTCATTTGGTGCGTTTGTTTCTAAGGAGGTCTGCACCGATAAATCAAATATTGCTTTATCATAATTACAACTCCTGTCCGTGATTTTTCATTTCCGCCGTTTTGCCTAACCCGTCCTTCTTAGGCTCAACAGGTATCGACATTATGCCTTTTCCCATCTTCAAAAAGGCTTCGGGCTTCTTGAACATCTTTTCAAACTTTTCTCTATGCTCCGGCGGCAATGAAGTAAAATTCTCATCACCAACACCGCAGACAAAGAATGTTCCGGCCATGATGTCAACAATTTTGCCATTGTCATCTTTGATTGCACGGTTCAATTCCGAACCGTTGATTTTTCCTTCTTCATTGCAGACCAATGTTACAGGCTCATCAAAGTAGTTGACTGCCTGAATATATCCGCCGACAATTTCCTGCATAGAAGAAAGCCCTGCTTCGATAGTGGTCATTTTTGCATACTGACCGGGTTCTACAAGCAGGACTTCCAATTCATTCAGTTTTTCAATTTCTTTACCGTTATCGGCAGCATATTCAACATCTGCGAAATTATCGGCATCTAAGATTATATCGCCGTCTTTCCACATATCTTCGACTAACTGTTTTGCTTCTTCCTTTGTTTCTGCTTCAATGCTCACAGTTTTCTGAAGCGTCTCGGTAATAGTTACCTCAAACTCCTTCATCATCTTTCATCTCGCTTTCCTCAATAGGTGTAAATAATGGACAGCTTTTATTTTTGTAATGCTGCTGATACGGGCATACCGGGCTTCTCGGATCGAGTTTGTAGCTATCCGCTCCTGTTTTGCATTTTGGACATAATAGCGTATTCATCGGTTTAACTCCTCTCTGTGTTTCTTTTCTTGGCTCTGTTCTTCATCCACGTTTCCAAAAGCTTCAAAATCGTATTTTTCATTTGGCTTGGCGTAAATGAACGGGGAAAATATTTCTTGACTTCATCGGTGTCTATGGTGATTTTATCAAGCTCGCTTTTCTTTTCCTCCGACATAATTTCTCGCATAGCTTCAACAGTACAAGCACCGTTCTGACTTAATTTGCGTATCCTCTGTGCTTGAGAAAGAGAAGGAGTGTTCTGCGAATAATCCATCGCATCTAAAAAACCCTGCTGTTCGTCTTGCGTCAAATACGCAAGCTCAACCGCAGGGGTTAAGGATATTTCCTTCTCATCAACCTTTGTCAGCAGTTCGGGTAAAAGCTCTGCCATTTTGATATACCGTCTTATTTGAGATTTACTTTCACCTGTTTCTGATGACAGCTTATCAAGTGTCCACGACTTTTGTCCAACTTGGACTAAAGTTGAATTGTTACGTTGTCCCTGATGTTTCAAGGCTTCCATTTTCATTTTATACGCAAGCGCTCTCTCGCTCGGAAGGATATTCTCGCGCTGTAAATTGCTGTCCACCATAAAGATTACCGCTTCATCGTCTGTGAGGTCTTTTACAATGACGGGCATTGTTTCAAGTCCCGCCGCTTCACAGGCGTGTAGTCTGCGGTGTCCCGATATTATTTCGTAACCACCGCCGGGATCGGGGCGAACGACAGCAGGGGAAAGCACTCCGACTTGCGAAATACTGTCTATTGTCTGCTGCATAAGCTCATCGTCCAAAACCTTAAACGGATGATTTTTGAACGGGTGAAGCTCTGTGAGCTTCATTTCTACGATTTGAGTATCGCTTGGCTGTTTCTTTTTTGACGGCATTGTTATCACCTCCGTTTCGCTTGGAATATTGCCTGTTTCAGCTTTTATAACCGTTTATGTTCTCTGTGGTTCTGTCTGCGCGTCCCGCGACGATGCAGCAACATATAGTTATCGCTCCGAACACAATGCCTGGTGCAAATGCCACAATTAATCCAACCATTTCTAACACCTCCCTCCGCTGCCGTATAAATCGTGTCTGACCATATTTGACAAGTTTGTATCGGCTGTCGCGGGGATGTTAAACAACGAGGTTATCAAATATGCTTTGGTGTTGTGTATCTTTTCCGTTCGCCTTGAAAACTCAAGCAGAAAAGCATCCAGCTTGCCGTAATCGACTTTAAGAAATCTCTGCCTTACAAGCTCTATTGGATATTCTTTCTTCTCTATGGTGTAGTACGGTGTGTCTATCGTAAGCACCTCAGCCATTACTGAAACTATCTCGTCAATAATAGCCTTGTCGTAATTCAAAACAAGAGAGTCATACTCAATATTATTTTTTATGCGCTCCGTGTTTTTGTGATATATATCTATCCAATCCGTACCGCCAAGAAGGGCGGACGCCGAAGGCGGCGTTTGCGAAGCAAACGTACTGACAAGTTTTTGAACTTGCTCTCTTTGATTGATAGATGGATATTTAATAACATCAGTATTTAATTTTTCTTTAATTGTTTTATCTTTATTTATTTGCGTTGGATTTTCCAACGTAGGTTTTTCCTGCGTAGGATTATCCAATATAGGATTATCCAACATAGGCTTTTCCAATATAGGGTTATCCAATATTGGATTTTCCAATGTAGGTTTTTCCAATGTAGGTTTTTCCAACGTAGGCTTTTCTGATTTTGGTGTAACGATTATAGGGGACTCGTGAATAATATATTCGGTATTCGTGAGCTGACCTTTGGTGTTTCGATTTCTGCGACGCTCAATATATCCCTGCTTCTCAAGCTCAATGATAGATACCCTGATAGCGTCAATCCCTTCCTTGCAGATGATTGATAAGCCTTTGAGGGTGTAGTCCCATTCCTCCGGCAAGCTGAGCATCAGAGAAAGCAGCCCCTTTGATTTTAGTGATAACTCCTTGTTTCTCAAATGATGATTTGACATCACCGTATAATTTCTATTCTTTTCAATTCTGAATACTGACATAGTGAACCTCCTTCCTGATTTTTGGGTATGAAAAAAGGAGAGTATATTTCAACCCTCCTGATATAATTATAAATATTCGATTTTAATTAAACTCGGCAAATGTTACATTTGACTCTAATGCATTACGAGCAAGACTGCTCATTTTGTCGGTTACATGAGTATAATATTTCAAAGTGAATTCAAACTTTGAATGTCCCAACATTTCCTGTACATAACGGGGACTTATCCCATTTTCGGCGTTTATTGTCGCATATGTATGACGAAGGTTGTGAAAACGGAAATCTAAGCCCAAATCGTTCTTAAATATCCTCGACATAAACTTAATGCTGTTTGTGGTAAGCATTTCACCGTTTACCTTGACATTGACAAAGTCCGTTATTTCAAGCAGCTTTTCTTTGTTTCGTTCAAGGCGGTTAGTCACAAAATTTCTTTTGTAACCGTCACCATATATTTCCTTGCTTTTTTCCTGTTCCTCTTTCAGCTTCCTCAAATAATTACAAAAGCTTTCTGTTATGTTTACACTTCTATATGCGTTTATGGTTTTAAGCGGGCAAAAACACCACTTCTTGTCCTGAAACAGTAATTGCTTGTTTACTTTAATGGTCTTTTTCTCAAAGTCAATATCTTCCCATCGCAGACCAAAGACTTCACTTTCTCTCAGTCCTGTGTTTAAAGCGATATAAAACGATGTTTTTATGTTCGTCTCCTTGAGTCTGTCTGCCATCAAGTCCAATTCTTCCTTAGTATATGAACGAATGTCGCTAATGTGTCTCGGATCGGGAGGAGCGGGAACTTCATCAAATGCGTTTTTCTTAGTATATTTTCTCCTGTGTGCATATTCAATAATGACTTTTAATGTTTTGTATAAACCCTTAACATATTCCTCGCTGTACTTTTCAGCTTTATCTGCAAGGAATTTTTTGATTTGCTGTGATGTTATTTGATAAACATAATATTTACCAAATTCCGGTTCGTAATGATTTCTATACAAAGAGTCGTATCTCTTTAGCGTAGCATAAGCACGGGTGGCTTTAGCTTCGCTTTCAATAAACTCTTTATACACATCACAAAAGCTAATCTTAACATTCTCAACCATCTCACCGTGATTGTTTAACTCACAGATTGTATCAGCCATAGCTTTTTCAGCTTCCTTTTTTGTTTTGAACCCACCTCGCTCAATTTGACTTCTCTTTCCATTCTCGCGACCAAGCTCTACACGATAAGACCATTTTGAACCTCTTTTTCTAATACTGCCTTTCATTGATAATTCCTCCTGACATATTATATTTTGAAGTAGTATTTCTATGGTATCATAAAAATTGTTCAAACCTTACCAAGAGAAAAAGAAATTTTTATTTGCCCACCAATTTTTAAAAGCAATAGCCCGAAAACCCAGTCGTAGAGCGGGTTTCAGCGATTTTGGTGGGCAAGGGCAAGAATTTCACCAATAAACGGTCGTTTGCCCACCGTTTGCCCACCAATCAAAAAAATGTGATAAGATACAAAAAAACACGGCTAACTGAAATCAGATAACCGTGTTTCGTGTTCGAGTCTCGAAAAGCCTTATTTTAAGCCATTTCTGAGAATATTTAATCGTATCTGTTTGTATCTACGATTAACCAAAATATCTCTTAAGCATTCCTTCGAAGCCCTTGCCGTGTCTTGCTTCGTCCTTAGCCATTTCGTGTACTGTGTCATGGATTGCGTCATAGCCAAGCTCCTTAGCTCTCTTTGCAAGGTCAAGCTTACCTGCTGTAGCGCCGCATTCAGCCTCTGATCTAAGCTCAAGGTTCTTCTTTGTTGAAGGTGTAACAACCTCGCCAAGAAGCTCTGCGAACTTAGCTGCATGCTCTGCTTCCTCAAGTGCGGCTCTCATGTAGAACTCGCCTATCTCAGGATAACCCTCACGGATTGCCTGTCTGCTCATTGCAATATACATACCAACCTCTGTGCATTCGCCCTCGAAGTTAGACTTAAGACCTTCATAAACGTCGTCCTCAACCTGACCCTTTGCGCCTACGCCGATAACGTGCTCACATACGAAGTTAAGAGGAGCGCCCTCTTCCATAACAGTGAACTTTGAACCCGGAACGCCGCACTGTGGACATTTTTCTGGTGGATTGTCACCCTCGTGAACATAACCGCATACCGGACATACATACTTTGCCATAATTTTTTCCTCCTTAAATACATTAAAAATTTTAATTGTTTTGACTACATTCCTTGCAGATTCCGTAAAAGACAAGTGATGAGCCTTCCACGTCTGCCTGCAGTTTTTCCGCTGCCTGCTTTTCAGCCTTTTCAATACCGTCTATACTGACATCAAAAATTTTGTCACACCCGCGGCATACAAAATGGTGATGCTTATCAGTAAATCCGTCAAAATGCTCCTTATTCGAGGAGGTCTGGATTTTCACAATTTCACCGTTATCCGCAAGCACGGCAAGATTCCTGTATACAGTACCCAGACTGATATTAGGAAATTCCTTCCGTAAATTTTCATACAGCCAGTCGGCAGACGGATGTGAGTGCGTACTTCTCAGCAGCGTCAAAAGTGCTTCACGCTGTTTTGAATATTTCATTTTACTCACCCTCCAAATCAATAATAGTAATCATTACTGATTTATGAGTTTATTATATCAGCATTTTGCACACTTGTCAAGACTTTTTTATAATAATTTTTTGTAAGATATATTTTACAAAAATTAAAACAGCATTGATAAATGCCGTTTTTGACAGCCCTTTGTACTACAGATATTTTTCTTCAAATCTATTCCATGACATAGGCTTATCAAAGAGATAACCCTGAACCTCGTCGCAGCCCATATCGCGCAGAATTTCAAGCTCTTTTTCATTTTCCACGCCCTCGGCAACGATTTTAATATTTTCGCTGTGACAAATCTGGGCAATAGAGGTTGACAACATACGCGCCTTCTTATCATTTGCTATTTTATAGACCATATCACCGTCAAGCTTCAGTATATCAAATTTCAAATTGGCAAACAGATACAAATCCGCATATTTTGACCCGAAATTATCAATCGCAATCTTAAATCCACACTTTTTGAGGTCCATAAGAACATCGACAACCCTGCCCTTTTCCTCTTCCTCTGCAACCTCTATTATGACAAGCTCCTTGGGAATATTATAGTCATACCAGATATTCATTATGTTCTCTATAAAATTCGGCTTAAGCAGCGTCTTGTGGGACATATTCACAGACACAGGCTTAACCGTTTTTCCCTCGTTAATCCAGCCTGAAATATACTCGCACACATGACGGAACACATATAAATCTATCAGATGTATAGTTTCGTTATCCTCCATTTCGGGGATAAAATCCATCGGCGAAACAATAACGTCATCCTCGTCAAAAAACCTTATAAGCGCCTCGCTTCCGCAGAATTCCTTTGTATCCGCGGAAAATCTCGGCTGAAACCATATAACGAAGCGTTCCTCATTGATAAGCTTTTTCAGCAATTCGGGTGTGGAAATTGCCGCAAAGGTATCGTTGCGGAAACGATAACGGCTGGACTTCTTCTGATTCCTGTAGAAGTATTTTTTATCAAGGTACATTTTTTCGTCAGCCATGCGGACAATTTCATCAATATCACACGCTTTATCGGAATACTGATAACCAATGGCGCTTGTATGCTCAAGTCGGGAAAGACGTTCATTAAGCCTTTCAATTCCGGACAAAAAATCTTCCTCTTTAACGCCCTGACACAAAACCACAAATTCATCGCCTCCGACTCTGTAAGCGTGTTCCTGTCCGAAAACGTCTGTTACGGCTTCTGCTATTTCCCGCAATGCTTCATCTCCGGCATTATGTCCTTTTTTATCGTTAGTCTCTTTCAGACCGTTCATATCCATATACAGCACACCGAAGTTTTCCGCTTTGGAACGGTTCATTTCCTCAGTATCTTTAATAAACCTGTTTCTGTTATTCAGATTTGTAAGCGTATCAATATAGCTCATCTCTATGAGACGCTTTTCATCATCAATCCTGATAAGCGATGACGATATAAAATACCCCAATGTTGCAAAAAACAGTTCACTTTCGCTGATTTTTTCCTTTGGCGGATTATCTATGCCTATATAGCCGATAAGAGCGCCGTTGTTATCCAGCGGCGAGGCAACAACTCTGTTTGCCTTCCTGCGCTGCATTTCGCAATACTCCAACGGCGAAGTGGTCCGTACTTCTTCAATATCTCCTATTATGACGCTTAGTCCTTCGCTGAATGGCTCAATCCATCTGTCAATAATACGCGCATCCATATTCTGCATGTTATCTATTTCAGGCGTCACACCGTCAGCGCACCATTCATAAATATTATTCATGGTAATGCCGTTATATTCAAACACGTACACACGATCCGCCTCCAAAAACTTTCCTATCATCTCCAGAAGCGAATTAAGCGCTTTATCAAGCGAATTATTCCTGTGCATCTCAATGATACAGCTTACAAGAAAATGCTCATTTTCCAGACGCGCCTCAAGGTCATGCTTTGTCTTTTCCTCCTTTGTTATATCAAAGACAATTTCAAGCAGCGCCTTTCTTTCGTTCCAAACGATAATTTTGTCACGAACCATATATGTCTTTCCCGTAGCTTTGTTCGTGAGCTTATATGAATAACATTCATCCCCCAAATTATTCAAAAGGCATACATCCTTTGCCTGTGAAAAAACCTCGCTGCGTGTTTTTCCTACGCAATCCCCCAGCACCTTCTGACCGGCGTTATTCATATATAAAATTTTATGAGTTTCAATATCAGATATATATACCAACTCAGAAAGCGCATCTAAAATGCCATATATATCAGCCATATTGTTTCCTCCTTTTTTTCAAATTCACTCTAAAGATAATATTATGACGCTATTTTAACATATTTGCATATACTGTTCAATTAAATCACAGCAAAAACTATTCCCGCAATAATTACCGCCGCGCATACCATTTTATACAGCGTACGCTTTTCCTTAAATACCAGTCTTCCCCCCAAAATTGTGACCATTACCGAACACTGCTTGATAAGCGTCATTGCCACGACTGTACTATCCTGCTTGCTGCACGCAATAAACAGCGCCTTATCACCTATGACAAACAGCAAACTCAGAATAATAATCCAGTAATTTTTAAAAACTGTGCGCCACTGTATTTTTGTCCGTGTGACAAGCATATATCCCAAATACAGCGCAAGCAGGAAGAACATATACCAGAATTGCAGCTGACCGCTGTTCATTCTCTGCATGAGCATTTTATCCAGCAGCTCCGACACTGCGTTGCACAGGCAGGACAGCAGCACAAGGAATATGTATATCGCCTTTGCCTTTTCGCCCTCGCCCTTTTTGCCCATATTCACGAAAAGCAGTCCGACAAGCACCAACGCCATACCTACAATTTTATGCTCAGTCAGCGTTTCGCCCAGCACCAGCACGCCAAGCGCCGTGGCAAATATTACGCGCGACATATCCATAATTCCGTAAAAGCCTATCGGCAGTTTTTTTATCGCCTTAAAGCTGCATATCCAAGCTATAAAGATTATAGCGGATTTTATCATTACAAATCCTATGTTGTGAAAATCCACGCTTAACGCGTTTTTCACCTCAGGCGCAACAAACAGAAAGCTTATCAGAGTATAGAAGAAAAGTACCTCCATGGCGGAATTCTTTTCCATTGCCTTCTTCTTTATAATATCTCTTACGCCCTTTAAAATTCCATAGACGCATACAAGCGCTATCCACATTATTTCCCCAACTCCGTTTTATAATTTATCAATCCTCATACGGGCGTATTCTGTATGTTACGCCTATCCTCTCGCAAATCTCGGCACATTCCTTTTCCTCGTCCTCCGTCAGCGTGGTTGACACGGTGGACAGGATAACCTCTTTTACGTAGTGCTTAACATTTTCCGCAAATTTCAGCATTGCGTCAAAGGATTCTATACCAAACTTATTGCGCGTAAGCTCCAGATAACGCTCCCTGTTGGGAGTGTTTAGACTTATAGAAACAATATCAATAAGCCCCTCAAACATCGGCGCGGTGTTCTTTCCGTGGATAAGGTCGGCAAGACCGTTTGTGTTTATTCGGATAGTCTTATTGTACTTATCCTTTATAAAACGACAGACCTCCAGCACATCATCAAGCCGCTCGGTCGGTTCTCCAAAGCCGCAGAATACAATTTCCTTATACTTGTCTATATCAAATTTTTCAAATTCCGCCTTTACCTCGTCCACTGTCGGTTCTCTTTCCAGCCACAGACTTCCCGAATTATTCATCTCGTCACGGGTCTGACGCAGGCAGAATGTGCAGGCGCATGGGCATCTGTTTGTCATGTTTACATATAAATTGTCGTATACCTCATACAGTATAACCATTATACTCCCCTCTTTCACACTAAGTATTTTAGATTATATCATATTACCCTGATTTATACAAGTTTATCACACAAAAAAACCGCCTTAAAAGGCGGTTTTGGAATTACGTTTTTAACCTCTCGGATGATTTGTTTCAACATCCTCAACAAGAGTCTTTACAAGAGCCTTTGCATCGTCAGCTTTCATATCTGCTGATTTAACCGCAACGCTGTAGCTGAATATTGTTCCATCCTCACATGACCATACTGCATATGTTGTATCTTCATATGTATAAACCTCAACAAGTGACTTGTCTATGGTGTATTCCTCAGACTTAACTCCGCCTGTGATACCAGAAATATCAGTATCGCCCGGCTGTGTGCGTACTGTCACCTCAGTTTTTCCGTCCTTTGAAGCATATATTATTTCAGCCATATTGCTTTCTGCCAGATATCTGTATGCGGTTGCAGTATATCCTGCTGTTTTCAAATCAACAACCGAATACTTGAAACCTTCAGCAGTATTCAAGGCAGCATTAAGCTCGTCAAGCGTCTTATAATCCGCCCATGGATTCGCAATCTGTGTCGGCTGTTCAATGTTAACTTCCTTTTCAACAGTAACAGTTCTTGTTTCGCCGTCCCATCCTACAACGCTGTGCATACCCTCTGCGATTGCTCTTACGGGCACAACCGTAACATCATTTGCAATTCTTGCAGGTGTTTCAAGCGTAACAGGAGTTTCACCCACAAACATAATGTCAGAATCAATCTGCATTGTGATGCTTACGTCGCTTACGGGGTCATATGAAACAACCGTTCTTGTTTCTCCGTCCCAGTCAACGCTTGCGCCGAGCGCCTCAAAGATTGCACGCATGGGAACAAGTGTGTGGTCATTTTCGATAAACGGGTCTACGTCAGCGCAAACAACCTGTTTGCCGTTTACCATAATCTTTATTGCGTCTTCTGCCATTACACCGGCAGTGAGTGACATAGCTGATGATACTGCCAGTATGGCAGCAATTATCTTCTTATTCATTGATATTACCTCCATAATTGTATTTATTAAAGTATACCATGAATTTGTATTAATTTCAATAGTTGATTTTAAAATCCGAAAATTTAGTATTTCAAACAAAAAAACCGATGCAAAAGCATCGGTTTTCAAAAATCAGATTATTCAGCAACGAATGGCAATAATGCGATAATTCTTGCACGCTTGATAGCTGTTGTAAGCTGTCTCTGGTGCTTAGCGCAGTTACCGCTGATACGTCTGGGCACAATCTTGCCTCTTTCAGTAACGTATCTTCTTAGCTTTGCTGTATCCTTATAATCGATATGCTCAACCTTATCTACGCAGAACATGCAGACCTTTTTCTTAGGTCTTCTTGCTCTCTGTGGTCTGTCATTTCTTTCAGCCATTGTTATCCTCCTTACGCTAACACAAACCGTAAACGGTTTGCTCGCTATAACTTGCACAGCAAGTTATAGACCTCCTTATCAATTTTTATCACCGCGGATTAGAACGGCAAATCATCCTCACTGCCGTCAAGGTCTGAGAATCCGTCCATATCAAAATCATCGCCGAAATCCGGCTCGCTGCCCTGTCTTGGCTGTGACTGCGGAGCGTTGAAGCCGCCTCCGTTAAAGCCGCCCTGTCCGCCGCCGAAGTTCTGATTCTGATAACCTCCGCCCTGAGAGCCTGTTTCAGCCCTTGAACCTGTAAAATACGCTTCCTCTACATTAACCTCTGTAGCATACTGTCTTTTACCGTCCTGACCGTCCCAGCTTCTCGATTGAATACTTCCGACTACCGCAATCATACTTCCCTTCTGGAAATATCTCGCGATAAATTCGCCTGTCTGACGCCATGCAACGCAGTTGATAAAATCAGCCTGCTGCTGGGCATCCTTACCTGCGAAGCGTCTGTTCACTGCAATTGAAAATCTCGCAAGTGAAACACCGCTCGGAGTCTGACGCATCTCGACGTCACGTGTAAGACGTCCCATCAATATTACTTTGTTCATGCTTACACCGCTTCTTTCCAAAGACTATTCTTCGTCTTTTCTGATAACGATAGTTCTCAGTATACCGTCTGTAATCTTATACTGTCTTTCAAGCTCCTTCGGGAAAGAGCTGTCAGCCTTGAAGTTTACAAGATAGTAGAAACCTTCTGTTCTATCATTAATTTCGTAAGCAAGTCTTCTCTTACCCCACTCGTCAACTGATTCAAGCTCACCGTTCTTTTCGATAAGTGATGTAAACTTATCCTTAAGAGCAGTTACCTTTTCCTCATCAAGTGTTGCGTCAATGATAAAAATTGTTTCATAGCTGTTTAGCATTTTTTCAGCCATTTTCTGCACCTCCTTATGGACTTTAGTCCCACGGCACTTTGCCATGGGCAAGGATTGCCTGTTTTTCACAAGCTTTACTATTATATAGTATTTTTCTTTAAATGTCAAGCATTTTTTTCTGTATCCGCTCCGTATGTTTCCGAACCGATTAGCAGCTTATAATAATCATACAGCATACCCATGCCCGCGTCATTGAGTTTTGTAAGGTCAAGTTCAAGATAATCGGGAATATTTATATTATATCTGTGACTGCTAAGTCCGTACAGATAATCCACGCTCACGCCGAATATCACGGCAAGCTGCTTGACGGAAAGGCAATCGGGAAAACGTATGCCGTTTTCCCAATTTGCCACGCTTGACCTTGATACACGTAATTTTTCTGCCAGTTCGCCCTGACTCAAATTCTTTTCCTTTCGGAGCTGTCTGAGTCTGAAACCAAATTCTTCATGACTTACAATTTTATTCGTTTTCATTGCTTTTTTCATCTGCCGTTTCTTCCTCACTCTGCTGATTTTCTCTCGCGTTCTTTACACGATTATAAATTTCCATGAACTGATCGCCGGTAATCGTTTCCTTATCTATAAGGAAGCGCGCAATCTCATCAAGCGCATCACGGTTTTCCTTGAGTATTCCCATTGCCTTGTCATAGCATTCCTTGAGCACTTTGACAATTTCATTATCCACAGCCGTCTTTGTTTCCTCGGAACAGTTTGAAACACTTCTTCCGTCGAGATATTTATTCTGAATACTCTCCAGTCCAGCCATACCAAACTTATCCGACATACCGTACTGGGTTATCATGTTCCTTGTAAGAGCCGTCGCGCGCTCAATATCATTTGACGCGCCCGTTGTTTTGGTGTTGAACACAAGCTCCTCGGCAGCGCGTCCCGCAAGGAATACAGTAACCTGATCAAGTATCTCGTCCTTGGACATTAGGTATTTTTCTTCCTCCTCGGGCATCTGCATTGTATACCCGAGAGAACCCATTGTTCTCGGCACAATCGTTATCTTATGCACAGGCTGGGTATGCTTCTGCACAGCCGTTGCCAGCGCGTGTCCAACCTCGTGAAAGGACACGATTTCCTTTTCCTTTGCGGAAAGAATTCTGTCCTTCTTTTCCTTACCGGCGATAATAACCTCAACCGCCTCCATAAGGTCCTCCTGGGTTACAGTCTTTCTGCCAAAGCGTACAGCGCGCAGTGCGGCTTCATTTACCATATTGGCAAGGTCGGCGCCGGCAGCGCCGCTTGTGGCAAGAGCCATTTCGTGCAGATTTATATCAGGCTCGGTCTTTACGTGCTTGATATGCACCTTCAGTAT
>JBJEIU010000222.1:0-2356 GCA_051877355.1 Hominilimicola sp.
ATATATACTTTGGTCGTCATCACCCACAACACACAAATTTTTGTGTTTCTGCGACAGCAGATTAACCAGCAGATACTGAGAATTATTTGTGTCCTGATACTCGTCCACAAGTATGTACTGAAACTTGTCCTGATAGCGCTCGAGCACATCCGGATTTTCGCTTAAAATTTTAACGGTATTGAGAATTATATCGTCAAAATCCAGCGCATTGTTTCTGCGCAGTTTCGTTTGATAACGGAAATATACCTTTGAAATAATACTCATTCGGTAATCATTTCGATATATATTCTCAAAGGTCGGCGCGTCCATAAGGTCATTTTTTGCATTGCTTATAATAGACAGCACATTTCTCGGTGGAAAGCTTTTTTCGTCAATATTGAGTTCCCTCAGACACTCTTTCATAAGCGTGCGCGTGTCTGCCGTGTCATATATTACAAAATCACGGTTATATCCTAATAGGTCAATACAGCTGCGCAGAATTCTCACGCATATTGAATGGAATGTTCCCACCCACATATTTTTTGCTGTATCGCCAAGCAATTTTTCTGCACGCTCTTTCATTTCATTTGCGGCTTTATTTGTAAAGGTTATTGCCAAAATATTCCATGGGTTAATATGTTTTTCCGAAATCATATATGCAATTCTGTTTACAAGAACCGTTGTCTTTCCGCTTCCTGCGCCTGCAAGAATAAGCACGGGACCTTCAGTTGCCAGAACCGCCTCTTTTTGTTTGTCGTTTAATTTGTCAAGTATATTGTTCATTGTACTGCTCCTGGTTTTCAGATTATGTTTATACATCTATATATTATACCATAACTCTTTCGAAATTTAAAGCCATTTCTTCAAGATGTTTTGCAGTATAAACATACTCGTTTTCGGCAAATTTAATTTTGTGAAAGGTGGTGATATTTTTGAAAAGAATTTCCAAAAATATAGCTTTGATTTTTATTTTAAGTATGTGTTTTTTCACCGGTGCATATGCCGAGGAAATCAAGGTTATTCCCGTCGGAAAAGCTGTTGGAATAAAAATTTATACCGATGGGCTTCTCGTCATAGGAACATCAGAGGTGAACGGTGAAAATGCCGCAAAAAAATGCGGCATAAAGGTAAATGACCGCATAACCGAGATAAACGGCGAAGCAGCCAGTACGTCCGAGCGTTTTGCACAAATAATAAACGAACACCCTGACGGAGTAAATATTGAAATAGTACGGGATAATCAGAATATTGAGATTAATGCCGTTCCCGTACTTGCGGAGGATAATGTTTATCGTCTAGGATTATGGGTGCGGGACAGTACCGCCGGAATCGGTACTGTAACCTATTACGACCCGTCCAAAGGAGTCTTTGCCGCGCTCGGTCATTCAATAAATGATGTCGATACAGGTAATATTTTAACCGTAAAATCGGGTAATATTCGTAATTGTGACATTTTATCCGTTACAAAAAGTGAAAAAGGTAAGCCGGGAGAGATAAACGGCGCTTTTGAAGGAGATAAAATCGGGGATGTATCAGTAAATTCGCAAATCGGTATTTTCGGAAAAATGACCTCCAATGAATTTTCCAATTTAAACGAGGCAATACCCGTTGCCGCAAAGGAACAGGTTAAGGAGGGCGACGCATATATTCTATCGGACGCTTTCAGCGGAAAAACTGAGCAGTATTCGATAAAAATCAATAAAATAACGAATGAGGCGGACAAGGGACTTGTTATAGAAATAGCAGACGAAAGACTGATTGAATTGACAGGAGGTATTGTTCAGGGAATGAGCGGCTCGCCTATTATTCAAGACGGCAGGCTTGTCGGCGCGGTTACGCATGTGTTCGTGAACAATCCCACAAAGGGCTATGGTACTCTTGCCGAAAATATGATCGATATGCAGACAAAATCAGAATTATAACACAAAAACCTCCGATATTCGGAGGTTTTTCGCTATAATTCTATCAGTTCTTTTGGTGAATGTGTAAGGTTTATTACCTCGTCATTCTGTATGGCAATCAAATCCTCTATACGCACACCTCCGAAATCGTCAATATAAATTCCCGGTTCTACAGTAATTACGTGACCGTTTTTGATTTCTTCATCACAACGCGGTGAAAAGGTTGGATTTTCGTGTATTTCAATACCTACGCTGTGTCCCAAGCCATGTCCGAAGTTTTCACCGTAGCCTGCCTCTGTTATCAGATTTCTTGCGGCTTCGTCAATCTTATAGCACGGTATACCGGTCTTTACTTCGTTAATTGCAGTCTGCTGCGCTCTCAGCGCTATATCGTATATCTCGCGCTGTCTGTCGCTGGCTTTGCCTACCACTACCGTTCTCGTCATATCAGAGCAGTAACCCTCGTATACACATCC
>JBJEIU010000223.1:0-2344 GCA_051877355.1 Hominilimicola sp.
CACAGAGGTTTTATTCAAACAGCAGGGCTTAAGATTTATCGCAATATCAAACGGAGTTGACAGTAATGATAAAAACAGCGGCGAGTTCGCTCCGTTTCTGAACATTATGAATGAGTGGTATTTGCGTGATTGTAGCAGAAAGCAAATAGCGGCATACAATGTCAGAGGCAATGCAGGTAAGCATACGGGCGCGCATCCGCCTTATGGCTACAAGAAAGCACCTGATGACAAGCACCATTGGATTATTGATGAGGAAGCGGCGGCGGTTGTAAAGCGGATATTCAATCTAAGCATTGAGGGTTACGGTGTAGGTCAGATTGCAAAAATTCTGATGAATGACAAGGTTGAAAGACCATCATACTACATGGCAACAAGAGGCTTGGGAACCTCACAAAACAATTATGACGCAGAGCATCCGTATGATTGGAGTACAGGAACGGTAGCAAATATTATTGCAAGAGTTGAATATATGGGGCATACGGTTAATTTTCGTACATATAAGGAAAATTATAAGGATAAAAAAAGACTTATGCGTCCTCAAGATGAATGGAAAATATTCGAAAACACCCATGAAGCTATTGTTGACAAAGAAACATGGCAGCTTGCACAGAAGCTGCGAAAGACGCCGCGCCGAGCAAATACAACGGAAATAGCGAATCCGTTTACGGGACTTTTATATTGCGCTGATTGCGGCGCGAAAATGCATAATCACAGAGGAAAAGCGCGGGCGGCAAGAGAAAATCGGGGAATAGACCCGATAACGGGTTTGTATCCTTATGAGCATTACGAATGTTCGAGTTATTCGCTGTCATATTCGCATAGTTACAGAAATTGTTTTAGTCATTATATAAACGGAAATGCGCTTTATCAATTGGTTCTGGAAACAATCAGCTTTGTAAGTCAATATGCTATTTCCAATAAAGAGGAATTTATAGAAAAGGTAAAAGAGGCTTCAAAAGTAAAGCAGCTTGAAGAAGCAAAGGGGATACAAAAAAAACTCAGACACGATAAAAAGCGTCATACAGAACTTGACATGATCATAAAAAAGCTGTATGAGTCATATGCGATAGGCAAAATTCCTGAAAAACGATTTGAAATGCTTTCCGAAGAATATGAGAATGAGCAATCACAATTGGAGATTGAAATAGAACAGATGCAATCCGAATTAAATGTATATGAGGAAGATAAGGATAGAATAAATCATTTTTTGGAGCTTGCAAAGAAATATACTGATTTTTCAGTTTTAACACCGTCTATGATAAATGAATTCATAGATAAAATTGTAATTCATGCTGCTGATAAAACAAGAGGTGAGCGAGAGCAAGAGATTGAAATTTATCTGAAATATATCGGTAAATTCGATATACCTGCATCAGAGCCTACACAGGAAGAAATGGAAAGACTGAATGAGGAGCGCAAGAAACGGCAGCAGCGACGTAATGCTTCTAACAGATACAATGCAAAGAAACGAAAGGAAAAACAAGAACATTCAGCATAACACAAGTACATATTTTATTAAAAGCGACTTATGGGCAATCATAGGTCGCTTTTTTGTCATATGAGGATTTTAACATGACAGAGAATGAGAAAAAATTATTACAGGCAAAGCACAGACTGGAAGAAGCACAGGCACGGGATAGAGTGAAAGAGCGTAAGGCACAGACAAGGCGGCTCATTCAGGAGGGTGCAATTTTAGAAAAGTTTTTACCAAACATCACAGCTATTGAGCTTGATAATTTAGAAGATTATCTATTACATATTTTAAAGCGATAGCGTATTATGAGTGTTCCGATTTTCGGAAAACTCTCTTTTTTATCCCGAAGGGCGCACTTACTCACCACTTTTCAAGAATTGAAAAGCAGTGGTATCGCCTGCGGCGAACGGCGTTCCTGCGGAAAGCTCGTCAAACTCGCATTCGCTCATTTGCCGTACAGCCGAACGCAACCGTTTCACGATTGCTTTGCATTGTTACCAATGCAGAATGAGCGTTGCTCATTCAATCGGCTGTGTGTGAAAACTATTCCCCGAATAGTTTTCACTATTGACGCAAAGCATCATCTCTTTTTCAAAAAGAAACAAAAACCGCCTACACCGTAGGCAGAAAGGAAAAATCGCAATGGCAATTTATCATTTTGAAGCAAAGGTAATTACGCGCGGAACAGGCCGCTCGGTTGTAGCTGCTGCCGCATATGCGTCCTGTTCAAAAATATATAACGAGTATGACGGCATAAATCACGATTATGTAAATAAACGCGGAAATATTTACAGCGAAATATTTTTACCGCCAAACGCTCCGACACAGTTGCAAGACAGGTCAGAATTATGGAACGCTGTCGAAGCTGCC
>JBJEIU010000224.1:0-42766 GCA_051877355.1 Hominilimicola sp.
GACACAACAAGCATTAAAAGCGTTTCCCTGTGATTATACATGCAGTACCACGCATATGAAGCGGCAAATACCGCTATGAGTATCAGAGTCTTTACTCCCCATTTTTTTGCAAAAAACGCCGTAAACGACTCCTTTAATTTGCAAATCCATATTCCTGCTGCAAATGCAAGGCTGGAATTATACCACCAAAAGCCGAAATGCAGTCTGTTCATTACGATTATATATCCAATCACAAACAATGTCATTGCCGTACTTGCCCATTTTTTGCCGAAAATCTTATTGCACAGAAAAAATCCCGTATAAAATATAACAATCGCCATCATAAACCATAGGTTATACCCGAAAAGCGATAATATTATGCTTCTCAAATCCATATGGTTCGTTGTGATATAAAAAAAATTTATTATGTAATATGGTACAGCAAGAGACATCATTTTCTTACTGAAAAAACCCTTAAGATAGTTGTCCTTATTCATCACGCCGTATTGCAGCCCGTATCCCGAAACCAGAAAAAATCCTGCAACCATTATTGCACCAACATACTTGAACAAAAACAATGACGGAAATGTTTCCGCAAGATACATACAAACATGGCTAAGCAGTATAAATACAGCGCACATTCCCTTTATACTGTGTGTCTGGTCAACTGAAAAATAATTATCAAAGAACTTGCCCTTTCGCGCGATTTTTGTCCGCCATGAGAGCATGAACGCCACGAACAAAACCACTGCGGCTGATACCGCAATCCTAACCATAGTAACCAATCCTTTTTATATTATCCCAATAATAATATCATATCGGCGGAATTTTGTAAACCTTAAAATGACATTTGATGAGAAAGTATGTCGGATTATCAGAATATTTTATTGACTAAGACATTATATTGATGGTATAATATTTCCAGAAAAAAAATTGGAGGTAAAATTATGTGGGCATATGAAAGTGTATTTTATCAGATTTATCCTTTGGGGTTCTGCGGCGCGCCCTTTGAAAATGACGGTGTAACGGAGCATAGAATTACAAAGGTAAACGACTGGATTCCTCATATAAAGGAGCTTGGCGCAAATGCCATATATTTTTCGCCCGTGTTCGAGTCTGACACACACGGCTACAACACGCGCGATTACAAGAAAATCGACTGCCGCCTCGGTACGAACGAGGACTTTAAGGAGGTTACTGCAAATCTCCACAAAAACGGCATAAAGGTAGTGCTTGACGGCGTATTCAACCATGTAGGCAGAGGCTTCTGGGCATTTCAGGACGTTCTGCAAAACCGTGAAAATTCACGCTACCGCGACTGGTTCTTTATTGACTTTGGCGGCAATTCCCATTACAATGACGGACTTTGGTACGAGGGCTGGGAGGGCAACTTCGACCTTGTGAAAATCAATCTGAGAAATGAAGAGGTTATAAATCACATTTTTGATGCGGTTAAATACTGGGTAGATGAATTTGATATAGACGGACTTCGTCTTGATGTGGCATACTGCCTTGACAAGGACTTTTTGAAGCGTCTGCGTTCTTTTACATCAACTTTAAAGGACGATTTTGTTCTTATCGGCGAGCTTCTGCACGGCGACTACAACCAGTTTGTCAATGATGAAATGTGCCACAGCTGCACAAATTACGAGTGCTACAAGGGTGTTTATTCAAGCTTTAACAGCATGAATATGTTTGAGATTATACATTCGCTTCTGCGCCAGTTCGGCCCCGAAAACTGGACACTTTACAGAGGCAAGCATCTACTAAGTTTTGTCGACAACCATGATGTTTCAAGAATTGCAAGCATCCTTACAAACGAAAAGCATCTTCCCCTCGTATACGGAATGATTTTCGGTATGCCGGGTATTCCGTGCGTATACTACGGCAGCGAATGGGGCGCAAAGGCAAGTAAAAGCGAGGGTGACAGAGCGCTACGCGCCTGCTTCGACGAGCCCAAAATAAACGAGCTTACAGAGTTTATCGCAAAGCTTGCCGAGGCGCATAAAAACAGCAAGGCTCTCTGCTATGGTGATTTCCGCAGCGTGGTACTGCAAAACAAGTATTGCATTTTTGAAAGAAAATATGATGACGAGCGTGTACTTGTGGCGATAAATGCTGATGAAAATCCCGTTACAGCACATTTTGATGCGGGCTGCGGTCTGGCAGAGGACCTTATCACGGGAAAAACTCACGATTTCGGCGGCGGAAGCGAACTGCCCCCGTATAGCGTGCAGTACTGGAAAATGGAAAAGTAAGCGATACTACGTTTTTATAATATCTGTATTCCATCACATATACAAAAAGGACGCTGAATTTCAGCGTCCTTTTTGTATGTACTTATTCTGCGAAATACACATCCTTGTACACCACGCCAAGCTCCATTGCCATTGCATGGGTCGGCACTGCCATATCTATATGGTATTCCTCTATACCGATGCCGGTATCCTCCGCGCGGCGGTAGCCGTAATCCTCGACATACACCCAACTCAGCTTAGGAATAATATTCTGGTTTACAGCGATTGTCTGACCTGGAGTAAGCTCACCCGCCCATGCGGTATATGGTCCCCAGCTGCCATTACATATTGAACAGGGACAATAATGCGTAATCTTAAATCGTCCTATATACGCGCCAAGCTGTGGTTTTTCCTCTGACGATGCGTTAGTCTCTGTTTCCACATACGTGGTATCCCTCTCTGATGCGCCATACTGTCCCTCGCCGTGATTTGCAATTATTGCAATATCCTCCGGTACCTGCACCGTTTCGGGAATTGAAACATAGGCACAAAGCTCATCCTGATTCCAGCCCACATTAAGTCCGAACATTTCCATTGAATCACGTACCGGTACCATCAACGTTCCGTCATCTATCAGTATCGCCTGAGATACCATTTCATAATCCTTTCCCATCGGGACATTGTCTCCCTCAGAATCGGTGAAATTATATCTGATGACGGCTGTGCTGTCATACAGCTTCAAAGCTGCCGTTATACTTGTCGGTCTGAGGTCAAGCCCAAAGCCCTCTATCTGACTGATTAACTGAGCGGCATATCGCTCTATCGGCTTATCCGAATAAGCGTCTGCCGTAAGCGTCAGAAGCGCAGTCTGTGTCGTCTGGTCCCAAGTTACCTCCATGCCGGCAGCTTCCGCCATATCCCTTGCGGGAATAAGAGTACGGTTATCTATCTGCATTGGTTTTACGTCCCCAAAGCTTACATAGTCCGATCCGTCAGATATAACTGCGTCCATCCGCACAGATATATCAGCGTCCGCATATGCTACCCCGAAACTTCCCACCAAAGATACAGTAAGCATCACTGCCGTGACAGCTTTTCTTAAGTTTTTCATTTTTTTAATTTCCTCCTACTCTCTTTCTACGTATCTGAATTCATATTTCATTGCGTATAGGATTTGTTGAGTCTTATCAGTCGTTGTAATTATTATACAATATTATATCGGTTGCGGTTTCGTCAACCATTCTTACAAGCGCATAGTTATAGCTGTAATCATCATTCAGTTCTATTTTTTCATCATTGAACTTCTTTCTTGGAATAGTTGTTTCAATGCTTGACGTATCGCCGATTTCAACCTCGTATTCCTTACCGTCAACAGCGCAGGTATAAACGTTTGCGCGGCTGTCAACATCAATGTCCAGCGCATCAGCGGTAATGCCGCTCTTATTTATAAGAGTAAGCGTTCCATTTTCGTACTTGCCGACAATGCCGAACGCATACTGATATTTATCATCAGACGGCTTTTCGCCGTACTTCATAACAGACCACTTATTTGCAACCTTACCATCTGAAGCAAACAGTTTTTCAAAGTTTGTGCCGTAATTGGCATCACCTGTTACAATATCCTCCTCTGTCGGTCTGCAAATAAAATCAACTGTTCTGATTTTATCTCCGGCAATATTTGATGTCAGACAGATTACATCACCCTTTTCAAGCCGTTCCATTGTCTGTCCGTTCATAAAGGAATACTCCTCCGGCGAAGTTGAAATTGTAAGGTCATTTTCAATGCCCACCGTCATTTCCTCGCCGTGATAGAACAGCGTAACAGCATAAATATCTTCATCATTGCTGTTTGTACGTGTTTCAACCTCTTTTACAAGTGCCGGCGCATACAGTCCGTCTACCTCTTTTTCGTACGGACCTGAGTTATCACTTGGCGTGCTTGTCGGCTTGGCAGTTGCTGACGGCTTTTCTGTCGCCGCTGGCGCTTCTGTTACAGCCGGAGACGGCGTAGGTGTGTCGCCTGCTATTTCTATATCCTTAAACTCTCTTGTGTCCACAAAATAAACCTTTTTCTTTGTATCTACATACTCCTCCGGTAAGGTAAAACTGAATTTACCTTCCTCTGACTTGTGCAGATTGCTGTACACCAAAGCGCCGTCATTGTCGTAGCACATGATAATTGCCTTTGTATCTGACGGCTGTTCAATGGTATATGTACCGCTGTTATCCGAAGATGCAGCAGTGATTGCTGCCGCAAGCGCAGTACTGCTCATTACTGCCGATACTGCAAGCACAAGCGCTAAAAGTTTCTTTTTCATTTCACATCTTCCTCTCTTAATTTATTTGGAAATATATGAGGTCACAAACTGCTTTGCACACCTCGCACTTCTTCCTCCGTAGTTCATCTGCCATACTATGGCCTGCTTTTCTATATCGCCGTTCATCTCAATGTTGTGCTTCTTAAGCATTTCCGATACAATATTCAGATATTCCTTCTGAGTCGGAGCTGAGAATACAAGACTTATGCCGAAACGCTCAGACAGCGACAGTGTTTCCTGCATCTGGTCGTTGACGTGGATTTCTCCTCCCTCTCTGTCAGACCAATTTTCACGAATAAGGTGTCTGCGGTTTGAGGTCGCGTATATAAGCACATTGTCAGGATTTGCCTGAAGCTGTCCCTCCATTGCCACCTTAAGCGCTCTGTATTCCGTTTCGTGAGACTCAAACGTAAGGTCGTCCAGAAAGATTATGTACTTGTTCGGGCTTTCTGCCAGCTGCTTGGAAAGCGTGGGGATGTCCTTTATGCAGTGCTTGGGCATTTCAATCATGCGAAGTCCGTTATCACCGAACATATTAAGCAAAGCCTTGACAGATGAGGATTTTCCCGTACCTCTGTCACCAAACAGCAGCACATTATTTGCCGCCTTGCCCTGTACAAACGCTCTTGTATTGTCAATCAGCGTCTGCTTCTGGTACTCTATTCCCACAAGGTCATCAAAAGTGATTGTATCAATATCGCTTACACCCGTAAGAGCGCCGTCATACTTGAATGCGATATATTTTGCCAGTATTCCGCTGCCAAGCGTTCTGTAATGCTCTATCAGCAAATTCAGAAGCTCCTTTGCGGAATGTGCGTCAGTTATAGATTTTATCGAGTTCACATACCCGTCATAGAAGCCTATCTTATTCCCCGACGGCTCGTACTTAATCTGAATCGCAAACAGTTTCTTGTATATCTGCTCAATATCCAGAAGCGCAAGCTTGTAGAGGTCATCTCCGATGCGCTTGTCCGCCTGGGCAAGACGCGAAAGGATATTATCATCGTTGGCAAGACGCGTTGCAACATATTCTCTTATTGCGCTGCTTGTGACGCCCTCCGTTTCGGAAAATTCAATTATATTCCGAAGCACAACAACATTATCCTTTTCCATAACTCCCTTTATGCACGGGTCATCTTCTATCTTATTGAATATCAGTAAATCCACCTATGTCACCTTCCAAAATCTATATCTCGTTTCATTATATCATATCACCAAATAAATTGCAACTTTATAAAATTTATTTCATATTTTTTCTATATTTATATTGCTAAATCTCTGAAAAATGTTATAATTAAATTATTGAAAAAAATTTACAATTTTGTATTTTACGGTATAGAAAAGGAGGAAAATATGGAAAACATCAAAAACGCAATAGAGAACGGCAAAACCGCGCTCGGCATTGAGTTTGGCTCAACAAGAATAAAGGCGGTGCTTGTGGACGAAAACAACAAGCCAATCGCCTCGGGCAGTCACGAATGGGAAAACCGTCTTGAAAACGGCATATGGACATACAGCCTAGAGGATATATGGACAGGACTCTCAGACTGCTATTCGGATATGGCGTCAGACGTAAAGAAGCAGTACGGCACAGAGATAACAACAATCGGCGCAATCGGCTTCAGCGCCATGATGCACGGATATATGGCATTTGATAAAAATGGCGAATTGCTTGTGCCGTTCCGCACATGGAGAAACAGCATTACAGGTCAGGCGGCATCGGAGCTTACGGATTTGTTCGGCTTCAATATTCCCGAAAGATGGAGCATTGCTCACCTTTACCAGGCAATCCTGAACGGCGAGAAACACGTTTCTTCAATAAAGTATCTTACAACGCTTGCGGGATACGTTCACTGGAAGCTGACAGGCGAATTTGTGCTTGGCGTTGGTGAAGCGTCAGGTATGTTCCCCATAGACAGCAAGACGAAGAACTACAACGCACAGATGCTTGACAAGTTCAGTAATATTGACACCGTGCAGAAAAATCCGTGGAATATTTCTGATATTCTTCCGAAGGTACTTGTCGCAGGCGACAAGGCAGGCTCGCTTACGGCAGAGGGCGCAAAGCTTCTTGACGTGTCGGGCAAATTACAGGCAGGTATTCCGCTTTGTCCTCCCGAGGGTGACGCGGGCACAGGCATGACCGCCACGAACAGCATTACAAAGCGTACGGGAAACGTCAGCGCAGGTACATCTGTATTCGCTATGGTGGTACTGGAAAAACCGCTTGAAAACGCGTACCCTGAAATTGACATCGTGACAACGCCCGTAGGCGACGATGTTGCGATGGTACACGTGAACAACTGCACATCGGACATCAACGCATGGGTAAATATATTCCGTGAATTTGCGGCAGAGCTTGGCGTGGAGATAAGCACACCTAAATTATATGACACGCTTTACTTCAAGGCTCTTGAGGGTGATGCCGACTGCGGCGGACTTATTTCGTACAACTATTTCTCAGGCGAGAACATCACCCATATGGCTGAAGGACGTCCGCTGTTTGTGCGTACTCCCGACAGCAAATTTAATCTTGCGAACATGATGAGAACACATCTTTATTCATCACTGGGCACGCTTAAGCTTGGTATGGACATTCTTGCAAAGGAAGATGTCCAGATAAACAAGATGTTCGGTCACGGCGGTCTGTTCAAGACAAAGGACGTAGGTCAGAAATTTATGGCGGCGGCTATCAACACGCCTGTTTCGCTTATGGAAACGGCAGGCGAGGGCGGCGCATGGGGTATCGCGCTGCTTGCGTCATATATGCTGACAAAGAATGACGGAGAAACTCTTACAGACTTCCTTAACAACAGGGTATTTGCGGACGGCGAGGTATACACGCTCTCTCCTGACCCAAAGGACGTTGAGGGCTTTAACACCTTTGCGGCGCGCTACAGCAAGGGACTGCCCATAGAAAAAGCGGCAGTTGAAAATATGGATTAATTAATCAGGGAGGATATAAAATAATGTTAGAAGAACTGAAAAAGAGAGTATATGAGGCAAATATGCAGCTTCCCAAGCATGGATTGGTAACATTCACATGGGGAAACGTGAGTGAGATTGACAGAGAAACAGGCTACTTTGCAATCAAGCCGTCAGGCGTGGATTACGACAAACTAAAACCTGAGGACATGGTTATTGTTGACCTTAACGGCAACAAGATAGAGGGCAAGTACAACCCCTCATCGGATACAGCAACGCACGTTGAGCTTTACAAAGCATTTCCTAACATAGGCGGAATTGTACATACACACTCGCCCTGGGCTACAAGCTGGGCGCAGGCTGGACGCGGCATTCCCTGCTACGGCACAACTCATGCCGACTACATGTACGGTGAAATCCCCTGCGTAAGAAATCTTACAAAGGAGGAAATTGATGAGGCATACGAAAAGAATACCGGCGTACTGATTGTTGATTTCTTTAAGGATAAGGACTATGAGGCAATGCCTGCAGTGCTCTGCAAAAATCACGGTCCGTTCACATGGGGAAAGGACGGCATGGACGCCGTTCACAATGCGGTTGTTCTTGAAGAGGTTGCAAAAATGGCTGCAAGAACAGAAAAAATTAATCCCGACGTAAAGGAAGCTCCTCAGGAGCTTAAAGATAAGCACTATTACAGAAAACATGGTGCAAACGCTTATTACGGTCAGGGTAAATAATTCAAGTTTTGAGGTGAGTAATCATGATTGGTTCAATTTATAGACGTACATTTGAAATTTTAAAAAAAATTCCCTTTAAGCTATGGGGTATTTCGCTTTTGAGCGGAGTGCTGACGCTTGTGGTATTGATATTGGGTGCGGTTCCTCTAATCATTATCCCTGTCATTGCTGCAATCAGCGCAGGAATGATAGCTGTTTACTACAAGGCATACAATGGCGGTGAGGCTGACACAAAAACACTTTTAGGAGCATTTGGCAGCTTCAAAGACTTCAAACACGTTGCAGGCGGAATGTGCTGGATGTACCTCTGGAAGTTTCTGTGGTTTCTTATTCCTATCGCAGGACCTGTTATTGCTGTTATAAAAAGTCTTTCATACGCGTTTACGCCATATATCCTTAACGAAGAAAAGTCAGTGGGAGCAACCGACGCGCTTAAAAAGTCTATGCAGGACACAAAGGGCTACAAACTGAATATGTTTGCGGCAATTATTCTTCCAACCGTGGCATTTCTTGTAGTATCCATTATTCTTGGTCTGTTGGCTCTTATTCCGTATGTAGGAGTTATATTCTCCGTGATAAACTTCCTTGTATCACTTGTTTACGGACTGTTCGCGCCCATGTTCCTCGGCCTTGTAAAAGCAGGCTTTTATGAATACGGCAAGAAACCCGTCCGTGTTTCACAGCCTGCGCCGAAGATTGCACCTGCGCATACCATAATGGCGCCTCCCGCTGCTGCTGATGTTATAGCTACATCAGAAGATACTGTTCAGAGCGTTGCTGTGAAAACATGCTCTGTATGCGGACATGAAAACACACCGGACAAGAAATTCTGTATGAAGTGCGGAGCAAAGCTATAATTATGAAAATACTTAAAAAGGATTGTCTTAAAAGACAATCCTTTTTTATACTACGCTTTCCATGGCGCACAAAATAATTTTTGCATTTTCATCATACACATCATCAAGCATACTCATAGGCAGCGGATTTTTTCCCTGTCCGATTTCCACCGTAAAGCCCTCTCTGCCGACCTCCTTTATAAACCAGTCCTTGCATCCGCCGAATGACGCCGTACCCTCCGGTACACATACGGCATAACCGCTTTCCTCTGCCATTTTTTGAGCGATTTCAAGGGAATGTTTGCCCGTCATACCGTCAAAATCATAATATATCTCCCTGCCCTGACTGTGGAAAGCAAGCATAAGATCAAAATTTTCCCTCCGCACAAATTCTTCAACAGCTCTCGTTTCAGGCTCGGACTCAGCACACTCCCCACCGTACTTTGACGGCGACGGCTTATCAACTACCATGTGCCAGTCCGCGTCAAAATTATGATTTATATCAACGCCCCTTGCGTTTGCCTGCCATACATGATTAAAGCTATGTATACCCACCATGCTTATAAGATGCCTGTGATACTCATTCGTTATGTCCAGACCGTTCACAGCAATATCCACACCGTCTGGATTAACCATCGGCACTATGTACAGCGTAACGGAATTATACAGCTTTTCTATATCATAGCCGAAGCACTCCGATTTTGTCATTACCGCAACAGTGTATTTTGATAAAAATTTTATCAGAAACGCCGCTGTAAGATACTCAAGTCCGTGGTACGCTCCGCCGAGAAATATTTTCTTTTTTCCCCTGCCGATTTCCACACACATAATATCCTTTTGCATAACGCTCTTCCCGATAGAAAAGCTTTTAATTATATTATAGTTGTCCGTGAGCATCTTTATGTCCTTCAGCAGTTTGGAATAATCGTAACACATTTTCTATCCCCCTTTTCAAAATCTGTCTGTATATTAGATTATGAAATCGGGGACAGCTTTATGATAAAAAGAATACTAAAATATTTTAGTGTTCTTTGTTTCTGCACTTGTCGCAGTAACCATATATTTCAAGCTTGTGTCCCGTAACGGTGAAACCGTCAATTCGCGGTGCATGCACCGGGCATATATCCACGTACCGCATATTGCCGCAGCCAAGGCATATTGCGTAATGGCGGTGTTTTTCTGCCGACATTTCATAGTAGAATTTATCGCTGTCCTGTATAGTGTTTTTATTTACTATTCCCTTTTCGCACAGCTTTTCCACGATCCTGTACACTGTGGAAAGCGACATTCCGTCGGCCGCTTCATATATATTTTCCGCCGTCAGCGGTGATTTGGCGCTGCACAGCACCTCCATCACCTTTACACGCTGTCTGGTGCATTTAAGTCCCACATCTGAAAGTATTTCATTTATCTCCATATGTATCACCTTCTTCGTTTTGCTGTAATCACAGCGATACATATAAGGCATATAACACCTATCAGAACAATTGTTCCGCCCGGACGTAAATCCATATAATAGGATATGAAAAGTCCCGCAACAGTAAACACCTCTGCAAAAAGAATTGACAGCCACATGGTCTGTTTGTAGCTTCTGCCTATCATCATCGCCGCTGCAACAGGAATTACGAGCAGCGAGGAAATCATCAGCGCACCGACTATTCTTGACGCAACTGAAACCGTCACCGCCGTGAGCAGCATAAGCACAAGGTTTATCTTGCCCGCAGGCACTCCTGCAAGTTTTGCCGCCTCCTCGTCAAAGGTAACGAAAAACAGCTCCTTATAAAGCAGAAACGAAGCCACTATAACGGCAATTCCCAGTCCTATGGTCAGGTACAGTTCAAAGTCTGATATTGCCACTATTGAACCGAAAAGGAAGCTGTTCAGATTTGTCGAGCCGTTTGTTATAAAGCCCGACAGCACCGCCGTAAGACCTATTCCCGCCGACATTACAACCACGGTGGCTATTTCGGAATATCTACCGAAAACCTTTCGCAGCGCCTCAATTCCAAGCACCGCAAAGATTGAAAACAGCACCGCTCCCAATATAGGATTTATTCCTATCATCAGTCCGAAAGCGATACCGGCAAGAGCAGAATGTGAGGTGGCGTCACCTATCGCCGAAAGACGTTTAAGCACTATTGAAATACCGATACACGGCGCAATCACCGCAATTATCACTGCAACCAGAAAGGCGCGCTGCATAAAATCATACTGAAAAATTTCAAGCATGGTGGTGTTTCCTCCTTCCCGCGAAAATGTCATTGATTTGTTCCATTGTAAGATTATTTCGGCTTACAAATTCACCGTTTCCATGCTCGCAGAATATAAGCAGCTTACTCGACGCGCGCACCAGCTCGGGCGTGTCGTGGTTCGTCATTATTATGGTCATTCCCTGTTCGTTAAGAGCGCTGATTATATCCATTATCTGCCTTACGGACTTTGCGTCAACACCAACGGTCGGTTCGTCCATAAGCAGCAGCTCGGGGTCTGATATGAGAGCCCGGGCAATAAATATTCTCTGCTGCTGCCCGCCGGAAAGCTTGCCGATAAGCTTATTTTCATACCCCTCCATTCCGACCTTTTCAAGCACAGTGCGCAGCTTTTCAATATCCGCCTTGTTGTAACGGCGGAACAGTCCCTTTTTGCTGTAAAGGTTCGCCATAACAACCTCCTTAACAGTTGCGGGGAAATCGCTGTTAAAGGAATTCGCTTTCTGCGAAACGTATCCGATTTTGTGGTTGTCCTTAAACCTTGACAAATCCTCGCCGAACAGCGTTATTTTGCCCTTGCTGTAGGGCAGAAGCTTCAATATTATTTTTATAAGCGTGCTTTTTCCCGCGCCGTTCGCGCCGATTATTCCGAGAAAGTCGCCCTTATGCAGGGTAAAGCTTACGTCACGCAGCACACTTGTATCGGGATATTCAAAGTCAAGATGTTCTATCTTTAAAATTTCCTGTTCCATGTTTTCTCCTACATTGATTTTTTCAGTTGTTCAAGATTGGTCTGCATAATTGTTATATAGTCCCTGTTCTCACTGTCACCCTCAAAGGTGTACAACTCAACCGCTTCAATTCCGGCTTCCTTTGCAACGGCATTTGCCATTTTGTCGCCCTCAAGCGGATCATAGAAAATGCACTTTGCGCCATCTGCCTTTATTTCATCAACAATCTTCGCCATCTGCGCAGGTGACGGGTCGCTGTCTCCCGAAATTCCCTCAAGGGCAACCTGCTCCATACCAAATTCATCGCAAAGATAACCGTATGCTCCGTGGGTCACAAACAGCTTCTTGCCTGACAGATTAGCATTTTCATATTCTTTTTCAAGATTGTCTATTTTTTCCGAATACTCCGCAAGACGCGCGGCATAGTTATGCGCATTTAAGCTGTCCGCTTCGGACAGTGCGCTGCTGACAGCTTCAAGCTGCGCTTTCGCATTTTTCAGGCTGAGCCACACATGTGGGTCATTCCCGTCATCATTTATTCCATCAGACGAGCGCAGCACACTTACGTTTTCGGGCAGCGTCGGAGCAACCTTCTCCGCCCATTCGTCCACGCCCATGCCGTTAAAGATAAACACGTCCGCCTTACTGAGCTTTGCCATATCCGCCGCCGTAGGCTCAAAGTCGTGCGGCTCTGTGCCTGTGGGCACTACGTTATAAAGATCAATATCCTCACCGCCTATTGTACGCGCAAAGTCGTACATTGCGTAAAAGGAGGTGTAAACCTGCGGTTTGTCAGACTTTTCCTCTGTTTTTCCGCACGAAGCAAGAAAAAGCGATAGTATCATTATTATTGGAAGTAATTTTTTCATATAATATTCCTTTCTCTATATAATATAAATGAACCTCTCATCAAACATAGATATTTTCGAAACTTAGCGTCAGACTCACTCTCGCAAACTGACTGCCGCTTTGCGGCGAAAGTTGCTGTCGTTCGTCCGACGTTCGCGCAAAGTGAGCATTGGCTCACTTTGCGCTGTACCAACTATGTCCCTCGGACATATCCACCTTAAGCGGCACATTGAGCGTCATTGCGCCCTGCATTTCTTCAAGCAGAATTTGCTTGACCTGCTCAACCTCGTCCTTATGGGCTTCAACAATCAATTCGTCATGCACCTGCAAAATAAGGCGCGATTTCATATTTTCCCTTATGAGCCTGTTATCCACACGCACCATTGCAAGCTTTATAATATCCGCCGCCGTCCCCTGTATCGGGGTATTCAGCGCCACGCGCTCGCCGAATTGGCGAATGTTATAGTTAGGCGATTTCAGTTCGGGGATATAACGTATTCTGTTCATCAGCGTCTTTACGTAGCCGTCCTTTTTCGCCTGCTCCTTAATTCTTTCCATGTAATTTCGCACGCCGTGGTACTTTTCAAGATAGCTGTCTATATACGTCTTTGCCTCCTTTACGGATATATGCAAATCCTGCGCCAGCGAAAATTCGCCTATGCCGTACACAATACCGAAATTAACCGCTTTTGCGCTTGAACGCTGCTCCTTTGTAACCTCTTCAAGCGGTATTCCAAGCACCTGTGACGCTGTTACCGCGTGAATATCCTCGTTATTCTTAAATGCGTTTATCATAGTTTCGTCATTTGCTATATGCGCCAGCACACGCAGTTCAATCTGTGAATAGTCCGCGTCCACAAGCACATAATCCTCAGGCGCGACAAACATTTTCCTGATTTCGCGTCCAAGCTCCGTGCGCGTGGGAATGTTCTGCAAATTTGGCTCCGTTGATGAAAGTCTGCCCGTCACGGTAACGGTCTGCGTGAACACCGAATGTATGCGGTGCGTTTCGGGATTTACCACCGCAGCCAGTCCGTCACAGTAAGTGCTTTTCAGCTTTGTAAGCTGACGGTATTCCATTAAAAATCCGATTATCGGGTGCTTATCCCTTAACTTTTCAAGCACGTCAACATTTGTGGCATAGCCTGTTTTCGTTTTCTTCACAGGCTTTAATTCAAGCTTTTCAAACAATATTACTCCAAGCTGCTTCGGTGAATTTATATTAAATTCCTCGCCCGCAAGGAAATATATTTCCTTTGTGAGCGCGTCAATCTTTTCGCCAAGCTTTTCGGAAAACTCCTTAAGCTGTGCGTCGTCCACAAGAAATCCGTTTATCTCCAGATGCGCCAGTACCTCCACAAGCGGCAGTTCCACCTTGCGGTACAGCTTTTCCTGACCGTTTTCTTCTATCTTCTTATTAATACGCTCATTAAGTGCGCCAAGTGCTACAGCACACTTCGCAAGATATTCGCTCTTGTCGTTTTCCTCCTCGTCAAGCAGTGAAAGCTGCTTTGCCTCCGGCCTTTCTATTTCAACACCGAAATATTCGTTTGTCAAATCTTCAATTGTATATTTGCTTTTTGCAGGGTCTACAAGATACGCGGCTATTGCCGTATCATCGCAAATATTCTTTATTTCTATTCTACCGTTAAGCTTTACAATTGATTCCTTTGCGTCAAAGAGGATTTTCTTTATATCTTCATTTTCGAGGATTTCCTTTGCCGCTGTCTGCGCCTGCTCTCCCTCAAGGACAACTGCCGCCTTATCAAGCGCTATTGCTAAACCTGTAAGAGTTTCACCTGAAAATTCAAGTACAACAGGTAATTTTTTGTTTTCTGCCGTATACATCGCACTTACATTTTGGACTGTTTCATATTTAAATCCCTCAAAAATGTCCTCCGCTTCCTTTACTGTACCTTCGGCAGATAAATCAAGCTTTTTTATTATGCTGTTCAGGTCAAGTTTTTTCAGTATATCGTACAATTCGCCGCTTTGCTCAACCCCCTTGAACTCGCAGTCCTCCGCCGAAAATTCAATCGGAGTATAGCAGTCAATCGTGGCAAGCTTCTTTGACATAAACGCCATATCACGTCCGTCCTTAAGCTTTTGCAGCATTGCGCCCTTTAAGCCGATATCATCAATATTTTCATATATATATTCAATGCTGTGATGCTTTTCAATAAGGCTCATGGCAGTCTTTTCGCCTATGCCCTTAACGCCGGGAATATTATCTGACGGGTCACCCATCAGAGCCTTAATGTCTATAAATTCCGTCGGCGTAACGTGATAGCGCTCCTTTACCGCCGCATCGTCATATATAACAGTCTCATTATAACCCGACTTTGTAACGGTCAGAATAACCTTTGTCTTGTCACTGGCAAGCTGCAAATCGTCCTTGTCACCCGTTGCGATAAAACAGCTTATTCCCCGCTCCTCGCAAAGCCTCGCAACCGTTCCGATAATGTCGTCTGCCTCATAGCCCTCTTTTTCAAGAATTGTTATGTTCATTGCGCGCAGCACATCCTTCATAATCGGCATCTGCGCCACAAGTCCCTCGGGCATGGGCTTGCGCTGCGCCTTATAACCCTCGTACTGCTTATGACGGAAAGTCGGCGCCTTAACGTCAAAGGCGGCGCAGATATAGTCCGGCTCCTGCTCCTTTATAAGCTTTAATAGAATATTTAAAAATCCGTATATCGCGTTTGTCGGCGTTCCGTCCTTTGCACTCAGATACCTCACACCGTAAAACGCGCGGTTTAAAATACTGTTTGAGTCAATTATAAGTAGTTTTTTCATGACTGTTCCTTTCTTGTTTTGTTGCAAACAATTCGCATTTAACATATATTCTATCTCTATTACATACATTTGTCAACCCTTGTTCACAATTTGTTCACAAAATAACCGATTTCTGTTTACATTTAATTCATACCAGTGTCAAAAGTGTACTGTATTATATAACCATAGTCAAGGAAAGCTATATAGAGTATGAATTTAGGTTGTTTTGATAATAATGATATAAGGAGGATGACAACAATGAAAAAATACCCTTATACAGAGTCTACCGACTTAATTATTTATAACCAGAAGCCGAAAAAGGAAAAGAAACCCAAGGTATGGGTAACGGCAATATGCAGCGCGCTTGCGGCAAGTATATTTACCGCAGGAGTTTTCGGTTCGGCGATGTACTTCACCTTGAAAAAAGCAAACCCGGCGCAGCAGCCTCAGACGGCTTCAAATGCCGCTACAATACAGCAGAGCGGTTCATCTGACTCAAATGCGCAGCTTACTTCTTACAAGAACGGAAAAAAGGTTCTTTCCGTACCGGAGATTGCCGAGCAGGTTGGTCCGAGCGTTGTGGGTGTCATAAACAAGACAACAGTGTCATCTCAGAAATATTATGACCCATTTTCAGGAAGATATTACTATTCAAGCGACCCATCGCAGGACGGTCAAACAGTTGAACAGGGAAGCGGTTCAGGTATCATCTTCCAATCTGACGGATATATTGTTACAAATCAGCACGTTATAGACGGTGCAAGCGAAATATCGGTAATACTTAACACAGGCGAAGAATTTTCAGCAAAGCTTGTCGGTCAGGATACAAAGACAGACCTTGCGGTACTAAAAATCGACCCCGGTTCAACACAGCTTACCGTTGCGACGCTCGGTGATTCGACAACAGTTCAGGTCGGCGAAACAGCAGTTGCTATCGGTAACCCTATGGGACAGGAATTTTCCGGTTCTGTTACGGCAGGCATTATAAGCGCCGTTAACAGAACGATGACTATAGACAACAGAACTTATAACCTTTTACAGACAGATGCCGCTATCAACTCAGGTAATTCGGGCGGAGCGTTAATTAATCAGTACGGAGAGGTTATAGGAATTAACTCAGTTAAATTATCCTCCACAGGCGTTGAGGGTATGGGATTTGCAATCGCAATATCCGAGGCAAAGCCTATAATTGACGACCTGATGGCATCGGGATACGTTACAGGCAGACCGCTTGTAGGTATAACAATCAAGGATACAGGCTACGGACTGTTTATCGGCAGCGTTTCAAAAGGCAGCGGTGCTGAAGAGGCAGGTCTTAAGGCATACGATATGATCCTTGAAGTTGACGGTCAGAAGGTTTCTTCCGCAACGGATGTAAACACTATCCGCGACAAGAAAAAGGCAGGCGATTATCTGACCTTCAAAATCCTCAGAGACGGCGAAACCATGGAAATTCAGGTTCGTCTGATGGAAGATACTGAGGACAAAAATAAATAAGCTATCCAGTTTTAATTGATGACTGCATAAAAGCAGTCGATACCATCCTTTTTTTCATATGCCCTTGCCTTCCCCAAAGGCAAGGGTCCCCCCAAAAGATTCAGATATCTTTGATGTCTGTTTCATATATATAATTACATCTTTTTACAGTTGTGATAACTCCCCCTAAAACATTTACTCCCCCAAAATGTATTTGTTTTAAGCACCGCCGGAAGGCGGTGTTTTTTTTGCGCAAAAAAGGAAAGCTATCACGGTATTAACCCCTGATAGCCTTTTGCAATCCGCTCCGAAAATGTGCCAAAACAGCTGTCGTCAGACAGCCAATCTTCTGTATTCCTCCTTCATATATCCCGACAGTTC
The DNA here is from genome assembly GCA_051877355.1 of Hominilimicola sp. Classification (GTDB taxonomy): domain Bacteria; phylum Bacillota; class Clostridia; order UBA1381; family UBA1381; genus Hominilimicola. The sequence continues at coordinate 17,455 of JBJEIU010000224.1, forward strand.
CTCCAGTTCAATTGAAAATTCCACAAATCCGCGCGCATAATATGACAGGTCATAGGGTTGAAAAAATATGACAAGGTCATCGCCGCTTATATAAAAATCCGTCTGGTGTGTATCTTTAATTTCAGGCTTCGCCCATAAATCCTTATATTTATCACTATGCTCCGAGATTTCCTCATTTATAAACCGGTTAAGGGTGCTGACATAACCATCATCTGTAAACAAGTCTGCAAGCTTGATTTCTTTCTCGCCCACTATATCAATATTTCTTGCCAGCCTTACGGTGTTGCCGTGAGCGCCGCCCGTATACTGGTAGCGTTCCTCAACCACGCTGATAAAATCATTTTTATTATATTTTTCGTCCCATGTCGTCTCAAATACACACTTATTGCCCATACGCACCTTATCGCTGCTCCCAAGAGCCTCGCTGTCGAAAGCAACCAGTGCGCTTTCGACAGACTGTTCAATGTCCGAGTTAATACGCTTTTCAAATTCAGCATTCTTCATTCCTGAAAACCGTATCATCTCCGCATGCACAGTGGAATAATCCATTTCATATTCCTTGATGCTTTTTTCCGTGCGTACTCTGTCAAGGCTGCATCCGCACAGGCATACAGCCATAACCCCCAGAATAATTAATCGCTTCAACATTCCGCCGCCTCCCCAATCATATCTGAAACAGGCTTTCTACAGAATGATACAAATAAGTCCGTTGCTGCCGTCATTAATAATTCTCTGCAATGTTTCCTTCAGCTTCATCCTTGCAGACTCGGGCATGCGTGAAAGCTTGTTATGCAGACCCTCATTCACAAGTTCATAGAGAGATTTGCCGAAGATATTTGACTGCCATATTTTCGTCGGATCAGATTCAAATTCAGACAGCAGATAATGCACAAGCTCCTCAGACTGCTTTTCCGTTCCGACAATCGGGCTTACCTCCGTTTCAATATCGGCGCGTATCATATGTATAGATGGAGCGGATGCCTTTAGCTTAACTCCGAACTTGCCGCCCTGCTTTACTATTTTCGGCTCGTCAAGGGACATTTCCTCCGTGGACGGAGAAACTATTCCATAGCCCTTTTCCATAACCTCATGGAGTGCGAATGAAACCTTGTCATATTCCGCTTTCATATCTGCAAGCTCCTTCATAAGCGTCATAAGCTGATGCTCACCGTCTATTTCAAATCCTGAGTTCTCTCCCAGTATTTTGTAGAAAAGCGGCTGCGGCAGCTCCATGCACATTTTTACCGTACCGTCGCCCAGATCCATTCCCTCTATGTACGAACGCTTTACAAATTCACATTCGTTTATACCGTCCGCAAGGCTTCTCACGTCGCGTATACGGTTTACATTTTCAATATTGTTCATAACCGCGCCGTAAATATCCTGTTTAAGCCAATGCTCATTATCCAGCTCCTCAATCCAGTCAGGTATCTGAATATTGATTTCCTTAAGTGGAAATTCAAACAGCACCGTTTCAATAATCTCATGTATATCCGCCGCACTGAGCGCCTCACAGTTAACTGCTACAACGGGTACTCCATGCTTTGCACAAAGCTCATCCTTAAGCCTCTGCGCCTGCTGCGAATGTGGGTTCACTGAATTTAACAGGACAATAAATGGCTTGTTTATCGCCTTAAGCTCATTTATAACCCTGTTTTCAGCGTCAACATAATCCTCTCTGTCAATTTCCGTAATGCTGCCGTCGGTTGTAACCACAAGACCTATTGTGGAATGTTCCGTTATGACCTTTTTGGTTCCTATTTCCGCTGCCTCATTGAATGCAATCGGATGATCAAACCATGGTGTAGTCACCATTCTCGGCTCGCCGTCCTCCGCGTATCCGAGAGAACCGTCTACAATATAGCCGACGCAGTCTATCATACGCACCTTAAGATGCGCGTTATCACCAAGGGATATTTCCACCGCCTCGTTCGGAATGAACTTCGGCTCGGTTGTCATAATGGTCCTGCCGCCGGCTGATTGGGGAAGCTCATCCCTTGTCCGCTCTGCCTGATATACATTCTCTATATTCGGTATCACAAGCAAATCCATGAACTTCTTTATAAATGTGGATTTTCCCGTCCGTACAGGACCTACCACACCTATATATACATCACCCTGACTCCTCTGCGCTATATCACTGTAAATGTTATACTCCTCCACTTTTACGTTTCCTCCTTTTGTCCAAAATATATGTTATATGTATATGCGCAAAAATTTTTAATATGTATCATAAAAAAATATGACAATTTTTTTTAATTTATGTTTGCACATTTTACATATGTGGTATATAATAATATGAAGATATTTTTAATTATTTGAGGGAATTGATTAATGAGGAAATTTAGACAACTGCTTTTTATTTTTTCAATACTTGCAGTAATTCTATTTTCTGTTTCTGCCCATGCCGAAAAAACAGCTTATACAGCCGGAATACTGAACGACTACGAATTCTCCGGTAATAATATTATAGAGTATGCCAAAGACAGCGTTCAGTCGGCATTTGAGTATACAGAAAATACAGAGGTTAATTTTACTGAACTGAATTTAAAAAACAGTATTAACGCATTGAACAACAACAGCATTAGTTTTTTATGTATGGTTCCTTGGAACGATACGCTTGCGTCATACGTTGATTATACCACTGAACCGATTGCCATAGGATTTCTCGCTCTGTTCAGCAATTCGGACAGTAATATATATTTTGAGGATTTTATGAACCTTAACAACACAAAAATAGGTCTTATAAAGTACTCGGTCTTTGAAAAACAACTTAATGCATATGCCGCAGAACATAATTTCAACTATATGCCGGTGTATTTCGATACAGTCAAGGAACTGACCTCAGCTATAGCCTCAAATTCTGTAGATGCAATACTTGTTCCCACTACTGTCAAACCGGAGGGGCTGAATCTTATTGCAAAATGCGGCAGCTTTGAGTATTACTGTACCGTGAAAAAGGGCAATACTGAAATGCTTAATTTACTGAACACGGCGATTTCCTCGCTAAAAATAAATTCACCCTTTTATTTATCGTCGATATACTCCGAACATTTCAGAATACCCTATCTCAACACAGCGGCTCTGACATTTGACGAATCCGTTGCGCTTAAAAACCAGGATAAACTCAGAATTCTCATTCCCGACGACAATTATCCCATGGCATACTATGACACTGAAAAATCAGCCTATGCAGGCATTTATATTGACATAATGGAAAAGGTTTCTAAGAATTCGGGCATCAGCATTGAATATGTTCCGGGTGACCTTTACCATTCGCCGATTGATTGCATCAATGCCGGAAAGGCAGACGCAATCCTCACCGTATCAGGCTCCACTCAGGGACTTGTCACAGCAACCGAACCTTATACATCTATTTCCTATCTTGCGATTGCAAAGAATAATACAAGCGTATTCGAGGACAGCAAGCTTCAGGTGGGTATACTCTCTGATGATGACTGGATTATAGACTACCTGTGCGAAACCCATCCGAACTGGCAGATTGAGCAATATAATTCTATCAACTCACTTCTAAGGGCAGTTGAACACGGCAAAATCAAGATTGCACTTCTTTCAACTCCCGATATGCAGACAAAAACGAGCCTTATAGCGCATCCAAAGCTGTCTATCGTGAACGATTTCAGTATATGTGTTCCTGTCAGTCTGGGAGTGTCAAATCTCACCTGCCCCAAGCAGGTGGTTAATCTGCTCAACAAAATAATACAGAGCGTATCCGTTTCCGAATCTGAATTTGAAAGCAAGGTTTATACGCTCAGTCATATATATGTCCCGAATTTCAGGGATATGATATACGCCAACAAATGGTGGCTTATAGTAATTCTCCTTGCCTTTATAACAGTGCTTGTAATTATAAAAACACGTGAGGCATACTTTAAAAAGCTTTCACGCACAGATTCGATTACTCATATATATAACAGAATGTATTTCAATCAGGCAGTAGACAAAACCCTCCTGAAAAATCCTGATCAGCCCTATCTTCTCGCATCTGTTGACGCAAGGAATTTTAAGCTGATAAATGAGCGTTTCGGACGCATTATCGGTGACCAGACCCTTGCCAATATAGCTCAGAAAATCAAAGAAATATTTAAGGATATAGGCGTGTACGCGCGCTATCGGGGCGATTGCTTCTTGATATTCACTGAGGACTCTATGCTTGGAAAAAGCCTTTTTGAAAAGCTTGCAGAAATCAATATATACATACACGATTCCTCAAAATATCAAATCCCCATTAAAATAGGAATATGTCCGATACCAAAATATAATCCTGATATCACCATTGCAGATTATATAGACAGGGCTAACATCGCCAAAAACAGTTCTCCTGTCAGAAACACAAACTGCCTTGTATATTTCACCCCTGAAATGGAGCAGGAGCTTACCACCCGCAACAACATTGAAGTGGAAATGGTACAAGCTCTTAACCGAGGTGATTTTATTGTTTATTATCAGCCCAAGTATGAGCTTGCAACGGATAAAATTATCGGCGCGGAAGCGCTGGTACGCTGGATTCATAAGGATAAAGGCATTATTTCTCCAGGTATTTTTGTTCCGCTCTTTGAAAAGAACGGCTTTATTGTTGAACTTGATTTCTATGTATATGAAACGGTACTGCAAATGATACGAAGCAGAATACGCGGCAAGGACCCGATTGTTCCCATATCAATGAACGTTTCAAGATGTCATTTGGGTGACGAGCATTTTGTTGAACGGCTTGAAAAATTAGTGAACAAGTATCAGATTCCAAAGAAATACATAGAAATGGAAATCACCGAAAGCATATTTAGTCAGGAGGACAGCAGTGCGCTCGCGCTTATATACGAACTGAAGGAGCACGGCTTTACAATATCAATGGACGACTTCGGCAGCGGTTATTCTTCTCTCAATCTGCTGCGCAAGGTTCCTATTGATACTCTGAAAATTGATAAGGAATTTATAGACAATGCAGAAAATTCACAGCGCAGCGAGGTTATTGTTGAGGAAATTATATCTATGGCGTCAAAAATTCACGTCAAGACAATTTGTGAGGGTGTCGAAACAAAAACACAACGTGACTTTCTGAAAAGAGCCGGCTGTGACATGGCGCAGGGCTTCTTTTACTCGAAACCCTTGTCTTACAGGGAATTTGAAACACTTCTTAATTCGTCAAATTGAATATTGACATTATAATTAAGATATGCTAAGATATTAATTAGCAAGGGGGTACAATTGCCCCCTATTTTTTTTAGAAGGGACGGATTTTAAATGACAAAAATTCAAATGAAAACACCGCTTGTTGAGATGGACGGCGACGAAATGACAAGAATTATATGGAAGATGATTAAGGACATTCTTCTTACACCTTACATAGACCTGAAGACGGAGTATTACGATCTTGGTCTTGAATACAGAAACGAAACAAACGACCAGGTTACAATTGACAGCGCTAACGCTACAAAGAAATACGGCGTTGCGGTTAAATGCGCCACAATCACGCCTAACGCGGCAAGAATGACCGAATACAATCTTAAGGAAATGTGGAAATCACCCAATGGCACAATCCGCGCAATGCTTGACGGTACAGTATTCAGAACGCCTATTCTTGTAAAGGGTATAACACCGTACATTCCCACATGGACAAAACCTATCACCATTGCCCGTCACGCTTACGGCGATATTTACAAGAACGTTGAAATGCAGGTTAAGGCAGGCAGCAAGGCTGAGCTTGTAACAACCGACGCAAACGGTAACGAGACGCGCGAGCTTATTTATGATTTTGCAAATGAGGACGGCATCATTCAGGGCGTTCACAACAGAGACAAGTCAATCGCGAGCTTTGCAAGAGCATGCTTCAATTATGCGCTCGATATGAAGAAAGACATCTGGTTTGCGACAAAGGATACTATTTCAAAGAAGTACGACCACCGCTTCAAGGATATTTTCCAGGAAATATACGATAATGAATACAAGGAAAAGTTTGAAGCCGCAGGCATTGAATATTTCTACACACTGATTGACGACGCTGTTGCAAGAGTTATTCGCTCAGAGGGCGGCTACATCTGGGCGTGCAAGAACTATGACGGCGACGTTATGTCCGACATGGTTGCGACCGCATACGGCTCGCTTGCCATGATGACATCAGTACTTGTATCACCGGACGGTGTGTATGAGTATGAAGCTGCTCACGGTACTGTTCAGCGTCACTATTACAAGCACCTTAAGGGTGAAAAGACTTCGACAAACTCCGTTGCAACGCTGTTTGCATGGACAGGCGCACTGCGCAAGAGAGGCGAACTGGACGAGCTGCCGGAGCTTATGAAGTTTGCGGATAACCTTGAAAAGGCTACAATTCAGACTATTGAGGAGGGCGTTATGACAGGCGACCTTGCGGCGCTTTCAACGCTTGAAAACAAGCAGAAGGTTGACACAGAGAAATTTTTGCTTGCTGTCAATGAAAGATTGCAGAAATTAATGTAATTATATAATAAAACAGCGGGTGGTATCGTAAAAACTACCCGCTGTTTTATTTATTTGCTTTAAAAACAAAAACGGCTCATGTGAGCCGTTTTTATAAGCAATTTATTAGTCTACAAGCTCAAGAATTGCCATAGGCGCGCTGTCGCCGCGGCGAGGGCCTGTCTGGTAAATTCTTGTATAACCGCCGTTTCTTTCAGCGTACTTCGGAGCAATCTCAGAGAAAACTTTTGTTACAACGTCTTCCTTAGTGATAAACTCCAATGCCTGACGACGAGAATGTAGTGTATTTGTTTTGCCAAGAGTAATCATCTTTTCAGCCATACTCTGAGTTTCTTTTGCTCTTGTCAAAGTAGTTTCAATTCTGCCATTTTCCAGAAAGCTTGTTACAAGATTACGCAGCATAGCTTTTCTCTGGTCTGTTGGGCGATTTAACTTTCTTGTTCCCGGCATAACTGTTACCTCCTATTAATCTTCTTCTTTTTTAAGGTAAAGACCTAAACCATTCAATTTGTTTATGACTTCTTCAAGCGACTTTCTTCCCAAGTTTCTCACCTTCATCATGTCCTCCTCGGACTTGTTTGTAAGGTCTTCAACCGTGTTGATACCTGCGCGCTTCAAGCAGTTATATGAACGAACTGATAAATCCAGCTCTTCAATAGTCATCTCAAGAACCTTTTCTTTCTTGTTCTCTTCCTTTTCAACGATGATTTCGGCATTTTTCGCGTCATCAGAAAGGTCTACAAACAATGAAAGCAAGTCGTTCATTATCTTAGCAGCCAAAGATACTGCCTCATCCGGCTTTATAGTACCGTTTGTCCAGACTTCAACTGCCAGTTCTTCTCTATCCGTATATTGACCTACACGCGTGTTTTCTACTGTATAATTAACCTTTGAAACAGGAGTATAGATAGAATCCACAGGGATTACTCCGATAATCGGCTGCATAGCCTGCTTGTTCTTTTCAGCACTCACATAGCCTCTGCCCTTTGATAGAGTAATCTCAATATAAAGATTAGCATCATCATTCAGCGTTGCGATATGAAGGTCAGGATTAAATATCTCAACGTCATCGTCACGCTTAATGTCGCCTGCTGTAATTTCCTGAGCGCCCTTTGCTTCGATGTATACAGTCTTTGGAAGGTCGCCGTGAATTTTCAAGGCAAGCTTCTTGATGTTCAGAATAAGCTCCGTAACATCCTCTGTAACACCGGGCACTGTTGAAAATTCATGCTGCACGCCCTCAATCTTAATTGAAGTAGCAGCCGCGCCAGGCAATGATGAAAGTAAAATTCTGCGAAGTGAATTTCCAAGCGTAGTTCCGTAGCCACGCTCAAGCGGTGATACAACGAATTTGCCGTATCTGCCGTCTTCACTCATTTCAACGCATTCTATATTAGGCTTTTCCATTTCTATCATTTCAGAACCCTCCTTTATAATCTGAGCATATTCCGAAGCAGATTATACTTCGGAATTGCTCTAAACAACATGTATATATATCCACTTACCGAGGGTAACATGTAATTATTTAGAATAAAGTTCGACGATAAGGTGTTCCTCAACTTCATAGTCGATATCTTCTCTTGTAGCCAATGCAAGAACCTTACCTGTAAGTGTGTTCTTGTCCATTGAAAGCCACTTTGGAACAACCCTCTTTGCGTTTGTTTCAACGATTTCCTTAATTCTAACAGAGTTCTTACTCTTTTCTCTTACTGCTACTACATCACCCGGCTTTACAAGGTATGACGGAATGTCTACCTTCTGACCGTTTACTGTGATATGACCGTGATTAACAATCTGTCTTGCTTCACGTCTTGTATTAGCCAAGCCTAATCTGAAAACAACATTGTCAAGTCTTGACTCAAGAATCTGAAGAAGCATCTCACCTGTGATACCCTGTCTCTTTGTAGCCATTACGTAGTACTTTCTGAACTGCTTCTCAAGTACACCGTATATAAACTTAACCTTCTGCTTTTCATTCAGCTGCAAGCCATATTCAGACTGCTTTTTTCTGCCCTGCTTCGGGTTTCTGTTTGATGACTTATCAATACCCATTGTTGCAGGGTTAATGCCCAAAGTCTTGCATCTCTTTAAAACCGGTTGTCTATTTACTGCCATGCTCTTTTTCCTCCTTTACACTTAATTACAATCAGACTCTTCTTCTCTTTGGCGGTCTGCAACCGTTATGAGGAATAGGAGTTACGTCCTTAATCATTGTAACATCAAGACCTGTTGCCTGAAGCGCACGGATTGCAGCTTCACGTCCGGCACCGGGACCCTTAACGTAAACTTCTACTGTCTTCATACCGTGTTCCATCGCTGCCTTAGCTGCTGTTTCAGCAGCTGTCTGAGCAGCGAACGGTGTGCTCTTTCTTGAGCCGCGGAAGCCTAAACCGCCGGCACTTGCCCAAGATATAGCATTTCCGGCTGTATCTGTAATTGTAACTATTGTATTGTTAAAAGTAGAACGGATATGAGCCGCACCTTTTTCAATGTTCTTTCTATCACGACGTCTTGTACGTGTAGTTCTCTTTGCTACCTTAGCCATTTAGTTTAGTCCCTCCTTTATTTCTTCTTACCTGCGATTGTTCTTGCAGGGCCCTTGCGGGTTCTTGCATTGTTCTTAGTGTTCTGTCCTCTTACAGGAAGACCCTTTCTGTGACGGATACCTCTGTAGCATCCGATTTCCATTAGTCTCTTGATGTCAAGAGCTATCTGACGGCGAAGGTCACCCTCAACTGTGTATTCAGCGTCGATAACCTCTCTCAGCTTACTAACGTCTGCCTCTGTAAGGTCCTTTACTCTTGTGTCAGGATTAACGCCTGTCTGAGCAAGGATTTTCTGTGAGCTCTTAAGTCCAATGCCGTATATATAGGTAAGACCAACTTCTACTCTCTTTTCTCTTGGTAAGTCAACACCTGCTATTCTTGCCATACTTTTCTACACCTCCATTAAAAGATATCATCAAAAAATTTATATAGTGTTGTATTTAAAACTTCTTCAAGCTGTCGGAATTTCCAACCAGCCGCGCTTGAACAAGTCATAAACAAATTTTATTTTATGTGTCCAAAACTTCAATCAAGCACTAATCAGTTCAGATTTGAGTGCAGTCCGAAGCTTCTTTACAACCGCCGCGTACGTCGGTACGCAAGGTTGGAAAAAGGTTCGGAATGTGCCAAATATGGGCTGATTAGCCCTGCTTTTGCTTATGTTTTGGATTCTCGCATATTACCATTATTTTGCCTTTTCTTTTTATGATTTTGCACTTTTCGCAAATCGGTTTTACTGACGGACGTACTTTCATTTTATTACCTCCTTATCGTCACTTGTCTGACCAAAGGTCAATTTATTTACTACGCCATGTGATTCTGCCTCTTGACAGGTCATACGGACTCATTTCAAGAGTAACCTTATCACCCGGCAAAATCTTTATAAAATTCATTCTCAGCTTGCCTGAAATATGTGCCAGAACCTGGTGACCATTTTCAAGCTCTACTTTAAACATTGCGTTCGGCAGGTTTTCTACAACCGTGCCCTCTAATTCCAATACATCATCCTTAGCCACGTTACATCCTCCATTTCCGTGATACGCTCCCAAGAAACCTTAATTAAACTCCGCCAATGCTTTTCGCACCTCTGAATTGGTAACCTTACCCACTGCCTCCAATTTATTCTGAATAAATTCCGAAACAGAGTTTGTTCCCTGTAGGTGCTTGAGTTTTTTCTTTTTAGGACGGTCTACCTTTCTCAGCTCCCCGTTTGCAAGATAAGCAAATTCGCCCTCTCTCGAAAGAACAATGAATAAATCGCCCTTGTCCCTTCCTGCAATGGAACGGACTATTGAACCCTCTACAATTTCCATACTTTACTCCTACAGTGTTAATATTTCATAACCGTCTTTTGTAATTAATACGGTGTTTTCATAGTGGGCCGATAGACTTCCGTCATCTGTTACGACTGTCCAATCATCATCAAGAACTGCAACCTTATATGTTCCCGCATTGACCATAGGCTCAATTGCAAGGGTCATACCCGCAGCCAGCTTTACGCCATGTCCCGCTTTACCGAAATTCGGCACGCTCGGGTCCTCATGAAGATTTTGTCCTATTCCGTGGCCTACAAGGTCACGCACAACGCCGTAACCGTGCTTTTCAACATAATTCTGAATTGCTGACGAAACATCACCTAATTTGGCACCGTGCTTCAGATATTTAATTCCCTCAAAAAAGCTTTCGCGCGTTACGTCAATAAGCTTCTGCGCTTCATCGGAAATTTTTCCGACACCAAAGGTTCTTGCCGCGTCGCTGTGCCAGCCGTCAAGTACGGCGCCCATATCAATACTGATTATGTCGCCCTCCTTAAGGACTGCCTTTTTGCTCGGTATTCCGTGAACAACCTCATCATTTACCGATGCGCATATGCTTCCCGGAAAACCGTTATAATTAAGGAAATTAGGTCTTGCACCCTTTGAAACAATAAAATCATATGCGATTTTATCAAGCTGCGCCGTATTCACCCCCGGCTTTATGTGCTTTTCCAAAAGCTCAAGAGCCTCTTTAGTGATTTTTGCCGACGCGCGCATTTTTTCAACTTGCTTGGCTGATTTAATCGTTATCATAAATCACACCTCAAGTCCCAGAGCTTTAGCAACATTATTTGTGGTATCTTCCAGTTTATCCTCGCCCTTCGCAGTAACAAGAAGTCCCATCTTTTCATAATATGCCTTTATAGGCTCTGTCTGATCGTGATAAACATTAAGTCTATTCTTAATGGTGTCAGGGTTATCATCATCACGCTGAATTAACTCCCCTCCGCACTTATCACATTTTCCCTCAACCTCAGGCTTGTTTGAGATGACATTATACGGCGCGCCGCACTTTGAACACTCACGTCTTGATGAAAGACGCTCAACAATCACATCATCATCAACTTCAAGTGACAATACCTTGTCTATCTTAACTCCCGAAGCTGTCAGGGCCTCAGCCTGAGCTGTTGTGCGCGGGAATCCGTCAAGGATAAATCCCTTTGCACAATCAGGCTTCTGTAATCTTTCTTTTACTATTTTAACAATTACGTCATCCGGAACAAGCTTTCCATCGTTGATGTACTGCTGAGCCATCTTTCCGACTTCTGTCTGCTCCTTGATGGCGGTTCTCAGCATAACACCTGTCGAAATCGTATCAATGCCAAGACGCTTTGATAAAATTTCTCCCTGAGTGCCTTTTCCTGCCCCCGGAGGGCCCATTAATACTAAATTCATACCAAATACCGCCTTTCTGCTCTTAGGGATTACTCTAAGAAGCCTTTGTAATGACGCATAGTCATTTGTGATTCAATCTGTCTTACAGTTTCAAGAGCAACACCTTCCATGATAAGCAGTGAAGTACCGCCAATCTGAAGCGCGTTTATCTTGAATATTGCACCGACGATTACCGGCAATATAGCGATAACTGCAAGGAAGAATGCTCCGATAAGATTTAATCTCGATGAAATCTTTCCTATATAATCGCTTGTCGGCTTACCCGGTCTGATGCCCGGAATGTAACCGCCGCTCTTCTTCATGTTATTCGCAAGCTCAATCGGGTTGAACTGAATTGATGAATAGAAATATGTGAAGAACAGTATCAATAGCGCATACAGTATAGCGTACACAAGACTGGTCCACCACTCTGAAGCATAGCCCGCGCTCAAACAGCCAAGGATATAGTAACCAAGACCTGCTGTCGGCATATTGCCGCCTGAAAGCAATCTTACGATTGTTGCCGGGAATGCCATGATTGAGGATGCGAAGATAATCGGCATAACGCCGCCTGCCGCAACCTTAATCGGAATGTTTGTGCTTTGTCCGCCATACATCTTTCTGCCTACAACTCTCTTTGCATACTGAACAGGAATTCTGCGTTCAGCATCTGAGAAGAATACAACGAATGTGATAGCTGCAATTGCAACTATTACTACAGCCGCTACAAACACAAGTCCGCCTGCTGTGATACCGCTGCCCAGCTTCATGTTGTACAAAGCGTATGCAGCAGTAGGTATTCTTGAAACGATACCGGCAAAGATGATAAGTGATACACCGTTTCCAAGACCCTTTTCAGTAATAAGCTCACCCAGCCAGATAATAAACGCTGTACCTGCCGTGAACGTAAGCACGATTACAAAGAATGTAAGAACGCTTGGGTTTGTTATAGCATTGCCCATGTTATAAAGCGTTACATAAAGTCCCGCACCCTGGACAAATGCCAAAGCTATACCAAGATATCTTGTTATCTTATTTATCTTCTTTCTGCCCTCTAAGCCTTCTCTTGCAAGACGTTCAAGAGACGGTATGGCGACAGTAAGAAGCTGTACAATAATTGATGCGTTGATGTACGGTGAAACACCCATTGCCATAACTGTAGCGTTTGAGAACGCGCCACCGGTAAATACATCAAACAGGCTGAACAAGTCAGTACCGTTTCCAAGAAAAGCCTGCATTGCCTCAGCTGACAGATAAGGTACAGGAATATGCGCACCGAATCTGAATACTACAAGCATCATTAGTGTAAAAAGAATTCTGCGACGTAAGTCAGGGATTTTCCATGCATTTCTCAATGTCTGAAGCACTTTACATCACCTCTGCCTTTCCGCCTGCCTTTTCTATTTTTTCCTTTGCAGAAGCACTCATCTTAGCAACCTTTACATTAAGCTTCTTTGTAAGCTCACCTCTGCCAAGAATTTTAACACCGTCAAGTGTCTTGCTGATGATACCGTTTTCCTTAAGTACCTCAGCCGTAACGTCTGTACCGTCCTCAAGCTTGTTAAGCTCCTCAACGTTAACAGCAACATACTGCTTTGCAAATATATTCTTAAAACCACGCTTAGGAAGTCTTCTGTATAACGGCATCTGACCGCCTTCAAAGCCGGGTCTTACACCGCCGCCGCTGCGTGCGTTCTGTCCCTTATGACCTTTTCCCGAAGTTTTACCTGTTCCGCTTCCGATACCTCTGCCGACTCTCTTAGGAGCGAACTTTGAACCTTCAGCAGGCTGTAATTCGTTTAAGTTCATTTACTGCACCTCCTTACTAATTAGTTTTCTTCAACAGTTACAAGGTGTGATACCTTGTTTATCATTCCTCTTATCTGAGGTGTGTCGTTGTGCTCAACAACACTTCTTATTTTCTTTAGTCCCAAAGCTTCGACAGTAGCGATCTGATCCTTCTTTCTGCCGATTGTGCTTTTAACTAATGTAATCTTAAGCTTAGCCATTATTGTGCGTCCTCCTTAACCTCTGATTTGGTCTACAGTCTTGCCTCTAAGCTTTGCAACCTCTTCTGCCTGCTTAAGCTCTGACAAGCCCTGTACAGCAGCACTAACTACATTTCTCTTATTATTTGAACGCAAGCACTTTGTTCTGATGTCCTTGATACCAGCAAGCTCAAGCACCGCACGAACAGGACCGCCCGCGATAACACCGGTACCCTGTGAAGCAGGCTTCAAAAGAACCTTACCTGCGCCGGCAATACCAATTACTTCGTGAGGGATAGTTGTGCCAACAAGAGGAACTGTAATCAGGTTCTTCTTTGCACTTTCAATACCCTTTCTGATAGCATCAGGTATTTCAGCAGCCTTACCCTGACCGTAGCCTACGTGACCGTTTCTGTCACCAACAACGACCAAAGCACTGAATCTCATTGTTCTACCGCCTTTAACTGTTTTAGCAACACGGTTAATTGCTACGACATTTTCCTCAAGCTCTAAAGCTTCTACGTCTAATCTTTCAGTCACTTAACTCGTCCTCCTTCTATTAGAATTCTAAGCCGCCTTCTCTTGCGCCTTCTGCAAGAGCAGCAACTCTGCCGTGGTATACATATCCGCCTCTGTCGAATACTACTGCCTTAATGCCAGCCGCCTGAGCCTTTTCAGCAATCTTCTTGCCTACTGCTGTAGCGCCCTCGATATTGCCGCCGTAGCCTTCGAAATCCTTATCCATGCTTGAAGCTGCTACCAATGTAACACCCTTCACGTCATCGATAATCTGAGCATATATGTGTTTAGCACTTCTGAATACGTTTAGACGAGGTCTCTCCGCTGTGCCGGAGATGTTCTTTCTAACTCTCTGATGACGACGAATTCTTGCCGCTTTTGTATCTATCTTCTTAATCATTTAAGAACACTCCTTTCAATTATTTCTTCTTAGCTCCTGCTTTACCTTCTTTACGTCTGATGTGTTCATCAACGTACTTGATACCCTTACCCTTGTACGGTTCAGGCTGTCTGAATTCTCTTATCTTTGCAGCAGTAGCTCCAACATCTTCTTTGTTAGCACCCTTTACAAGGATTTTGTTCGGTGCAGGAACTTCGATTGTTACACCCTCTTTTGCTTCATACAAAACAGGATGTGAATAACCAAGGCTCAGGTTAAGAGTCTTGCCCTGCATAGCAGCTCTGTAACCAACACCGTTGATTTCAAGCTCCTTTGTAAATCCTTCAGTAACACCAACAACCATGTTGTTTACAAGTGTTCTTGTAAGACCATGCAGCGACTTGTGCATTTTATTCTCTGACGGTCTTTCAACTGTGATAACGCCATCCGCATACTTTACAATCATATCAGGATGAAGCTGTCTTGAAAGTGTACCGTTCTTACCTTTTACTGTGATTTCATTTGTATCACTGATCTTTACCTCAACGCCGGCAGGAACAGTGATAGGTAACTTACCTATTCTTGACATAGGATTTTTCCTCCTTAACTTAAATTTACTCTGCTGTATATCAGCAGGTTTTCAGTTATTATTATATTATTTTTACCAAACAAAAGCAAGTACTTCGCCGCCTATATGCTGCTTTCTTGCTTCCTTGTCTGTCATGATACCCTTAGATGTTGAAACGATTGCTATACCAAGACCCTTTAAAACTCTCGGAAGCTCGTCAACGCCTGCGTAGAATCTAAGACCAGGCTTAGATACTCTCTTAAGACCGCTGATAACCTTTTCCTTGTTCGGTCCGTACTTCAAGGTAATTCTGATAACGCCCTGCTTGCCGTCTTCAATTACCTGATAGCCCTTTATATAACCCTCATCATTAAGGATTTCTACAATTGCCTTCTTCATATTTGAAGCAGGAACATCAACTGTTTCATGCTTTGATGAGCTTGCATTTCTGATTCTTGTAAGCAAATCTGCGATTGGATCAGTTATTTGCATTTATTTTACCTCCTTCCGAAATCTGTAAAGAATTCGTACTCTATCTTCTATCTACAAATCAAATTCCCTTTATCGGGTACTCGATTTTACCAGCTTGCTTTTCTTACTCCGGGAATCTGACCCTTATAAGCCAATTCTCTGAAGCATATACGGCAAATACCAAACTTTCTAAGGTAAGCGTGCGGTCTGCCGCAAATCTTACATCTTGTATAAGCCTGTGTTGAATACTTAGGTTTTCTCTGCTGTTTTAAAACCATTGCTTTTCTTGCCATTACTGTGTCCTCCTTACGAACTATGAACGAAACGGAGCGCCCAAAAGCTTTAACAGCTCACGAGCTTCTTCATCTGTCTTTGCGGTAGTAACAATGTTAATGTCCATACCTCTGATTTTGTCAATCTTATCATAGTCAATTTCAGGGAATATAAGCTGTTCCTTAATACCAACACTGTAGTTACCTCTGCCGTCGAAACCGTTCGGGTTGATACCTCTGAAGTCTCTTACGCGCGGAAGCGCAACATTGAAAAATCTGTCCAAGAACTCATACATCTTGTCAGCTCTAAGTGTTACTTTACAGCCGATATTCATTCCTTCTCTTAACTTGAAGTTAGCAACTGACTTTTTAGCCTTTGTGATAATAGGCTTCTGACCTGTAATTGCAGCTAAATCTGAGCAAGCAGCCTCAATTGCCTTGGGGTTGTCTTTCGCTTCACCCATACCGATATTTATAACGATCTTGTCGAGCTTAGGGATTTGCATTGTGCTTTTATAGCTGTACTTCTCCATAAGAGCCGGAGCAACTTCTTTATTATATTTATCTTGCATTCTACTCATTGTTAGAATCTTCCTCCTCTCGAAAATTAATCGTTAAGCTCTGCATTACACTTCTTGCAGTATCTTACCTTGCTTCCATCCTCAAGAACCTTAACGCCTGTTCTTGCTGCCTTGCCGCACTTTGAGCAAACTCTCATTACATTTGAAGCATCAATCGGCATTTCCTTGTGGATGATACCGCTTTCCTGACCCTGAATTCTTGCCTTCTGGTGTCTCTTTGCTACTGCAACGCCCTCAACGATAACCTTACCGTCAGCCGGGATTGCTGTAATGATCTTGCCTTCCTTGCCCTTATCCTTACCGGCGATAACCTTTACAATATCGCCTCTTTTAACATGCATCTTTTTCATTGTATCAATTATCCTCCTTAATTAAAGAACTTCCGGAGCCAATGATAGTATCTTCATGTACTCTTTATCTCTAAGCTCTCTTGCAACAGGGCCAAAGATACGAGTACCTCTTGGGTTTTTGTCATCTCTTACGATAACTGCTGCGTTCTCATCAAATCTGATATATGAACCGTCAGCGCGCTTTGACTCTTTAACTGTTCTGACTACAACAGCCTTTACAACGTCACCCTTCTTTACAACGCCGCCCGGTGTTGCCTTCTTGACACTGCAAATGATTTCGTCGCCAACTGCTGCATATCTCTTTTTACTGCCGCCCATTACACGGATACACATAACTTCTTTAGCGCCTGTATTATCAGCCACTTTTAAAAGTGTTTGTTGTTGAATCATTACTCTTCCTCCTTACGCTAACACAAACCGCAAGCGGTTTGCTCGCTATAACTTGCTGTGCAAGTTATTCAACTCCTTATATCGGGAAACGTTATTACTTAACCTTTTCTACGATTTCCACTAATCTCCATCTCTTGTCCTTTGACAAAGGTCTTGTTTCCATAACCTTTACCTTGTCACCGACAGAGCATGTGTTTTCTTCATCATGCGCCTTAAGCTTGTAAGTGCTCTTAACAATCTTACCATAAAGCGGATGCTTTTTATTTTCTTCAATAGCAACAACGATTGTCTTATCCATCTTATTGCTGATTACTTTACCAATCTTAACCTTACGGCTGTTTCTTTCTTCCACAGATAAGTGCCTCCTTCCGCACATTCTTTTTAACTTCTATCTGCTCAAATATTATAACATCGTCAATTCCCCGCGCTGTGGAGAATTGTGCCTGTTCAAACAAGCGTAAGCTTGTTACATAGCACTGCCTTGCAGTTCTCTTTCATGAATGATGGTTAAAATACGAGCGATAGTCTTCTTTACATCACTAATTCTCTTTGGGTTTTCCAACTGATTAATAGCGTGTTGAAATCTCAGGTTGAAAAGTTCCTGCTTGCTTTCAGCAAGCTTTTCTTCCAATTCAGCTGTTGATAAATCTCTTAGCTCATTTACTTTCATTCTTATTCACCATCCTCTGCTTGACGTTTCACAAACTTACACTTAATCGGCAGTTTGTGCATAGCAAGACGCATAGCTTCTCTTGCCACTTCCTCGCTTACGCCCGCCATCTCAAATAATACTCTGCCGGGCTTTACTACTGCTACCCAGTACTCAGGAGCACCCTTACCTGAACCCATTCGTGTTTCAGCAGGCTTTCTTGTTACCGGCTTATCAGGGAAAATCTTAATCCAAACCTGACCGCCACGCTTTGTATATCTTGTCATAGCGATACGGGCTGCCTCAATCTGTCTTGAAGTAATCCATGCCGGCTCAAGTGCCTGTAAGCCATACTCGCCGTTTGATACAACGTTGCCGCGTGTTGCCTTACCTTTCATTCTGCCGCGCATTACTCTTCTGTATTTAACTCTCTTAGGTAGTAACATTACTGTCTGCCTCCCTTCGGTCTTCTGTCACCGCGACGACGATTATCACGTCTGTTGTTGTCAGCGGCCTGTGCAGCAGCTTCCTTTCTTCTGCCGTCAGCGACATTCAGGATTTCGCCCTTGTATATCCAGACCTTAACGCCAAGGATACCGTATGTTGTATGAGCCTCTGCGAAGCCATAGTCGATATCTGCTCTCAAAGTCTGTAGAGGAATTGTACCCTCGTGATACTGCTCTGTTCTTGCAATTTCAGCGCCGCCCACACGACCTGCAACTGCTGTCTTTATACCCTTAACGCCAAGACGCATTGCTCTGCCCATAACCTGCTTCATAGCACGTCTGAATGAAATACGTCTTTCAAGCTGTGCTGCAATGTTTTCAGCAACAAGCTGCGCGTTTGTATCAGGAGTCTTAACCTCCATGATGTTTACGTTAACTGTCTTTGAAGTAAGCTTTTCAATCTGTGCCTTAAGCTTATCAATTTCAGCACCGCCTCTGCCGATGATGATACCCGGCTTAGCTGCATGAATAGTAATGAAAACTCTGTTCTGCTTTCTTTCTATACCAATCTTTGCAACGCCTGCATCATAGCAAGCCTTCTTAACGAACTTTCTTATATTGTAATCTTCAACCAACTGGTCTCCGAAATCTTTTTTTCCTGCAATCCACTTAGAATCCCAGTCCTTGATGACGCCGACTCTAAGTCCGTGTGGATTAACTTTCTGTCCCATGAATGAACCTCCTTTTCGATTAGTCTTCCATTTCCTTTAATACTAAAGTGATATGGCTGGTTCTCTTTAAAATCTTAAACGCTCTGCCCTGAGCATGAGGCTGAATTCTCTTTAAAGTAGGACCCTGTGTTGCAAAACATTCTGCAACGTATAACTTATTCTTATCCATATCATGATTGTTCTCTGCGTTTGCGATAGCTGACGCAAGAAGCTTTTTCAAATACTCGCTCGCTGACTTAGGTGTATTATTAAGAATACCCATTGCAACGTTCACAGGCTTGTTTCTTATAAGATCAAGCACTATCTTCACCTTTCTCGGTGAAATACGAGCATATCTTAACACTGCACGTGCTTCCATGTGGATTCCTCCTTTTGCAATATTGTAACGGGGTGAAACCCCTCTGTATATCTTTGATTTAAAAAACAAGTAAAATAATTTCGATTTTTAGTGCAATCCGGATTTTCTTTTCTGCCGCCGCGTACATGGGTACGCAAGGCAGGAAAAAAATTCGGAGTGTGCAAAAAGCGGGATTACTTGCTTGTTTTTGCTCCTGCGTGACCCTTATAGGTACGAGTAGGAGCGAATTCGCCAAGTCTGTGACCTACCATGTCCTCGCTGATAAATACAGGAACATGCTTTCTGCCATCATGAACTGCGATTGTGTGTCCAACCATTTCAGGGAAAATTGTGGAAGCTCTTGACCAAGTCTTAACGACCTTCTTCTCGTTTGCAGCATTCATTGCGTCAATTCTCTTCATAAGACGTTCTTCAACGAAAGGTCCCTTTTTAAGTGATCTGCCCATTAAATCTTCCTCCTTTCAATCTATCAATTATTTAGCGTTTCTTCTCTTTACTATGAACTTATCAGTTCTGTTCTTAGTCTTTCTTGTCTTAAGACCAAGTGCCGGCTTACCCCAAGGAGTTACCGGTGCAGGACGTCCGATTGGTGACTTACCTTCACCACCGCCGTGCGGATGGTCGTTCGGGTTCATAACAACGCCTCGAACTGTAGGTCTCCAACCCATGTGACGCTTTCTTCCGGCTTTACCGATAGAAAGGTTTGAGTGTTCCTGATTACCTACAACACCGATTGTAGCCTTACAGTCAAGACGAACCATTCTAACCTCGCCTGACGGAAGCTTAACCTGTGCATACTTATCTTCCTTAGCCATAAGCTGAGCACTGTTACCTGCGCTTCTTACAAGCTGAGCGCCCTTACCCGGATACAATTCAACGTTATGAATAAGTGTACCAACAGGGATGTCCTTAATGAACAATGCGTTACCCGGCTTAATGTCTGCGCCTTCGCCTGATACTACAACGTCGCCATCTGTCAGACCAACCGGAGCGATGATGTAAGCCTTTTCACCATCTTCATACTGAATAAGAGCGATATTTGCGCTTCTGTTCGGGTCGTACTCGATACCGATTACTGTAGCAGGCATACCGTCTTTATTTCTCTTAAAGTCTATAATTCTATACTTTCTTCTGTTGCCGCCGCCTCTATGACGAACAGTAATTCTACCGTATGAGTTTCTGCCGGCGTGCTTATCCTTCTTAGCAAGAAGTGAACGCTCAGGTGACTTCTTTGTAATTTCAGCAAAGTCCGAAACTGTCATAAATCTTCTGGCAGGCGAAGTAGGATTATACTTTTTTATAGCCATTATCCTTTACTCTCCTTATCTATAATTTATACCGATTAAATATCGAAGAATTCGATAGTCTTGCTGTCGTCTGTAAGAGTAACTACAGCCTTCTTCCATGAAGCGCGTCTGCCTTCATTTCTGCCCATTCTCTTAACCTTACCAAGAACGTTCATTGTGTTTACCTTAGCAACTTTTACGCCGAACACTTCTTCAACAGCCTTCTTTATTTCAACCTTGTTTGCAGTCTTTGGTACCTCGAAGGTGTACTTCTTAATTTCATTACCCTCTCTGTCCAAAATTGTTTCCATACTGCGCTCAGAGATGATTGGTCTTTTCAGAATATCGTATGAATTCATTATGCAAGCACCTCCTCAATCTTTGCAACGGCATCCTTTGAAATGATGAAAGCATCATTGTTAAGAACGTCGTATGTGTTAAGTGTACCAACATGAGTTGGTGTGACACCCTTGATGTTTCTTGCTGACTTATAGATTACAGGGTCTGCGTCTGCTGTAACTATAAGTGCCTTTGAATTAACCTCAAGACCCTTAAGAAGATTTGCAATCTTTGCAGTCTTGATTTCGTCAAGCTTAAGCTCGTCTATAACAAATACCTTGTAATCAGCATACTTAGCAGAAAGAGCGCTCTTAAGAGCAATTCTCTTAATCTTCTTGTTTACGCTGAATCTGTAGCTTCTCGGCTTAGGGCCAAGTGCTACGCCGCCGCCTGTCCACTGCGGAGCACGGATACTACCCTGTCTTGCACGGCCTGTACCCTTCTGTCTCCAAGGCTTGATACCGCCGCCGCGTACTTCTGTACGTGTCTTGGTACTCTGTGTGCCTTGTCTCTGGTTTGCAAGATAGTTTACAACTACCTGATGCAACACTGTTTTATTCACTTCAGCAGCAAAGATAGCATCTGAAACTTCCATAGAGCCTGTCTTTGCGCCTTCCATGTTATATAAAGCCACTGTAGCCATTATATTTCCTCCTTTCCAATAACCTCGATTATGCCTTTACGCTGTTTCTGATTGTAACAAGTCCGCCCTTTGCTCCGGGGATTGCACCTTTAACAAGAATCAAATTCTGCTGCGCGTCGATTTTGACAACCTCAAGATTCTGGACTGTAACTTTTTGAACACCCATGTGTCCCGGAAGTACCTTACCCTTGAATACTCTACCAGGGTTTGAGCACATACCCATTGAACCGGAAACTCTCTTTGATTTAGAACCGTGAGTCATAGGACCTCTGTGAAGACCGTGCTTCATCGGGCCGGCAAAGCCTTTACCCTTTGAAATACCGCTCACGTCAACCTTATCTCCGGCTGCGAAAATGTCAGCCTTTATTTCGTCGCCTACGTTCAAGCCTGAAATATCGTCAAGTCTGAACTCTCTGACATACTTTTTATTTGCAGTGTCTGCCTTTTTGAAGTGACCCAACTGCGGCTTATTAAGATGCTTTTCCTTTACATCGCCAAAGCCTACCTGAACTGCTTCGTAGCCGTCTGTTTCAACAGTTTTCTTCTGTGTAACAACGCATGGACCTGCCATAACTACTGTTACAGGAATAACTACTCCGCCTTCGCCAAAGATCTGAGTCATACCAATCTTTGTACCCAAAATTGCTTTTTCCATGATTTTTCCTCCTTATCAGTTATTGGTTTCCGCAAAAGCTGACGGAAACTTGACCTGCATCATAGCTCTTTGAGCTACTGCACTTTATGGCTGATCTTACTTCTGGATTACGTCGATTTCTACTCCAGCAGGAAGATCAATTTTGATTAGTGATTCCATAGTCTTAGCGCCGGGAACAACTATATCAATCAATCTTTTGTGAGTTCTTCTTTCGAACTGCTCACGAGAATCCTTGTACTTATGAACGGCTCTTAAGATTGTGATGATTTCCTTGTCTGTAGGAAGAGGAATAGGGCCTGATACCTTAGCGCCTGTTCTCTTTGCAATCTCAACAATCTTCTCAGCACTCTGATCAAGAACAACGTGATCATAAGCCTTTAATTTGATTCTGATTTTCTGGTTTGCTGCCATACTTTTCCCTCCTTGAAATTTTATAGTGTTGTAATCTGCACGACAGCGCCTAAAGAAAATTGCACACACCGCCGGGTGTTTCGCACCACCCCTAAAAGAAAACCCGAACTGTATTTATATATAGTTCGGGCAAAGTTAGTCAATTTTCGCCGCACACCGCCCCATATGCCGCCATTTCTGACTGCAACTCAAACATAGGTATAGTGCGCATACATAACTGCCGCCCGGTTTCTTGAATCGGACTCACTCCACGGAAAAACCGGCTTCTTCGAGCCGCAACCTCCCGTTTCATCGCTTGTCAGTACCATATGTACATCACGTACATAAGTCACAACACTGCTATTATACATGATTTTATGCCGTTTGGCAAGCTTTTTCATAAAAAAATTTCATTAAAATTTCTACAAATTTGTAGAAATTTTAATGAAATTTTTGTGCATATTTTTGTGGTTATTTTACCAATTTTATGTGTATAATATGAGTTTAAATCTTAGCGTCACTGAAATTCAGTGAGTGCATAAACCCATGTAAGCTTATCGTCATAATATCACCGCCTATGGGTTCTCCGTCTATACATATTACATTTGCGCGTACCTCCTCGCCCACGTCTTTGGGATAGTTTGTTACTATATATGTATACCTCACACCACGCATACCCATATACGGACGCAAGTCAAGTCCCGCCTCAATCTGAATTTTATTATAGTTCTCGTACACCCTGTCAAAAGGCTTGGGAATTATCACGTCCGCCTGTTCTATAGGCTTTTCCGATACCTCCCAACCGTAGCTTTTCAGAAATTCTATATTTCTCGTGTCCGTTTCACCTCTCGCAAAAAGCACAAACGCAAGAGTTGTCACTATTATTATAACAACCGCCGCAAAATACATCATAGCTTTTCTCCCCATTATCTCACCCCCATTAGTATATGAAATAATTTAGGTAAAAATTACCACGTTTAAAATACCGCAAACGGCTGAAAATAGAAACATACTAAAATATGTAAGGAGAGAAAATGATGAACAATACTTCACTGGTTATAACCATAATCGGCGCGATAAACTGGCTGTTGGTAGGGCTTTTCAAGTTCGACCTTGTTGCGGCAATCTTCGGCGGACAAACCTCTGTTTTCAGCAGAATTATTTACATCATTGTCGGTCTTGCAGGACTGTGGTGTATCAATCTGCTGTTCAAGGACAAGGTTCCCAAGCACCAACACAGCAACGTGTAATGCAAAAGCCCTCAGCAATACGCTGAGGGCTTTTACTATTTGCTTCGCAAACTAATTAGGTAGAAGGATAAAATTATTATTCATTTTCGTTAATTTTTGTTTCAATATAATGTTTGATAATTTCAATACACTTTTTTGTGTCAAGTCCGGCGGTGTTCAGGCACAAATCGTAGTGAACAGGGTCAGACCACACCAGACCTGTATTGTGGAAATAATAGTCGCCCCTTGTTTTGTTCATGGAATGGATAAGGCTTTTTGCGTCCTCGGGATTAAGCTCATACAGCCGTATGACGCGGCGCATACAGTCACGCAGAGGCGCGTAAAGATAAATCTTCACCACATTATCCATATCACGCAGCACATAATCGGCACAGCGTCCCACTATGACACAGCTTTCACGTTCTGCAATTTCACGTATGGTTTTCGCCTGCTGTTTAAAAAGCACATCCGCCTCTTCAAAAGAGGACTTGTGTATGCTCTCATCATCGCCTGAATACAGCTCGCTCTCATCGCCCTGAGAAATTTCAAAAATCTCTCTGCCGTAATAATTTACGCCCAGCGCCTTTGCAAGCGCCTTTCCGATTTCCTTGCCGCCGCTGCCGTAGCTTCTTGCAATAGTCACTACTGTTTTCATAATACACACTTCCTCTCTTTTTAGCTGTACATTATATATACCACTATTTCCGAACTTCAAACATTAAAAATTTCCAAAAACAAATTTTCCACTTTCCGTAAGCTCGCTCTCGCTTATACCGTCACTCGTGTCTGCGCCGCTCACAAGCGCGGCGGAGCTTTCGCTCTTGTCGCACAGCGACCAGTTCGCCCAGCTTATGCCGTGCTCATTCATAAAGTCAATCCATCTCTGTGCTTCGCCAATATATACCCCGCCGTTTCCATCCGCGGCGCTTGTGCCCCACTCCGTCACAAACACAGGCAGACCGCAGTCAGCAATCCGCTGTCTGAGCCAGTCCGTATGCGTACCGGCGTAGAAATGGCAGGTGTACATTATATTTTCACCGCTTAAAGGGTTCTTTGCCGCCTCGTGCAAATCCTGACTCCATGTGGGACTTCCCACCAATATAATACCGTCGCTGTTGGCGCGTATAACAGGGATAATTCTTTCGGCATAAGGCTTTACATTGCCGTCCCATGTGATATTTCCGTTGGGCTCGTTGCAAATCTCATACAGTACGGCAGGATTGTCGCCGTAACGCTGCGCCATCTCCGAAAAGAACTCTGCCGCCTCATCAACGTTGCTCATCGGGTCGCCGTCGGACAAAATATGCCAGTCGATTATTACGTACATATCCTGTCTTATCGCGCTGTCAACGGCATTA
>JBJEIU010000225.1:0-2342 GCA_051877355.1 Hominilimicola sp.
CCTGATTGTCGCGGTTCATAGCCTCCTTGATATACATACCGCTGTTTATCGCCGAATCAAGCTCCTCAAAATCGGAACGAGTGTCCGCCACCTCACGCATTTTACTGCGGTTTATCATTGTCTTTTTCGCTATGCGAGATAAAATCTTATCTCTTTGCATACGCCGGAATGAAAAGGATAAACCGATATTATCGTCCGCCTCAACCAATGTAGACAGCCATGCCGCCTCATTTCTTGTACGATAACCGTAACCGGCAATATACAGATATGCGTGGTATATACCGTCCACCACGATATAATCACGGCTGCCGTTGTCAACAGACGACGGCGCAATTATATCGACCGCCGTTGTCTGCCCTGTCCATAACGGCTGTAATTCATCGCTTACGGGTGCGGTTTTCTTTTCTCTTTTCCCGCCCGCACATTGCTTTTTATTCTTTTTAGTTTTTTCTTCTCTTGCTTTCGGATATTCCTCCTGTATATCATACTCCGCATCGGGAACAGGTTCAGAATATCCGGCGTCCGTTTCGGATACGGCATCAGCTTTATTTATACTGTCAAACCGTCCGAATGTCATTTGTCTTATTTCTTCATCACTTAACTTTCTGCTCATATCTTTCCTCCATATAAAAAAGCAGCTTCATTTCTGAAACTGCCTTAAATTTTTTATTCTGTTTTCTTATCCGGGTTATTTATTATTTCATCAGCTTTCTTACAGCCGTTATCCACCCATTCGTCAAACTCCGTCTGATATGTGCCTGACGGTTCAATACGTTCTTCCACCTGTTACACCTGCCTTGAAATAATTGTTTGCTCAAATAAATTTGGAATTTATCAATAATCAAATATGGGTTAGCAATAAAATCAATATATGGTTCATTTAATCTGCTAACTAATCACCTTTTAGTTGTTTAATCATTTTCTCATATTCAGAATAAGCTTTTTCATTTCCAAACCTTTTTCGTCTAAACTGAATAAACTCGGCTGCCTAATTTTCATATTGACGAATCAATCTGCTTGCACTCATTTTTTTCACAAGCTTGATATCATAGATTTGTTCATTAACATCTGTGGCGAAATATTCTAATTCATTTAAGTATTTAAGTTTTTCCTTGTTGTCAAGATTTTTTGTGTTAAAATATTTCTTGCGGATTTCCGAAAAATCTTTTAATGTAATAACTATTCTCTCCCTATTTAATCCATGTATATAAAGTCCTATTGAAATAAATATTGCCACTGCAGCTGCTATCCCACTTAATATTGTGCAAATTTTTATTGCTATATCCATATTATTTTTCCTCTACAAGTCACGATATACATTTTAGGTAAATTATACCACATATACCGCAGAAAAGCAATCCCTAAGGACTACTTTTCTACAGTAACAATGTGAATTATTCCTCCGGGAAATAGAATTCCACATTATATGTTATATTACATTTATTATACATACAATGCGACGCATAATAGAAAAACTCCAGCTTGCTGTACTTGCCCGGCTCCAATGTACCTGTCATTGTAATACCGTTACTTACAGTGCGTTTCTCTATAAGCTCCCATTCTCCCGTCTGAGTGTTATAGCCCTTGATTTGTCCGTAGTCATCGCCGCTATGTCCAGATACAGCGGGCACATTGAATTCATATTCAGAAATTGAAGCTCCGTCTATACCCTCCTCAACAATACGGCTCTCTGCGTCTGTCAGCTCCATACCGCCGCCGTTTGTTTCATCAGCGACAAAGAATACCACAGCCTTCGGCGCCGACCTAAGCCCTGCTGTGTCAATAGCATAGCATTTGAGAATATTCTTGCCGAGCGGATATATGCCATCCTCTCTGTAGCCTTCCCATTCATAATGCACCGCATCGCCGTCGGGATCGGACGCACTTGCCTGCACCGTAACAGGCGTTCCCGGCGTCACGCTGATTGTGTTTGGTGTTCTTGTTATCGAGGGTGCGTTCGGCGCACTATTGTTTATTGTAACATTTACGGTATACCATTCGGAATATTTATCATATTTATCTTTTGCGCGTACTTTTACATACGTCGTTCCGACAGGATAATAATTATTCGATGGCTTATTCTGATATTCATACCCCGTAATACTGTCACCGTCAGGATCGACGCTTGACGGTGATAATGTGGTATAGTATTTTCCCTCTTTATACGTTCTTGTCTTGCTCACAGATACACCGGAAATATACGGCGCTGTATTATACACCTCAATCGGTATATTGTATCTGAACACCTTCTCCGTTTCGTCCTCTATGTATGCAACGAGAGTGTATGTGCCGAGAGTGTTAAACTCCGCACGGATATATCCTCCCGAAAAGTCAAAGCTGCC
>JBJEIU010000226.1:0-10868 GCA_051877355.1 Hominilimicola sp.
ATGAAATATGCGCCGACCTCGCTTGCTATATCTGCGAATTTTTTGAAGTCAATAATTCTCGGATAAGCGCTTGCGCCTGCAAGAATAAGCTTCGGCTTACATTCAAGGGCAATGCGTCTTACCTCGTCATAATCTATAGTATTTGTATCCTCTGTCACTCCGTAGGGAACAATATTAAAATACTTACCTGACATATTGACAGGTGAGCCGTGGCTTAGGTGTCCGCCGTGGGCAAGGCTCATAGAAAGAACCGTATCACCTGGTGTAAGCAGCGCGAAGAATACAGCCATATTTGCCTGTGCGCCTGAATGTGCCTGTACGTTAGCAAAGTCTGCACCGAAAAGTTCCTTGGCTCTTTCGATTGCGAGTGTTTCAACCACGTCAACGTGCTCGCAGCCGCCGTAGTAACGCTTACCCGGATAACCCTCCGCATATTTGTTTGTTAGAGGTGAGCCGTTTGCCTCCATAATTCTTTCCGAAACAAAGTTTTCAGAAGCGATAAGCTCAATCTTATTCTGCTGACGGTTTGTTTCGTCCTGAATTGCGGCATAAACCTCAGGGTCAAAGGATTTCATCTTCTCGTATTTTTCCATTTTAAAAAATTCCTTTCATAAATCGTTATCTATTATTATATATGTTATTTGAAAAAAGTGCAAGTCTTTTATTGCAAAATTGTAGTGAAAATTGTATAATATAAGTGATTATTCAAAAATCTTAATGAAAAGGGGAGATTGAATTGACGAAAAAAGAACGTGTAGAGAGAATGCGCCGTCTTTTAGATGAGGCATATCCCGAGGTAAAATGCTCGCTCAATTATTCCAATCCGCTCGAAATGCTTATAGCGACGCAGCTTTCGGCGCAATGTACCGATGCGCGTGTCAATATAGTTACGGAAACGCTGTTTAAGAAATACAGAAGCGTTGAGGACTTTGCAAGTGCCGATTATGAGGAACTGTGCAATGACATAAAATCTGCCGGCTTTTACAGAAACAAAGCGAAGAATATAATTCTCTGCTGTCAGCGCCTTATAGACGTGTACGGCGGAGAAGTCCCTGACACGATGGAGGATTTGACCAGTCTTGCGGGAACAGGCAGGAAAACCGCAAACCTTGTGCTCGGCGATATATTTGGAAAACCTGCTGTTGTAGTGGACACGCACTGCAAGAGGATTGCGAAAAGAATAGGACTTACCTCAAACGACGACCCCACAAAGGTGGAAATGGATTTAAAAAAGATTGTGCCGCCTGATTATCAGCTTCGAATGTGCCATCAGTTTGTAGCGCACGGACGTGCGGTATGTACGGCGCGTAATCCGAAATGCGCTGTATGTCCGATAGCGGAGGTTTGCAAAAGCGCGGGAAAATGTTAAAAAAAGCACCTTTTGGCGCTTTTTTTACTTTACTTTATACAGTTGTATAGATTTGTCGCTGTAGACCTTTTCAAGATGAGAAAGCATGTCTGAGTTAATATTGTAATCCGATTTTTCCGAAGGACCTACGAAAACATATGAAATATTATTCTTTTGAGCAAATTCTTTAAGGTGTTCATATGAGCCTTCATACGCCTTTTTTACTTCGCTGCTTCTTGATGAAAATTCATCGCCGAAGCCGTGGAAATGCACATACAGCGAAGAACCTACATAAATAGTTCTGCCCGCAAGCGAAACGACAGGATTAAGGTGATTTGTGCCTGTAAGGAATACTGCGTCAGGATCGGTATTTTCCTTGACAAAATCCGAACATGCAATATCATCTGCGGAAAATGTCTGATACATTCCGCCTGAATGGTATTCGCGCATTATGGTAAGCGCGCCGGAAAGCGTTCCTGAGATAATAAGTAGAGCCGCAAGAAATCCGCGCAGCTTAACGTCCTTGAGTTTTCCGTAAAGGAATACGAGAAATTCGCTGACGATAATGACGGCAATCATATAAGCCACATAAAACAGCTTGTTGTTGTCATACTCATTTGGCTGGAACAATATAAGCTCAGCAATCAGAAATAATACGCCGCAGCTTATAAGCAGCTTCTTGTTGTTCTTGCTTGTATTGAAAAACGCAGGTATGATAAACAAAAAGATTATACCCCAGTTTTTAATGTAAAACCATATATAAGGGTCAGCATGATTAACCCAGTTAAAGGAAAATCTTAAAAATGAGCTGTTTCCTGTTGTCTGTGAAAACGTCCAGAAGAACAACTGGGGCAGAGCCAGTATACAGGTGATTGCCCCGTAATATATCCAGCGTTTTATATATTCCTTTTTGTCGTCCTCGTCATACAGATACATAAAGAACATCACAGCGCTGATAATTCCCAGAGCCAGAAGCGAATGGGTGTGAATCATAGGCATACAGCCTGCAATTATTCCCAGAATTATAAAATAGGAGGTCTTTTTGTTTTTAAGTGCGTTCACAAGCATATACAGCGCAAATAAAATAAAGCACCAACCCGCCATAGTGGTTCTCTGCGGAATAATCATATCGCATATGGTATTTGACCAGCGTATATTTTCGTCGTTATAATTAGTAGGAGTCTGATAGTATTCCGTAAATATTCTTGTGAAATTATCGGAATTTTCCTTTGCGCCATTTAAGAAATATGCAAATCCGAAGCCGCCGTTTAAAAAGAAAAACAGAGTTGCAATTACTGAAGCTGCTTTACTGTTTGTAAGAGTAAATGACAGAGTGTAAAACCCCATTACGATACACAGAGCAAATACAAAGCTTGGAATAAGCACAGCAATTCTTAACGAACAGCCGAATAGATACAGGCTTGATGAAAGTGAGTCTACCAGGAACGGATAGTTCAGACGCGTTCCCGAAAGGAAGCAGTATTCGGGCGGAAATGATTTTTGCTCAGCGATGGAGGTGATAAATCCGAGGTGCATTTGCAGGTCACCGTAGGTTGACTGTCCCGAACTTAACGCGCCGTTTTCGTACGGAACAAGAATGTGATTTGTCATCAGAATACAAATCAGAAGCGTAACGGGGACAATAAGAAACAGGAATATTTTATTTGTAATAATCGGCTCGCTGCTTTCGGTAAGATACTTTTTGACGGTTGCCTTTGAGGGGTGTATATCGCTTAAAGTATCCTTATTCTTAATAAGTATTATTGCCAGTGGTACTATAGCGGCAATAAGTAGCAGAATATGACTTACGTATGAAAAACCTGTTATAAATGCAAACGGAATAATTCCTGCCATAAGTATTAAATTGCCGAAAATAAGTCCAGACCAGAGTTTGAAATAAATATCTTTTTCCTTAAACAAAATAAAGCTGTAAATAAGTCCGAGCAAAAGGAAGAGAATATAATAAATAACGCCTAACATTAAATCACCTCACAAAAAATAATGAAAAATCACATTATCTGATGCATTGTCAGATATCCCGTCAGATAAATTCCCAAGCCTATTGCCATAACTGCGGTCAATGGCAATTCAAGCCATTTGTGTCTGTCGGTAAATTCAGCGGCAATCCAGAAAATAGGGAACATACAGCTTAAATAGCGTGAAAGACTCAGGGGCCATGATGCGGCGGCGTTGAATGCGTAATAAATAAGCATGAAAATCACATATAATGAACGCGTGCGCCGCGTGCTGTAAAGTATTATTGCCGCCAATATAGGCAGCGCTAAAAGCTCGGGAATAAACATACAGGAAATAGTAGACCAATCATAACCGGGTCTTGTAACGTATTCCCACAGAGCGCGTAAAGTTTTACCGAAAAATTGCAGGTTCATGGACCAGTGTTCACTCTGGTATTGTTTGAAGATAAAGGCGTCGCCGGTAGTTTTGTAATTTATAAAAAGATAAATAAGGGTGCCTATTGGCATAATCAGAACAGGGAGCACAGCTGTAAATTTGTGTCCGAGGAGTTTCCATTTCTTATCTCGGATAAGACTGATGGGCTGTTCATGCTGTACCCATTCTACAGCGGCGGGAATTATCATTAGTACACCTACTGAGCGCGATAAGGCTGCAAACATACCTAAAATGCCTGCCAAAAGCCATTTGTGATTACGTATAGCCAGAAATGTTGCAATAACAAACAGGAAGAAAACACTTTCGGTCATGACGGAACCAAAGAAAAAAGCAAAAGGATATACCGACAAAAAAATGATGCTTTTCATCGCTGTCGATTTGCTGTAATCAATTGTTACAAGCCTGTGCATAAGTGTGCAGCCTCCAGCATAGCATAGCGTGGAAACTGTGATAGCCGCAACGGTATAATTGGGTATTATATAGTGAAATATTCTTGTTATAAGCGGGAAAAGCGGGAAGAATACCAGCATGAGGTATTGTCCCTCCTCAATGTGATGCGAATATCCGTTAGCGGCAATTTCAAGATAGTGAGGACCGTCCCATATATTCCACTTTTCAAGATAATCAATAAAATTCGGGATATTTTTTTCGCTGAAAATTCCACAGGCAAGCCAGCCTAAAAGCAAAATAATAATGCGGAAAATAACCGCGCCGAGAAAAATATACAGGTATTCACGGGTTGTTGTCTTTTCCTCGGAAGGGGAGCAGGCTTTATTTGCTGTAATAAAAGAAAGCGCCCTGCTGCCGGGAAGTCTGAAACCTGCTTCGCCTATAAATCTTATCAGCCAGACTGCGGCTGCTGAAAAAAATATTATACAAACAATAATACTGTAAATCATTGATATCCTCCGCTAAATGATCTCTTCTTTTATAAGATATTTGGGTCTGTTTTTTGTTTCCATATATGTTTTTGCAAGGTATTGACCGAGAATACCTATGCAGAACATCTGCACGCCTGCCACAAAGAATATTATACACACCAGTGACGGATAGCCTGCCACGGGGTCGCCCCATATAAGGGTTTTTGTAATTATTACTAAAATCATAATAAATGCTATAATGCAGAAAAGGAAGCCCATAACGGAGGAGATGGCAAGCGGCATTGTGGAGAATGCCGTAATTCCGTCAAGGGAATAGAGAAACAGCTTCCAGAAAGACCATTTTGTTTCTCCGGCGGCGCGCTCTGTGTTTTTAAATTCAAGCCATTTTGTGTCAAAGCCGACCCAACCGAAAATTCCCTTTGAAAAACGGTTATATTCGCTCATTTCAAGAATGGCGTTTACCATCTGTCTTGTCATAAGGCGGTAGTCGCGCGCACCGTCAACGATGTTGGCGTTTGAAATTTTATTTATAATTCTGTAGAACATACGCGCAAAAAACGAGCGCACCGGCGGCTCGCCTTTTCGGTTCACACGACGCGCGGCGGCGCAGTCGAAGCCTTCGGCTGCAACGCTTTTATACATTTCCTCAAGCATGTACGGCGGGTCCTGTAAATCCGCGTCCATAACGGCGACAAAATCACCGCCCGCGTTTTGCAGTCCCGCGTACATTGCCGCTTCCTTGCCGAAATTGCGTGAAAAGGAAATGTACTTTACGCGCTCGTCCTTTTTTGCATATTCCTTTATAATATTTAATGTATTGTCCTTTGACCCGTCATCGATAAACAGGTATTCAAAATCAACACTGTACTTGTCCCGCATGACGGCTGACTGCTTTGTTATTGCATCATAAAAATACGGAATAACCTCCTCCTCATTGCAGCAGGGGACAATAATGCTTATTAATGAACTCATTTCAATTCCTCATCACACATTGAAACGGAACAGAACAATATCTCCGTCTTTCATAACGTACTCCTTGCCCTCGCTGCGGACAAGACCTTTTTCTTTTGCGGCTGCCATGCTTCCGCACTCCATTAGGTCGTCATAATGCACAACCTCCGCGCGAATAAAGCCACGTTCAAAGTCGGTATGGATTTTACCAGCCGCCTGAGGAGCTTTTGTGCCGTTTGTGATTGTCCATGCACGAACTTCAGGCTCGCCTGCCGTAAGGTAACTGATAAGTCCAAGCAGCGTATAGCTTGCCTTTATGAGTCTGTCAAGACCTGATTCGCTCATGCCTAATTCCTCAAGGAACATTGCCTTTTCCTCGCCGTCAAGCTGTGCGATTTCTTCTTCTATTCTTGCGCTTACGGGCATAACCTGTGAGCCCTCCTTTTCGGCAAGCTCCTTTACGCGGTTTACAAATTCGTTGTTTTCAATACCCTTTGAAAAATCGTCCTCCGCAACGTTTGCGGCATAGATAACGGGCTTCATGGAAATAAGTGCGATTTCCTTCATAATTGCCATTTCGTCCTCGGTGTATTCAAGGCTTCTTGCGGGCAATCCATCTTCAAGAGATGCCTTGACGCGCTCAAGAAGCGCTAGCTCAGCCGCAAGGGATTTATCGCCCTTCATGGCTTTCTTAGTACGGTCAATTCTTCTTTCAATCATCTCAATGTCGGAGAAAATCAGTTCAAGACTGATTGTTTCAATGTCGCGTATCGGGTCGATTGAGCCGTCTACGTGGGTGATGTTCGCGTCCTCAAAGCAGCGTACAACATGAACTATCGCGTCAACCTCGCGTATATGTGAAAGAAACTTGTTTCCCAGACCCTCGCCCTTTGACGCGCCCTTTACAAGTCCCGCAATGTCAACAAATTCTATATATGCGTGTGTCACCTTTTTCGGGTGATACATTTCGGCAAGCTTATCCAGACGCTCATCGGGAACGTCCACTATGCCTACATTCGGCTCAATGGTACAGAACGGATAGTTTGCGGATTCCGCGCCCGCCTGTGTGATTGCGTTGAACAAAGTTGATTTGCCGACGTTCGGCAGACCTACAATTCCTAATTTCATTATATTTTTCGTCCTTTCGCGCGCCAAAAATAAATTTTTGGCGTAATTTTGTAAAATTTCTATGAATTTATTATATAACATTTAAAAGATTTACGCAATAGTCTTTATTATTTTTTCGAAATGTGATATAATGCAGTTATCTGAGAACGGATATAAGGAGGATACAGAAATGGCAAATAATAAGGTACTTATAGCAGATGATGATGAGCATATTGCAGAACTTATAAAGGTCTATTTTGAAAAGGATGGTTTTACAACAGTTACGGCTAACAACGGAAAAAAGGCAGTGGAGCTATTCAAGTCGGAGGCTCCGTCAATAGTCATTCTTGACGTTATGATGCCCGAAATGGACGGCTGGCAGGTGTGCCGCGAGATAAGGCGTGTCAGCAATATTCCTATAATAATGCTTACGGCAAAGGGCGAAACATTTGATAAGGTGCTTGGACTTGAGCTTGGCGCGGACGATTATATGGTAAAGCCTTTCGAGCCGAAAGAGCTTATAGCGAGAGTAAAGGCTGTGCTTCGCAGAAGTGACACTAAGGAAACGAGTGCGGAAAAGGAAATCGTATTCCCGAAGCTGACTATAAATCTCTCAAATTACGAGCTGAAAATAAACGGAAATATTGTTGAAATCCCGCCCAAAGAGTTGGAGCTGCTTTATTTCCTTGCGTCAAACCCAAACAGAGTGTTCACGCGCGAGCAGCTTTTGGAGGAGGTATGGGGATTCGATTATTTCGGCGATTCCCGTACTGTGGACGTGCATATAAAGCGTCTTAGAGAAAAGCTTGAGGGTGTTGAGGCAAACTGGCAGCTGAAAACCGTATGGGGCGTTGGATATAAGTTTGAGGTAAGATAATGTTCAAGAGTATTTTGGGACGTCTGTTTTGGACGTATGCTGCCATTGTGGCTCTTGTGTTCACGTCTGTGTCAGTATCGGTAGGTATTTTCATAAGCCGCTTTGCCGTAAATCAGCATATTGATAATATTATCAAGGTGGCTGACACTATAGAGCAATGGACAGCCATAACGCAGATTGAGGGAGAGGTCAGCCGTGCAAATATGGTATATAAAAAGATTGTAAAGTCTTGGGCGGAATTTCTTCATTCGGATATAGTTATTACCAATACAAACGGAGAGGTTATCGCGACTACATGCAGCGTATCTACCGTGCCCGACGACCTTGTCAATGCGGTTATAAGCGGAAAGACTATCAAGAAACGTTCTACCTTTAACGGCGCTTATGACAAAAAGGTGATGGTAGTGGGTGTGCCTGCCCATTATCAGGGCAGCGTTGTCGGCGCGATGTTTTTCAATACGGGACTTTTTAACGTGAGGAAAACTACAATTGAACTGTTTTATATGTTTCTGATTTCGTCTGCGTTTTCAATACTTGCGGCGGCAGTGCTGGTATATGTGCAGTCAAAGAGAATATCAAAGCCTATCGGGGAAATAAACAGGGCGGCAAGGGAGATTGCGTCAGGTAAATTTGACCGCCGTGTTGCTGTGACAAGCAGTGATGAAATCGGTCAGCTTGCGTCCAGCTTTAATTTTATGGCGGATTCCATTGAAGAGCTTGAGGCAACGCGAAACGAGTTTATAAGCGATGTATCGCATGAATTGCGGACTCCTATGACGAGTATTTCGGGCTTTGTTGAGGGAATAATGGACGGAACAATTCCGCCCGAAAAGCAGAATGATTATCTGAAAATCGTGCTTGACGAATCAAAGCGTCTCACGAAAATGGTAAACGATATGCTTGAGATGTCAAAGATGTCTTCAAGCGAATATAAGCTGGATATAACAAAGTTTGATTTGAATGAGCTTACGAGAGTTTGTATAATCAGTCTCGGCAACAGAATTGATGAAAAAAATCTTGAACTCAGCGTGGACTTTGAAAAGGATACCATGATGGTGCTGGCGGATAAGGACGCTATAAAGCGCGTTATCATAAATCTGCTGGACAACGCAATAAAGTTCAGCTATCCGAATACTACCATAGGTATACATACATGGGTAGAGGGCGGCAGAGCGAGATTTTGCATAGGTAATTTCGGCGACGGAATAAGCGGCGCTGATTTAAGCAATATTTTCAATCGTTTCTACAAGACGGATAAGTCGCGCGTCAACGAAAAAAGCGGCGCCGGACTGGGACTTTCCTTTGTAAAGAATATTCTCACGCTCCATAAGCAGAACGTGTGGGTGGAGAGCGTTGACACAAAGGAAGGCTCCGCCGTGAAATATACAAAATTCACGTTTACTCTTGAACTTGAATAGTCTTAAAATTCGTCAGGTTTATACCTGACGAATTTTGTGTTTTAATATTGACTAACGGAAAGATTTGGTGTACAATATAGATAAGTATGAAAATTCAAGGAGGAAAAGACAAATGGCTGAATTACGTTGGAACCCGCTGATAAAGGATTGGGTAATGATTGCATCTCACCGTCAGAACAGACCGCAGATGCCGAAGGACTGGTGTCCGTTCTGCCCCGGCTCGGGAAAGGTACCTGACCATTTTACGGTATATAAATATGATAATGATTTCCCGGCGCTTTCTCAGAATCCGCCGGAGCCGGACGATGTTGAAACAAGAATTTATAAGACTAAGCCGTCCTACGGTAAGTGTGAGGTTATTCTTTATTCACCGGAGCATACCGTTACGCTTCCGGAGCTTCCTGTTCCTCATATCAGAGAGCTTGTTGATTTGTGGACGGAAAGATTTGTTGAAATAAGCAAGGACCCGAAAATCAAGTATGTATTTATCTTTGAAAACAGAGGCGATGTTGTGGGGGTTACGATGCCGCATCCGCACGGACAGATTTACGGCTATTCGGTAGTTCCGAAGAAGCTTGAACTTGAAATGGAGTCATGTAAGGAGCATTTTGAGGAAACACATAACTGCCTTATCTGCGATATGCTTGAGGACGAGGTCAATGACGGACGCAGAGTTATTATAGAAAATGAGGACTTTATAACATTTCTTCCGTTCTACTGTGAGTATCCGTACGGTATGTACATAGCGGCAAAGCGTCATATCCAGAATTTGTCACAGATGACCGACAGGGAAAAGGACAATCTTGCAAAGATTTTAAAGGAAACGGCAGGTACTCTTGACAGCTTGTTCGACTATACTTTCCCATACATGATGTGCATGTATCAGAACCCTGTAAACGGCGAGGACGTATCAGACTATTATCATTTCCATATTGCTTTCTATCCGCCGATGAGAAGCGCGGATAAGGTTAAGTTCAATGCGTCATCGGAAACGGGCGCATGGGCGCACTGCAATCCGACTGCTCCTGAGGAAAAGGCGGAGGAATTAAAGGCTGCGCATGAAAAATTCCTTAAGAAAATGAACGGTTAATTATTGAGTTATTAAAAATGCTGTTGCATATGCAACAGCATTTTTTGCGCGATTAAGAAGTCTCTGATACGCAGAATGTGGGGCGGTAGCCGATGTTGCTTTCAAATTTATGGCTTATCATGCCTATGGCATAGTCCACTTTATCCTCTTCTGTTATGGCGATAATGCCGTTTTTCCAGCATCGCACGGCGGCAACGCCGTCCAGACCTCGGGCACAGTGAGCAAGAAATATATGCTCACTGCCAATGTCCCAGAAACGCTCCATTGATTTCTGTGAATTGTTCATTTCGCGAAACAGCGTCCGTGTGTCACACCGTTTCAGCGCGGCTGTGACGCTGTTTATGCGCGCGTTTTCGTTTATCAGGTGGTACATATACCGCAGGGCGGTTTTATCGCGTACGGCGTCTGCGGCGCTGTTAAACATTTTCAGAGTTATATCGGCGATTGAACCTACGTGCGGATATCTGCGGCGGATTGCTTCAAATGCGGATTTTATCGGTCTTGAACGGTCTTTTTCCTTTTCTGTACAGTGGGCAGACAGGATTTTATAGCCTGAGAGCGGCAGAGGATAATTTTTAGGAATACCCGATGATAACAAGGTGCAGTAACCGCTTCTTGCGCAAACGGTTGCAAGGTACGGCGCTACATACGCCGTGTTGGCGGCAATGGCGGCTGTTTCCAAAGCGTCTGCCTCAATGCTGCTTGCTTTCATAAGCGACTGCACAAGGCTTACGGACAATGCCTCCTTTTTTGAAAGAAATTCGGGAATTGTGCTGTCGTACAG
>JBJEIU010000227.1:0-2309 GCA_051877355.1 Hominilimicola sp.
TACCTGCTGAGTTTACTGCGATACCTGCGTAAAAATCAAGGTATTCTGTGCCGTTCTCGTCATACATATGTACGCCCTTTGCGCTGTCGGCAAGGAAATCGAAACGCTCATAGGTTTCAATCATGTACTTATTCACCTTGTCTTTAATATCCTGCGCCGTTAATCCCATTTCCTGTAGTTTCATAATTAAACATCTCCTAATCTTAAAATTAAAAATGGGCAATGGTATCTTCTCTGAAGAGAATGACATCATTGCCCTTAATTTATGTACTTTATATTGAACAAGTTTATATTAGCACCATTTTTATAAATTGTCAATAGCTTTTTTTATTTTTTTCAAAAAATCTCAAAAAATGTTATCTTTTCTATATATTTGCGCTATTTTTCTTATGGAAATCATGTGTGTCATATCTTATTATAAAAATCACTCTTTTGTATTCTAAACATTTTGTTCAATATATCGAACACAATTATATTAAACAACAAAGAAACACAGCACACTTGTTTTTACACTACCGCGGTTGCTGTATGTGTGCATATGCTCACAGTTGAATCGGAATACCTCGTCCACTCCCACGGTTTGAAATTCATTATCTGTTTCCACAGTTACCTCGCCCTCAAGCACGGCAAGATATTCACGCGTGCCGCTGCCGTGTCCGCCGCTCATATATATGCCGCCCGGCTCTATATCTATGCGATAAATTTCAATCTTTCTGTTGTCCTCATAAGGGAAACAGGTTTTTACCGAATACTTGCCCTCTGCCTCCTTTATCGGAAACAGGTCCGATATTTTAACCAGACACGATGCTTCGGGCGGAGACGCGATAAGCTCGCTGAATTCTATGCGCAGCCCGCTTGCGATTTTTCCAAGCACATTTATTGACGGATTTGCATCGCCATGCTCTATCTGATGGAGCATACTCTTGCTCACGCCTGTCTGCTCTGCCGCCGCGTCCAGGCTGATACCGCGCGAGGCGCGTATACGTTTCAGATTTTCCGAAATATTATATGAAAGATAATCCATTGTTTACTCCTTGAATTCTCATAAAAGTTTCTTATTAAATTATACCACTCATTTCTGCGCGCGTAAAGAAAAAAACACACTTCCTCAACAATTAAATTGTATCAATTTCTGAGTTCTTATATCCTTCTGCACGCTGTCTTTGATACAATTCAATTATTACAAATTTCATGGACGAGTTGGGTGCATAATTTAATTTTTCGGGTGCAAGTGGGTGCATCTTTTGATTTTGTGGGTGCAAAAAGGCTTGCAAGCCACTGCTTACAAGCCTTTGGTGTTTTTGGGGAGTTATTTAATCCTCATTCCATTTTTAAACTTTATCTAAGAGAGGTTAGTATTCAAAAGAAGCCCTCACTAAAATAAGGGGGTGCGGACATATTCCCGGACTATTTATGCTGTTAATCCAGGACTATGTCTGTACTCTACCCAAGGGTTATCACTCCTCATTATGATGAGCATTCAGAACACTATTTATAGTAGGAACTACGATTTTCTTCCTTGATGCATATGGTTCTATTTTATACCAAATATCTTCATAAACCGCCGTGTTATCAAAAGCGTTTTTTGGCACCTCATCTGCGGCATCGTCTGAAGGGATAATGCAGGTGAACGAAAGATCGTCATGAATCACATTGATCTGTGCAAATGCCATATCCATCCCGGTTGATTCAAGAGCCGAAGGAAACACCTTGTATAATGAACTCATAGGGAAATTCACTACACATTTTCCTTTCTGATTATTTTCTATATAATCTAATGTAGACGCTGTGGATTAGTATCAATTCCTACGGCAGCTTCCCTATATAAGCTGACTGTTTCCTTTGGAGGCTCTAACCACAGCTCTATGTTTATTTGTTAATTAGTTAGATAACGCACGACGTTTTATATATAGCAAGGATACATTCAACATAGAGTTTGCGGAAACACAGCGTAGAATCAACAGGTCATTACAGCACAAATATTACAAACTATCTGTATTCTAAAGGATTTAGTATTACCGTACTCAATCCTTTAGTTACTAACGCGTTTCGTAAGGCCGGAACCCTTAGAAAAACCAAAACAGATAAGTGTGACGCCAAAGTCATTGCAACTATGCTCTTTTCTGATGAATCAAAATCCTATTCTCCTTCATTATATCAGATTCAAGAGCTAAAGTCACTAACAAGACATCGTTTTCGTATGATTGGTTATCGTTCAAAGTTAAAAATTTCTGTAACTCGTTTAATTGATATCATTTGCGATATTCCTGACAACTATATCTGCCCTCACTGCAATGCACCAAAGGAGT
>JBJEIU010000228.1:0-2299 GCA_051877355.1 Hominilimicola sp.
GCAGAATACTGTTTGTACTGATTGAAATAGTAAGAAGGAAGCCGATACCACCTGAAAAAGAGGGAATAGTACACGCAGTGGGTATGCTGCTGCTGTTATTGTTTATTTTATTTGTATCATTCCATGATATAATGAGATTGTTCGGTTAGTGAGGTATATTATGAGGAAACAAAAGAGAGTTGTAAATATAGGCGGAGTGAAAATCGGCGGAGATAATCCGATTGCGATACAGTCTATGTGCAACACAGATACGCGCGACGTAAAGGCAACGGTAAATCAGATACATGAGCTTGAAAATGCGGGCTGTGAAATAATCCGTGTTGCTGTTCCTGACATGGAAGCCGCACAGGCGGTTGGGGACATAAAAAAGCAAATCCATATTCCGCTTGTGGTAGATATTCATTTTGATTATCGTCTTGCGCTGGAGTGTATGAAAAACGGCGCAGACAAGGTCAGAATAAACCCGGGAAATATAGGCGATAGGGAAAGAGTAAAGCAGGTTGTGGAAATGGCTAAATCATATCAAATTCCAATAAGAATAGGCGTAAACGGCGGCTCACTCGAAAAAAATCTGCTGCAAAAATACGGCGGTGTTACCGCGGACGCGCTTGTTGAAAGCGCAATGGGACATGTTGCAATACTTGATGAACTGAATTTCAACGATATTGTAGTATCAATAAAGATTTCAGATGTGCCGAAAATGCTTGACGCGTACAGAAAATTCAATGAAATATCTGACATTCCTCTGCATATCGGCGTTACGGAATCGGGGACGCTAAAAAGCGGAACGATAAAATCCTCAGTCGGAATAGGTGCGCTGCTTGCGGAGGGAATAGGCGACACAATGCGTGTTTCGCTTACGGCTAATCCTGTGGAGGAAATTTACACAGCATACGACATACAAAAGGTGTTGGGACTTAGGAAAACAACTGTTGAAATTGTGTCTTGTCCCACCTGCGGGCGCACGCAGATTGACCTTATACCGATAGCAAATGAGGTTGAAAGACGTGTGCAGAATTTAAAGAAGCCTATAAAAATCGCTGTTATGGGCTGCGCTGTAAATGGACCCGGCGAGGCGAGAGAAGCTGATATAGGTATTGCAGGCGGAAAAGGCGAGGGACTTATATTCAAAAAAGGCGAGATAATACGTAAGGTCAGGGAAAGCGAAATTATTGACGAGCTTATGAAAGAAATAGATAATATTTAAAAGAGGGAAAATACATGAAAAAATATCTTGTTATTAATGGCGTAAATCTGAATATGCTTGGCATACGCGAGCCGGGAATTTACGGCAACAGTACCCTTTCTGATTTGGAAAGCAATCTTACGAAAAAGGCGCAGGAGCTTGGCGTGGAGGTTGATTTTTTTCAGAGTAATTTTGAGGGTGAAATAGTTGAGAAAATCCACGGCGCAATGGGCAATTATGACGGAATTATAATTAATCCCGGCGCGTTTACTCACTATTCCTATGCAATACGTGATGCGTTCGGCTCGGTTAAAATGGATGTTATAGAGGTACATATTTCTAATATTCACAAGCGCGAGGAATTTAGACATACTTCTGTTATTGTTCCCGAATGTATCGGTCAGATATGCGGTTTGGGCTTCAAAGGGTACGAACTGGCACTTGAATATCTTGTAACAAAATAAATTGAAAAGAGATGTAAATAATGCAGAACAGAGCAGACAGGTTGTGTGAACAGCTGCATGACAATGAAGCGATTTTTATATCAAGTTATCCGAATATTTTTTATTACAGCGGTTTTACATCAGAGGACGCGTATCTTCTGATTTCACGCAATGGAAGATATATTATAACCGATTCACGCTATACAATTCAGGCGCATCAGCAGGCAAAGGGATTTGAGGTGCTTGACGTAAAGGACGGCTTTGAAAAGGTGTTTTCAAAAACATCTGCAAAGTATATCGGCTTTGAAGAAAATGCGATGAGCGTCAGGGAATATAAGCGTCTCAGGATGAAGCTGGCTGATAATCAGGATTTTGTTGAGATGCAAAAAACAATAAACTCACTGCGGGAGATAAAGGACGTTGAGGAAATCAAAAAAATTGCCGAAGCGGAAAAAATAGGCGATGAAGCCTTTTCTTATATTCTTAAAAGAATTAAGGCAGGCAGAACAGAACGTGAAATCGCGCTTGAACTGGAAAGATTCATGAAGAATGCGGGTGCGGCAGCGTTATCATTTGACACGATTGCAGCGTCGGGAGTGCGCAGCGCCATGCCGCATGGAGTGGCAACCGATAAAAAAATTGAAAACGGCGATTTTCTTACGCTTGATTT
>JBJEIU010000229.1:0-2299 GCA_051877355.1 Hominilimicola sp.
GGTAACTCCGCGCAGTCTGGGCGCACTGCTCGCGCATTTTGAGAATAAGGTCATCAGCCGTCTTTGTTGTGTTCGGATTTCCGAATGATGAAATAATAAATGTAGTATTGCCGCGTATGCGCTTATATGATTTGGCAAGCGCGGCATGTTGTAAATTATTGGGCATAATAAAATGCCTCCTTTCGCTGTAAACTCTGATATAAGTTTACTCGAAAGAAGGCAAAATTACATTGACTGCAAATTGAGCGGAAATTGACTAATTATTATTTTGTGTTAATCTGTCATATTGAATTTGGCTTTTTCCTGTTTTTATATTTATTTTTTCTTTGTATAACAAAGTCATTTTCGTTTGACCGTAAGTATAATCAACAATGTCATTATTTATAAATGATTTACAATACTGATATTCAGAATACGCACGCTTCTCTATAAACAGATAAAAGGTAAGTGCTTCATACATGTTTTTAAGTTCAAAATCGGCAGTAATACGGGAGAAGTTTTTAAGCATTGAAGTATTGCACTTAAAAATCATATCGTTACTGTCAAGCATTTTTTCTAAACAATGAAAATATTCAAATCTATTACCAAGAACATCAAAGAATAAACTTTTAGTTAATTGCTCGTATGTAATATTTCCCCTTAAACAATCATAGAAAATTTTTCCAGACGGAAGCCTGCCGTTTACAATATCGGTCAGCTTATGCAATCCTATTAAGTGAAAAAAATCCGATGCTTCAAAATTTATAGATAGTTCGGTTTGCTTCCCTTTTCTGCCAAGTATAATTTTATATTCATAATCCATTAAACGGCGAAATGCCGCTGCACGTTCCTGTAGTTTATCCATAAAAATCCTCCGTATCATAAAGAAAAGCCCTGCTATAAAACAGAGCCTTTCTGAATGTTTTCTGTCTGCACGTCCTGCGTGCATAAAGTCAGCTTGCGGTCTGCACATACAACCCATCGAGAGCTACACGAAACACTGCCTGCTGACACAACAT
This sequence comes from Hominilimicola sp., assembly GCA_051877355.1. GTDB lineage: Bacteria > Bacillota > Clostridia > UBA1381 > UBA1381 > Hominilimicola. The sequence continues at coordinate 999 of JBJEIU010000229.1, forward strand.
TTCGTTTTAACGCTCTGGCGGACACTCGCCGTTGCCCGTCTTTACACTATTATTATACGTTCTTTTATGAAATATGTCAATACCTTTATTATATTTTTTACAATTTGTTCAACTTGTTTATGGTTGAATTAATGGTAATGTATTCATTCCGTACACAGTAGCCAGCTTTTTAAGCTCGGATAGTTTCATCTGCAATAGGTCAGGTTCGTTTTTCCATAAATCATTGTATATCTTCAATGCTGTCTTAAAATATGCAAGAGCATTGTCCCTATCCCTAAGCTGCATATAAATACACCCTATATCCCAGAGAAGGTTAGCATAATCACTGTTGTTATCCGAATTGTATTCTCTTACGGCTTCTGCACAAGCTTCAAGAGCCTTAACTGCCTTGCGGGGCTCACCCATATTTGCGGCTAAGTTAGCATAGTTGCACATCTGAATTACGCTGTCGTTTGTAAATTGCAGGTTGTTCTCTGCCAATATATGATAAGCCTGTTCCATATAGGTCTTTGCTTTTTCTGTTTGCCCCGTGCTGTGATACAAGCCGCCGATATTTCCGTAGATATTCGCCGCCAAGTGAGGATTTGTATTTACAAGTTCATCACAGTACTTAATCGCCTGCTGCTCATACTGTAATGCCTTTTTATGATTTTGATTGCATATATGCTCATAAGCGGCTTTGTAGTCGAGGAACATCGCTTTTTCAATCGTGCCGTAGTGAAAATCCTTTATCAGCTTTTCAAATTCGGAAATAATCAATTCCATGCCGTGACGATATGCGTATTTCTCCATATACGGGAATGTGTCCTCTAAGAACAGTAGATAGGAGTTCATATCATCCTTATCCGCTATTGATACAGTATTCTCAATTATCTTAAACATGATATTGTGATAAGGCAAATCCAAGCCGTGTAGCAGACACAGCTCTCTCAGCGTGTTTAGCAATAATGCACAGCTTACAATACTCGGCTTTGTATCATCAATAACAATTTCCTGTATAAGAGGATGGAGCGCAATTTTTCTGTAGTCGTTCATCTGAATAAATCCATATTCAATAAGCCCATTTACAGTATTGAGATTGTCAAGACCTATCCATTTTGCAAACAGACGCGGTAATATGCCGTCATAAGGAACAAGCGTCATATTGCGCATAATATCAATTGCCTGCTCTGTCAGACCGAACAACGATACTAACTTGTGAATATGCTCATAATATGTTGCTTTGGAGCTTGTACCGTCCTTGATAATGTTTATTTTATCTTCTGTATGTAAAATACTTTTGGTGTTCTTCAATTCCTTCA
>JBJEIU010000230.1:0-2263 GCA_051877355.1 Hominilimicola sp.
AGCGCGTCAGATGCGTAAACAATCGCATTTGACGCGTTTTTTACAAGCAGAATAACGGCTCCGACGGCAAACGCATAAATCAGTATTTTTTTCACTTTCATTTTAAAATCTCCTATCGGTTGTTTGTTTCATTATATGATTTGTTTTTTGTACTTAAAACCGTTTCATAATCATAAATTATACGTAGGAGCTGATGTAGATGAAAAAACGCATTTCAGAAAGAGCGGCGGACGCGTGGGGCGTGCCGAAGGACGTTATTATGAATATACCGCGCCTTACAATTTCGGGCGATAAGGAAATATATATCGAGAATCATAAAGGTATACTTGAATATACCGATACCGAAATACGCATATCCACCGCTATGGGTATAGTGCGCGTATGCGGGAAAAATCTTGTCATAGACCGTATACGCCTTGAGGATATAGTCATTTCCGGGTGCTTTAGCCGCGTGGAATACGAAATCTGAAAAAGGGAGTAAAAAATGTTCAATAAGTTCTTTAAATTTCTGCATGGATATGTTATAATAAAAATATATGGAAAAGGCGCGGAAAGATTTCTCAATATCTGCCTGAGACGAAACATTCAGGTATGGAATACTATTCCCTGTGAAAACGGCATTGAACTGGCAATGGCGTGCAGTGACTTTTTCCTTATACGCGATATAGCAAGAAAGTGCCGCGTAAAGGTGAGTATAAAGGAAAAGCACGGACTTAAACATATGCTGCGTCTTTACAGAAAGAGGTATGTTTTCCTTGTGATGCTTGCGCTGTGTATCATACTGTGCGCCGTGTCAACGCAGTTTATATGGCTTGTGGAAATTAATGGTGTTGAAAACAGCGATATAAACAGCATTATTGAAACGCTTGATGAACTGGGGATTAAAAGCGGCGCTCTTAAACGCAGTCTGCCTGACGGAATGGATATAAAACGAGAGATTATAAACGGAACGGATAATATTGCATGGGCGTGGGTATATATTGAGGGTGCAAAGGCAAGAGTTGAAATATATGAGAAGATTATTCCGCCGAACGTAGTGGATAAGGATACGCCATGTGACATAGTCGCCTCCTGTGACGGCGTAATAAAGAAAATGACTGTTAAAAACGGTGAGGAGACGGTACGCGAGGGCGATGCAGTAAGTACGGGAGATGTGATAGTTTCGGGCAAGGTCGCAACCTACAAGGAGGGGTATGCCGAAGAATACATATACGTTCATTCAATGGCGGAGGTTGAGGCTTACACAATCCATAAAAGGTCGGGTGAGTATAAGCTGTATTACGAGTCAAGGATACCGACTGGGAAGCACAAAACATTTTATTCCGTTGAGGTGTTTGGAAAAATGTTTTCACTTCCGCAAAAGGAAGTTGAATACGAGGACTATGACAAATCTGAAAAGCGCCATGAGTTGTATATTCCGTTTTTTGGATACACGGGGATTGCCCTTGATACGATAAAATATGACGAGATTTCAGTAAACCGCGAACCGCTCAGCATTGAAACGGCGGTTGAATTTGCAAAAAATGACCTTGAGGGAAAAATAGCCAAGGAGCTTACTGTGGGAAGTGAGCTTACTGACGAAAATATTGAATACGAAAAAACAGATAATGAAACAATAAACGTAACACTGGAAATGAATTTTATTCAGAATATAGCAACTATGCAGCCAATAAACGCTGAAGAAGATAAAGGAGAGGAAATATTTGATAAACAGACAGATAGAAGTGCCGCAGGAGGTTGATTTATCGGCGCTGTTCGGTAATTTTGATGAAAACGTGAAAATGCTTGAAAAAGCTTTGGCAGTGAACATTGCTTCACGCGATAACGCATTGCGTATTACAGGAGAGGAGGATAATGTAGAAAAAGCCGGTCAGGTTATAAATCTGCTTATGCAGATTATATCGCGCGGTGAGTTGATTGACCAGCAAAAGGTGCTGTACGCCATAACAATGGTACAGGAAAACGGCGGTATTGATATAAAAATGATGGGCGATGACTGTATTGCCATAAGCGCCAAGGGACACCCGATAAAGACAAAGACTCTCGGACAGAAAAAGTACGTGGACGCAATAGAAAACAATACAATCGTGTTCGGAATAGGTCCTGCCGGAACGGGAAAAACATACCTTGCCGTTGCAAAGGCCGTAACGGCACTTAGAAGTAAAGAAGTAAACCGTATTATTCTTACAAGACCTGCCGTTGAAGCAGGTGAAAAGCTGGGATTTCTGCCGGGCGATTTGCAGAATAAGGTTGACCCGTATTT